>JAGWRA010000044.1 GCA_028876655.1 Acidobacteriota bacterium | reverse complement strand
GCGTGCGACGGCCCCGATCGCCCCGGCGCACGGCCGCCGGTCGGCGTTCGCGTCCTGGCTGTCGCCGGCGTGGCAGGCCGGCCTCGCCGCCGCGGCGGTCCTCGCGCTGATTACGGTGACCGCCTCGATCGTCTGGCTGATCGAGCGTCCGGGCGGCACCCCGCCCGCGCCCATCACGGCAGCCGCAGGGGTGGAGACGGCAGCGCCGGCCGGGGCCCCTGCCACGGCCGAGTCGGTGGCCGGCGAGCTGAAGCAGGCCGAGGACCATTACCAGAAGGCGATCGAAGGTCTCCAGCAGATCGCCAAGGCCGGCGAGGGCTCGCTGGATCCGAAGGTGGCCGCGTCGCTGCAGAAGAACCTGGCGATCGTCGATCAGGCGATTGCCGACAGCCGGACGGCGCTGCAGCAGCAGCCGACGAGCGAGCCCGCGCAGGCGAGCCTCCTGGATGCCTTCCGGACGAAGGTCGGGCTCCTCCAGGAGACGATCGCGCTCATCAACGAGATGCGGAAGGGCAATCAGGCCGGCGCCGCCCGCATCGTGCAGGACATGAAGAAATCGTGAGACGGACCATGACCATGACTCCCAGGCATCGGTGGACACTCGCGCACGCGGCGGCCCTGACGGGCCTGCTGTGCCTCTCGGGCGCCGGCCGCGCGCTGGCCGGCCAGGACGCGGCGCAGTTCAGCCGCACCGTGACGGTCGGGGCGGCGAGCTCGCTGACGGTCTCGAACCTGTCGGGCCGCATCACCGTCACGGGAACCAGCGGCCACGAGATCCGGATCGACGCCGCCAAGCGCGCCGGCGGCGGGCCGGCGCGCGGCAGCCAGCTCGACGACGTCAACATCGACGTGGCCGAACACGGCGATCGGGTCGAGGTCCGCACCCTGTATCGCGGCGGATCGTCCCATGTCTCGGTCGACTACACGATTGCCGTCCCGTCCGACGCGTCCGTCTACCTGCGCTCGGTCTCGGGCGACGTCAAGGTCAGCAAGGTCCAGGGCGACGTGCGGGCCGAATCGGTCAGCGGCGAGGTGGCCGTCAGCGACGTGACCCATCTCGACAAGGCGAGCTCGGTCTCGGGCGACGTCTCGATCACCCGGGCGGCGGCTGACACCGACCTGTCGACCGGCAGCGTCAGCGGCAACGTCACCATCCGGGGGTTGAAGGCTCAGGGGCTGGATCTCTCCTCGGTCAGCGGCGACCTCTCGCTGACCGACGCCACCTGCAGCCGCGTGAGCGCGCGGACGGTCAGCGGGCGGTTCACCTTCGAGGGGCCGCTGGCGAAGAACGGCCGGTACGAGATCTCGTCGCACTCGGGCGACATCCAGCTGCGGCTGACCGGTGCGACCGGCTTCGAGCTCAACGCCTCGAGCTTCTCGGGCGACATCGACACCGACTACCCCATCACGATTCGCGACACCGAAGGGGCCGGCCGGCGGACGCGGCACGCCATCCATGGCACCTTCGGCGATGCCAGCGCGCTCCTGAGCATCCGGACGTTCAGCGGCGACATCTCGCTGAAGAAGCAGTAGGCCGTCTCGAGTGTTGTGGTTTCAGACGCGGCCGGGCACAAACGCGCGCATTCCCGACGCGCGCGTCGCCCGGCCACCGGCCGCCTCCGGATCGGCTTCCCTAACGCGTCTGTTTTGAATCAGTTACATCGCCCGCTTCCCGCGCGCCCATCCCCGCCGATGGCACTGGCTTTGCTCCCGGTTATGGCGGGCAAGTGCCGGCACCGCGGGTTGCACACCCCCGCGCGGAGGCCGGCAACGCAGCGACTGGCGAACGGAACAGCTGGCCCGGCGTCCGGTATAATTGCTGAAGCCAGCTCGGTTCCGGACAGCATGCGGCCGTGCGTCAGCCAGGACGCCCGACGGTCGTTCCGGCAACCGGTCAGAGGGCTCTCGTTACTGTGATGCCGGCGGCGTGTTGCGGACCGGCGCACAGGGTATCAGGAGGCAAGACATGAAGCGGGCATTCCTCGTCGGAATTCTCGTGGGAGCCGTCGCGGCCGCGGGCACCGCGTTCGCCGGGACCTCGAAGCCGACGACCTCGATGAAGCATGCCGCGCGGGCGGCGCAGGCATCGGGCCTGGAGCGGCTGGCCACCGTGCGGATCGCGCACGCGGTCACGGCCAACGGCGAGCCGCTCGCGGCCGGCACCTACGTGTTGACGCTGGACGGCGAAGGACCGGCCGTCGAAGGCGAGACGTCGGTCGAGCGCTGGGTGGAATTCCACCAGCGCGGCCAGGTCAAGGGCAAGGAACTGGCCAGCGTGATCCCGGACGACAAGATCGGGCAGATTGCCAAGGATCCGAACAAGCCGAAGCCCGGCCACGCCCGTGTGGAGGTGCTGAAGGGCGGCGAGTACCTGCGGATCTGGGTGAACAAGGGCGGGAACAACTACCTCGTTCACCTGCCGATCGTGAAGAAGTAAGGGACGGGGCTACCGGCTACGGGCTTCGGGCGACGGAGCCCCGGGGCCTGTAGCCCACCTCCTGAGGCCCCGTAGCCGGCAGTCCGGAGCCCGCAGCCCGCCACTCTTCCCCCTACACCGCCATCAGATCGAACTGCTCGTGATGCAGGTGCGTATCGGGCTTGATGGTGATCTCCTTGCCGAGTGACTGGCGCAGGTCGCGCAGCACGGCGTGCTCTTCTTCCTTCAGCGCCCGCGCGATGTCGGGGTTGACGCGCAGCAGGATGCCGCGGCCCTCGAGCTCGGCTCCCATCTTCCGGACTTCCGACAGGATCTCGTAGCAGATCGTCGAGCTGGACTTGATGACGCCGGTCCCCGAGCAGTACGGGCAGGGCTCGGTGAGGACGCGCTCCAGGCTCTGCTTCACCCGCTTGCGCGTGACGATGATGAGCCCGAAGTCGGAGACCTGCACGGCCTTCGAGGGCGCCCGGTCCTTGCGCAGCTCCTGCTCGACCGCCTGGAACACCTTCTGGCGGTTCTTCTTCTCCTCCATGTCGATGAAGTCCAGGACGATGATGCCGCCCAGGTCGCGCAGCCGGATCTGCTGCACGATCTCCTTCGCCGCCTCGAGGTTCGTCTTGACGATGGTGTCCTCGAGCCGCCCGGTCCGCTTGCCGACGTAGCGCCCGGTGTTCACGTCGATGGCGACGAGCGCCTCGGTCTGGTTGATGACGATCGACCCGCCCGACTTCAGCCAGACCTTGCTGCGCAGTGCCCGGTCGATCTCGGCCTGGACGCCGTACTCCTCGAAGATCGGGAAGTCCTTCGTGTAGAGCTTCACGCGGGAGGCGAGCGGCGGCAGGATCCGCTCCACGAGCTCCTTCACGCGCTGGTATTCGGTCTCGTTGTCGATCCGGATGGCGGCGTAGTCCTCGGTGAGCAGGTCGCGCAGCAGCTTGGCCACCAGGCTCTGCTCGCGGTAGACCACGGCCGGGGCGCGCGAGGAGTCGACCTTCTGGCGGATCTCGGTCCACACGCGGTGGAAGTAGGCCAGGTCGCTGACGATGTCGTCCTTCGGCCGGCCGCCGGCGGCCGTGCGGATGATGACGCCGCCGGTGAAGCCGTGCGCCTCGCGGAACTCGCGGACGATGCCGCGCAGCCGGTTGCGCTCCTCGCGGGAGTCGATCTTGCGGGACACGCCGACGTGATCGACCGTCGGCATGAAGACCAGGAAGCGCCCCGCCATCGTGACGTGGGAGGTCAGGCGGGCGCCCTTGGTCCCGAGCGGCTCCTTGGCCACCTGGACCAGGATCTCCTGGCCCTCCTTCAGCAGGTCCTCGATCTTCGCCTGGGCCGCGCGATCGTGCTCGCGGTCGCGCCCGCGGCCCCGGCCGCCGCCCCGGCCGCCCTCCTTCGGCTCCTCGCGCGGGGCCTCGCCCTTGACGGGCTCCGCCTCGTCCTCGTCGCCCGACTCGAGCCGCTCGAACTCCTCGATCGTGTTGACGACGTCAGAGACGTACAGGAAGCCGTGGCGCTCGAGACCGATGTCGACGAAGGCCGACTGCATGCCGGGCAGCACCTTCGACACGCGGCCCTTGTAGATGTTGCCGAAGACGCCGCGCTGCCGCTCCCGCTCGACGAAGATCTCCGCGACCGCGTCGTCCTCGAGGATGGCCACCATCGTTTCGTGGCCGTTCGAGGAGACGATCATCTCCTTGGTCATGCCGGACACTCCAGGGACGGCCGGGTTCCGCGGGCGCGAGCCCGGAGGCGGCTGCCCCGCGGGCAGCGTCCCCCGTCAGGGGGACCCTGCCGGGGCGTACCGGCCTCCGCCGATCGTCGACCCGGGAACCGGTCAGGGCTTCCAGCCCGCCGTCCCGTGATACGACCATGCCGCCGGTCTCCCGGCCTAGTTGGTGAACCGGCGCATCCGCACGTTGAGGATCAGCCCGAAGCCGGCGAGCGTGGCGATCATCGAGGATCCGCCGTAGCTCATCAGCGGCAGGGTGAGCCCCTTGACGGGTGCGAGTCCGGCCGACATGGTGATGTTGTAGATGACCTGGAACGTGAAGGTGGCGAGCACTCCCAGCACCAGGTACGCGCCAAGGCGGTCGTTGGACAGACGCGCCGCCTCCAGCGCCCGGATGATCACGAACAGATACAGCCCGAGCGTCACGAGGACGCCGATGAACCCCTGCTCCTCGGCCAGCACCGAGAAGATGAAATCGTTGTGCGCGACCGGCAGGAAGCGCAGCTGTCCCTGCGTCCCCTTGCCGAACCCCTTCCCCTCGAGTCCGCCGGACCCGACCGTGATGCGGGCCTGGATCTGCTGGTAGCCCGCGCCGCGGGCGTCCTGCGTGGGGTTGAGAAACGTGGTGATCCGCGACTTCTGGTAATCCTTGAGGCCGTACTTCCAGGCGACCGGCGCCAGCAGGACGAACGCGATCGCCAGAATCCCGAGCATCTTCATCCGCATGCCGGCCAGATAGGCGATGCCGAGGTAGATCGGAATCAGCGTGACCGCCGTGCCGAGATCGGGCTCCTTCGCGATGAGCCCGAGCGGCACGATCGTCAGCACGCCGGCCAGCGCGAGCTCGACGGGGGTCGGGATGCTCTGCCGGTTCTCGCCGAAGAACTTGGCGAGGACCAGCGCCACCGCGATCTTGGCGAACTCCGAGGGCTGGAGGTTGAAGACGTGGAGCTGGATCCAGCGGCGCGACCCGCCGGCGAGCGTGCCGAACAGCAGCACGTACAGCAGGAGCGCCAGGATCGCGATGTAGACGAGGTGAGACTTGTCGGCCAGCGTCCGGTAGTCGATCGACAGGCACACCACCAGGGCGCCGAGGCCGAGCAGGATCGCGTAGATCTGCTTCAGGTACAGCTGCGAATCGCTGCCGTGCACCGCGCCCGTCACGCTGTAGATCATCGCCACGCCGATGAAGCACAGCGTCAGGATGGCGCCCAGCAGCAGCCAGTCGATGTAATGCCAGAGATGGCGGTCGAACATGATCACATGGGGCTCTGCCCCAAACCCCGGCTCACTTCACTCGCTCGCGAACCGGCTCGCTCCGTTCCGCTCGCGGGCGCGCCGTGCGCGCCGTTGCGATGCTCGAATGCGCAGGCTTCGGGCCCTGTAGCCCGCAGCCCGCAGCCCGTGGCCCCTCGTCCTTACCGCTGCCCCGTGCCCCCCGTCGTCGTGGTGGTCGCCGCGGCGGCGGCCACCGCCGGCTTCGGCGCGGCCGGCCAGACAGGCAGCGGCTTGCCTTCCTTCTCGGCCTGATAGGTCTCCAGCGCGAAGCGCGCGATCGGAATCGCGGCCACCCCCGGGTGTCCCGAGTGCTCGGCGAAGACGACGCCGGCAATCTGCGGGTGGTCGACCGGCGCGAAGAAGACGAACCAGCCGTGATCGTTCAGGTTCTTGTCGGTCTTGCCGGCTGCCTCGCGGGCGCCCGCCAGCGAAATCACCTGCGCGGTGCCGGTCTTGCCGGCGACTTCGAAGCCGGCCAGATCCGCCGAGTTGGGCCCCGGCTTGTGCCAGTCCCAGTACGCCGTGCCGCCCGGCTGGTTGACGACCATCGAGAGCCCTTCGTGGAGCGTCTCGATCGTCTCCGGCTTCAGCTGGACGACCCCCTTGGGGGGCGGTGGCGGCACCGGCTTCCAGCCGCTGCCATCGTCGACGGCCTTCAGGAGGTGCGGCGTCACGCGGGTGCCGCCGTTGGCAATCGTCGAGATCATGACGGCGAGCGAAACCGGCGTCACCGAGACCTGCCCCTGGCCGATGGCGACGGAGATCGTCTCGCCCGCGTACCACTTCTGGCCGGTCGCTTCCTTCTTCCACTGCGTGGAGGGGACGAGCCCCTGCACCTCGTTCGGCAGGTCGATCCCGGTCTTCTCGCCCAGCCCGAGCCGCGTCGCCCACTTGTGGATCTTGTCGACGCCGAGCATGTTGCCGAGGGTGTAGAAGTACACGTCGCACGACTGCTGCAGCGCCTGGGCCATGTCGAGCGTTCCGTGGCCCCCCTTCTTCCAGCAGTGGAAGTAGCGGCCGTAGAAGTCGGCGCCGCCGGTGCAATGGACCTTGAAGTCGGGCGTGACCAGCCCTTCCTCGAGCGCGGCGGTCGCCACGACGATCTTGAACGTCGATCCGGGAGAGTAGCGTCCCTGCAGCGCCCGGTCCTCGAGCGGGTGCAGCTTGTCGGTGGTGAGCGAGGCCCACTCCGCGTGATCGATGCCGGCGGCGAACTCGTTCGGGTTGTACTCGGGCAGGCTCGTCAGCGCGAGCACCTCGCCGGTGTTCGGGTTGAGGATGACCGCCGCGCCGTTGTACCCGGAGTCGCGGAAGCCCTCTTCGACCGCCTTCTGCAGGTCCTCGTCGATCGTGAGCTTGATGCGCCGCCCTTCGACCGGCGGAATCTCCTCGAGCGTCCGCATCTCGCGGCCCATGCTGTTGACGACGACGCGGCGCGCCCCGTCCTCGCCCATCAGCAGGCTGTTGTAGATCTTCTCGAGGCCCGTCTGCCCGACGATGTCGCCGCTGTCGAGCCCGTCGGAGGCGACCTGCTGGTCGCTCACCTCCCCGACGTAGCCGAACAGGTGGGCGGCGAGCGAGTCGGGCGGATAGCGGCGGGTCGGCACCTTCTCGACGACGACGTCGGGCAGTTCCGAGTCGAGCCGGCGGGCCATCACCGCGGCGACCTGCGCGAGCGACGCGTCCTGGACGATGACGATCGGCTCGTAGGACGGCTGGTGGCGGTGCCGGTCGACGATCTCGCGGACGAGCGATTCCTTGAGACCGAGGACGGAAGCGAGCAGGCGGATCGTCTGGCCGAGGTTGCGGGTGTGCTCGCGCACGAGGGCGATGTCGTACGAGTTGCGGTTCTCGACGAGGACGCGGCCGTCACGGTCGAAGATCAGGCCGCGCGGCGCCCGGAGGGCGAGCGTCCGCTGGTGGTTGTTCTCGGCCATCTCCTCGTAGGTGGCGTGCTGGACGACCTGCAGCACCCAGAAGGCGACGGCCAGCACGATGAACACCCCCACGCTGCCGTAGCGGAGGATCGACAGGCGAAACGCAATCTTCCGGCGGTCTTCAGCCATGCTTCCTGTCCCCGAATTCCGCGTTCAGCGACGCAGCCGCGGCCCCCGGAGCCGGCGCCGCTCGATCGCCCCGGGCAGCACTTCCACGATCTCGAACGCCACGACCCCGACGACCGCGTTGCCCACGCCCTGGATGGCCACCGCCGCGTAGGGCGACGGGAAGTGCCGCAGGCCGAGCAGCGCGTACAGCCCCATGAACAGAATCGCCCGCACGACCGTCGCGCCGAAGAAGACGACCATGCGCGTCAGCGGCTGCGTGACGATGAACTGCGTGCCGACGACGCCGGCCAGGAAGCCGACGAGCGTGTCGGCGAGCCCGCCGATCCCGATGATCCCGCCCGACAGGGCATCCTGCGCCAGCCCGGCGAAGGTCCCGGCCAGCAGGCCGGTGAACGGTCCCGACGAGAGCGCCACGTAGACGACCACGACGAGCACCAGATCCACCGGCACGCTGCCGTGGACCATGAACGCATGGGCCACCGTGGTCTGCAGCGCCAGCGCCGCCGTCGTGGCCAGGGCGATCCAGACGGCCTTCACTCGTGAGCCGCTCCGGTGTCACGCGAGGGCGGCGGCGTCGTGATGACCATCACCTCTTCGAGGCTGTGGAAGTCGACCGCCGGTGCCACGGCAATCAGCCGGTAGCCGCCCACGCCGTGCTCCACCCTCGTCACCCGCCCGATGACGAACCCCTTCGGATAGATCCCGTCGATGCCCGAGGTCACCACCTCGTCGCCGACCTTCACGTCGGCCGTCTCGGCCACGTACTGCATCCGCAGCTGGCCGTTGTCGCCCCCCATGATGACGCCCTGGGCGCGCGACCGCTCGATGAGGGCCCCGGCGGCGGCGTTGCGATCGATGAGCAGCTGCACCTGCGACGCGTTCAGGCCCGACATGACCACCCGGCCGACCACGCCGCCGGGGGCGATGACCGCCATGTCGCGATGCAGCCCGCCCAGGGTCCCGCGGTCGATCGTCACCGTCCGGAAGTCGGGCGTGGCCCCGGCCGCGATCACGTCGGCGGCGGCCATCGACAGGTTCGACCGGTCGCGGAGCCCCAGCAGCTGCTCGAGCGTCCGGCTCCGCTCGGCCAGCGCGCGCTGTTCCTGCAGCTGGACGCGGGCGGTCGCCAGTTCCTCCCGCAGCATCCGGTTATCGGACCGCACGCCGCGCAGGGCCGCGTAGTTGCGCCACACCTGCTCGGCGCCGTCGACGACGGCCGCCGTGCCGCGCTGCACCTGGGAGAAGACGCCGAAGGTCACCTCGGCGAGCACCGGCACGCCCGTGCGCGAGGTCACCTGCGTCGAGATGAGGATGACGTGCCCCACGACGATGGCCGCGAGCAGGTAGCCGGTGTGCTGGCGAAGGTCCAGGATGGTCACGTCTAGTCGATCGAAATCTTCCGCAACAGGTTGAAGTCCGACAGCATCTTGCCGGCCCCCAGCACGACCGACGACAGCGGGTCCTCCGCCATCGCCAGCGGCAGCCCGGTCTCCTCGCGCAGCCGCTTGTCGAGGTTCTTCAGCAGCGACCCGCCGCCCGTCAGCACGATGCCGCGGTCGACGATGTCGGCCGACAGTTCCGGCGGCGTCCGCTCGAGCGCCACGCGCACCGCGTCCACGATCACGTTGACGGTCTCGGCCAGCGCCTCGCGGATCTCCTCGTCGGTGACGGTGATCGTCTTCGGCACCCCTTCGATGAGGTGCCGCCCCTTGATCTCCATCGTCAGCCGCTCCTCGACCGGGAACGCCGAGCCGATCTCCATCTTGATCTGCTCGGCCGTCCGCTCGCCGATGAGCAGGTTGTAGGTCCGCTTGATGTACTGGATGATCGCCTCGTCCATCTCGTTGCCGGCGACCCGCACCGCCTTGCTGTAGACGATGCCGGCGAGGGAGATCACGGCGATGTCCGTCGTGCCGCCGCCGATGTCGACGATCATGTTGCCCGACGGCTCGGTGATCGGCATGCCGGCCCCGATGGCCGCCGCCATCGCCTCCTCCACCAGGTGCACCTCGCTGGCCTTGGCCCGGTACGCGCTGTCCTTGACCGCCCGCTTCTCGACCTGGGTGATCTCCGACGGCACGCCGATGACGATCCGGGGCCGCACCCAGACGTTGCGGTTGTGCGCCTTCTTGATGAAGTAGGTCAGCATCTTCTCGGTGACCTCGAAATCGGCAATCACGCCATCCTTCATCGGCTTGATGGCGACGATATTGCCGGGGGTCCGGCCGAGCATCTCCTTGGCTTCCTTGCCGACCGCCTCAACCCGCCCGTTCAGCTTGTTGATGGCGACGATCGACGGCTCGTTGACGACG
>JAGWRA010000043.1 GCA_028876655.1 Acidobacteriota bacterium | reverse complement strand
TCGCGCCCGACGCCAGCCGCTGCCGGAACTCGTCGGTCTTCGCGCGCAGCTGCTCGTCGGTCAGCCCCTGGATGGGCGGTTCGAGACCGTTGATCTCCGCGATGAGCGGCCGGAGCTTCTTGAGCGTCCGGTCGTTCTGCGTCCCGACGATTTTGGCGAGGATGGTGTCGACAATCATGAAAGGCGAGACCGTAGCCCGGCGTGTATCCGATTATCTTAGCGGAGGTTACGGGAAACCGTCAAGAAACGGCGGCGGCGCGGCGGGCCATCCCGTGGGCCGGCGGGAGAGGGCGGCCGGCAGGTTACGGACGTGGAGGAGTCCGCAGCAGCAGGTCGAGCGGGTTGAGGAGCCTGCCGTTCGCGAGGATCTCGTAGTGCAGGTTGTAGCCGGTGGCGCGGCCGGTCTCGCCGACGAACCCGATCGTCTGGCCGCGGGTGACGTGCTCGCCGTCCTTCACGGCGACCCGGCTGAGATGGGCGTACCGCGTCTCCAGGCCGAAGCCGTGGCGCAGCATCACCATCTTCCCGTAACCGCCCGTGCTGTAGCCGGCGAACTCCACCGTGCCGTCGGCCGTTGCGAACACCGGCGTCCCCTTGTCGGCCGAGATGTCGATCCCCTGATGGAACTCCGGCTCGCCGGTGAAGGGATCCATCCGCTCGCCGAAGCGCGCCGTCAGCCAGCCATTGGTCGGCCAGATCGACGGGGTCGCGGCCGCCAGCGCTTCGCGGCGCTGGACGTTCTGCTGCACGTTGCGCAGGCGGCTCTCCAGCCCTTCGAGCAGATCGCGCAGGACGCCGAAGGTGCTGTCCGGAGAGTTCAGCGCCCCGGCGACGAGCGGCTGCGCCCCGGGAATCGGGTTGCTGCCCCCCTCCGCCCGCGCCTTGATGACGGCGGGGAGGTGGGCAATCGCCTTCGCCTCGGCCGGGTCGAGCTTGCTCCGGTTGCCGATGTCGCCGATGACCGTCTGGAGCGAGGAGAGCTGGTTGGTGAGCGCCCCGGTGGCGGCGCGATAGCTGCCGTTCTCGATCTCGAGCAACGAGTTGGTCGCCTGGAGCTGATCGATCTGCGACCGGGCGCTCCACTTCGCACCGAGCCCGATGAGGATCGGCAGCAGGAAGAGGAAGACCAGCACGCCCAGCGTCGGCCGCAGACTCAGGGTGAGCCGGCGTACGACGCCAGTCTGGCGATCCGCGATGAGGACCGTGTATCGGCGAGCGGGCATCCGTCTTCGTGTCGTGAACTCGGCTCGAAGCGCGCAACGCCATTCCCGGGGAAATGGCACAGGCCCGGGGACTTGTCCGCGCGCCCGGGCACTGGACTTTACCATAGAGCGGTCAGCGGTCCCAAGCGCAACGCGGCGCAGGCGAAGAGGCGGCGAAGCGTGGCGTCGGCCACTCTACATGGAGCTATCGGCGCGCCGGGGTCTGCGGATGCAGTCCCGGATATGCGTCCGTGCCCCCCGGAAGTTCGAGTGTGTCAGGCCCGCACATCCCCCGGCGAACGCTTCGACTTCCTCGCGACGGCGAGGAGCGAGCTGCCGAAGGGGAGGGGCACCGCGCGACTGACCGCGGCTTCGATCGCGAGCAGGGCCGTCAGCAGCGCGTTAATCGGGGCAGGGGGAACCGTGATCTCCGCGGTGCGCGCCGCGAGACCACGCCGCCGCTGCCGCGCCCGGAGCACGAACAGCAGCGGCACGAGCAGCGCATTCGTGTAGCTGAGCTCGCCGACGTCGAATCCCGCAGCCGTCAGCGCCGCGCGCAGCGTTGCGCGGGTGTAGCGCCGCCGCTCCCCGCTCAGCGCCGAGTGATCGCCGCGCAGGATCGGAAGCGCGGCGACGTTGACCACGAGAGCCCCACCCGGCCGGAGGACACGCCAGGCCTCTGCGAGCGCCATCCGCTCGTCGGCTGCCTCCAGGCTGTAAATCACATCGAACGAGGTCACCAGATCGAAGACGCCGGTCGCGAACGGCAGACGGGTGACGTCACCGCCGGCCAGGCCGGCTCGTCCCATCTCCCGGGCGAGACGGAGCCCTGCCCGGCTGCGCTCGAGGCCCCAGGTGCGGCCGTACCGGCAGAGCCAGTCGAGGTTGACACCGGTGCCCGCGCCGGCGTCGAGGATGGCCGGCCGGGCCACTCCGGTCAGGGCCGAGGCGACCCGCGGCCTGACAAATCGCCGGAACCCCTTGAACCAGAAGTGCTTCGACTCGGCCATGGCGGTCGCTTCCAGAAGGCGATCCATGTCGGCCGCGGCAGGGGAGGGGCTCATAAGGAAGGACGGGGCACCTGGATTCTACGGCAGAGGATAGACCAATAGACTCAACAATTGATTCTGTGCAGACTTCGTGCAATCATTCCGGCCCCCAGCTCAGCGGGTTGTTTCTGGCGGGGGATGGCAGGGGCTCCGGTTCATGAAACCCTCGTCGAGCACTGGTCTCAGCATCTTCTTTCCTGCGTACAACGACGGGTTCACGATCGCCAGCCTGGTGATCCGTGCCGTGCAGACGGCGTCCGAACTGACGAGCGACTTCGAGGTGATCGTCGTCAACGACGGCAGCGCCGACAGCACGCGTCAGGTCCTCGACGAGCTGGCCCGGCAGTATGCCTGCGTGCGGGTGATCCAGCACGCGCGCAATCGGGGCTACGGCGGGGCGCTGCGCAGCGGATTCGATGCCGCGAGCAAGGAACTGGTCTTCTACACCGACGGCGACGCGCAGTACGACCCGGGGGAACTCGCCGTCCTGTGGCCGCTGATGACGGCCGACGTCGACCTCGTGAACGGCTACAAGATCAGCCGCTCCGATCCCTGGCATCGCATCGTCATCGGCCGCCTCTATCACCACGCGGTCAAGCGGCTGTTCGGGCTGCGCCTGCGGGACGTCGATTGCGACTTCCGCCTGCTGCGCCGCGCGATCTTCGACCAAGTGCGGCTGGAGGAGGACAGCGGCGTCATCTGCCTGGAGATGATGAAGAAGATCCAGGATCGGGGCTACCGCATCGTGGAGGCCCCCGTGCACCATTACCATCGTGCCTCGGGGAAGTCGCAGTTCTTCAACTTCGCCAGGATCCGGCGCACCCTCTTCGACGTGGGCCGGTTGTGGCGTGAACTCGTCCTCGTTCGTCCCCACCCCACGCCCGCAATCCGGCCGGTACCGAAGGTCGAATCGGTTCAGAACCACCACCAGCGGCAGGCATGACACAGGAGACGACGGGCCAGGCGACAGAAGCCTATCGCGGGAAGCGGGTGCTGATTACCGGCGGGCTGGGGTTCCTTGGCAGCAACCTCGCCGGCCGGCTGGTGGCGCTCGAGGCCTCGGTCCGCATCATCGACGCGCTCATCCCGGGCATGGGGGGGAACCTGTGCAACATCGACGGCCTCCAGGGGCGCGTCGAGGTGGCGGTGGCCGACCTGCGCGACCCGGAGGCGCTGGTCCGTGCGCTCGACGGGGTCGACGTGATCTTCAACCTGGCCGGGCAGGTGAGTCACATCGACAGCATGCGCCATCCGCTCGACGATCTCGGCATCAACGTCGAGAGCCAGTTACGCCTGCTGGAGGCGTGCCGTGCGCGGACGCCCGAGGCCCGCATCGTCTTCACGAGCACGCGCCATCTCTACGGGCGGCCCGAGCGCGTGCCCGTCGACGAGGCGCACCCGATCCTGCCGCCGGACGTCAACGGCATCCACAAGGCCGCCGCCGAGTCGTACCATCAGCTCTACCATCGGGTCTTCGGTCTGCCGATCTGCGTGCTGCGGGTGACCAACGCCTACGGTCCGCGACAGCTGATCCAGCACGACCGTCACGGGTTCATCGGCTGGTTCATCCGGCTGGCGCTCGAGGATCGCGAGATTACCGTCTTCGGCGACGGCAGCCAGGTCCGCGACTTCGTCTACGTCGACGACGTGGTCGAGGCAATGCTGCAGGCAGGACTCAGCGAGCGGTGCCTGGGCGGCACCTATAACGTGGGCGGCTCGCAGCCGATCGCCCACCGCGATCTCGTCGCGCTGCTCATCGAGCTGGCCGGCAGCGGCCGCGTGCGGTTCGTCGACTGGCCCGCAGACCGGAAGGCGATCGACATCGGCAGCGTCTATCTCGACTCGACGCGCCTGCGCCAGGCGATCGGCTGGGAGCCGCGGACGCCGCTGCGCGAGGGGCTTGCGCGCACGCTCGACTTCTACCGCACGCGGATGGCCTGCTACACGGCCCCCGCTCCGTCGCGGTGGGAGGTCGCATGACGGCCCCGCGGATCGCCTTCCTGTCGCTCCATCCAGGCGAGGACCGGGAGGCGGTCGACGCCGCCATTCAGCGCGTCGTCACCAGCGGATGGTTCGTGCTCGGCCCGGAGGTCGACGCGTTCGAGGCGGAATTCGCTGCCGCCAGTGGCGCCCCCCATGCCGTGGCCGTGGGGAACGGCACCGACGCGATTGCCCTTGCGCTGCGGGCGCTGGACATCGGCCCCGGCGACGAGGTCATCACGTCGCCCCTGTCGGCGGCCTTCTCGGCCCTCGCCATCCTGATGGCCGGGGCGCGGCCTGTGTTCGCCGACATCGACCCCGAACACCTGACGATCGACCCGTACGCGATCGAAGCGGCCATCACACCCTGGACGCGGGCGGTGCTGCCCGTGCATCTCTACGGGCAGCCGGCCGACATGCCGGCGATCATGGCCGTGGCCCGGCGCCACCGGCTGGCCGTGGTGGAGGACTGTTGCCAGGCCCATCTGGCGACGTGCGCCGGCCGGCCGGTCGGCACCTTCGGTGACGCTGGCGCCTTCAGCTTCTATCCGACCAAGAACCTCGGCGCGCTCGGAGACGCCGGGGCCGTCGTGGTCCGCGAGGCGCGGCTGGCCGGGCGCCTGCGGCGCCTGCGCAACGGCGGGCAGACGGCGAGGGCCGTACACGGCGAAGCAGGCGTCAACTCGCGCATGGACGAACTGCAGGCGGCGGTGCTGCGCGCCCGATTGCCGTACCTCGCACGCTGGACGGCCCGTCGGCGCGGGCTGGCCGCGCGCTATCGCGAAGGGCTGCTGACCGCCCCGGTGACGGTGCCGCCACTGGTCGATCCCGGGCACGCCTGCCATCTGTTTCCGATACGGTCGCCCCAACGCGATGCCCTGCGGACGTTCCTGGCGGGGCAGGGCATCGAGACGCTGGCGCACTATCCGATGCCGATCTCACGCCAGCCGGCGCTGGCCGCCTCGTCGCCCGCCGTCTGCGCCGTCGCTGATCGGGTGTGCGCTGAACTGCTGTCCCTGCCGCTCTATCCGGCGCTGTCCGGGGAGGCGATCGACGAGGTGTCGCGCGCCGTGCGCGCGTTCGCGCCGGTATCCGTGCATGAATGATCTGCCGCCGCCGCTCCCCGCCGGGGCCGCGGCGCCGCGGGTCGACACGGAAGCGATCGCCGCAGGGGTTCGGCGCGATCGCCTGCGCCGCTTCGTGCACGGGCCCACCGCGCGCATCACCGCCCTGGCCTTGGGCGTTCGGGGATTCGGCGCCCTGCTCGCCTTCCTCTTCAACATCGCCTACCCGCTCGCGCAGCCCGAGCAGTTCACCGTGCTGGGGCACACCAATCTGTTCTGGGACGCCTTTGCCCGCGACGACTCGGGCTGGTATTTCGGGATCGCGCGCTACGGCTATGCGTACGTGGCGGGGGGACGCAGCAACCTGGCGTACTTTCCGGTCTATCCGCTGCTGATGCGCTACCTCGGCCGGTTGTTCGGCCGCGGGATGTTCGACTATTACCTGGCCGGGGCCCTCATCTCCTGGACGGCGTTCGCGCTGGCCCTGGTCGTGCTGTACCGTCTGGCCCGCCTCGATCTGTCGCGGCGCGCGGCGGAGCGGGCCGTGCTCTACGCGGCCATCTTTCCGTTCGCCTTCTTCTTCGGCAAGGTCTACACGGAGAGCGTCTTCCTGCTGACGACCGTGACGGCGTTCTATGCGTTCCGCACGCGGCGGTGGGGGCTCGGCGGCGTGAGCGGTGCCCTGATGACGGCCACGCGCGTCAACGGCGTCATGGCCCTGCCGCTGCTGGCCTGGATCGCCTGGCGGCACACCGCGGGAGATCGGCGCGGGCGGATCGCCGCGGCGGCGGCGCTCGCCGTCGCGGCCGCCGGCATCGGGTCCTACTGCGCGTACACCTGGTGGCTGTCGGGCTCCCCGATCGAGTGGATGCACAGCATCGAGCGATGGGGCTACCATCCGTTCGCGGCGCCGTGGACGGCCCCCGCGAGTCTCCTCCATTCGCTGCTGGTGGAGCCGTACACCTACCTGGCCGAGACGCCCATGGGGCTGTACGACGCGTTGAACGGCGGGGCGGCGCTCGTCGTCGCCGCCTCGATTCCGTTCGTCTGGCGACGCTACGGGGCGGCGTACGGGCTCTTCCTGCTCGCCAACCTCTGGCTGCCGCTGTCGTCCGGCGTCTTCGAGGGGCTGGGGCGATACTGTTCGGTGATGTTCCCGTTCTTCATCTGGCTGGCCGGGCGCCGATCGCACGCAGGGCGCACGGCGATTCCCATCGTCTCTGCCTCGCTGTACGCCCTCTGCCTGTCGCTGTTCGTGAACCTGCACCCGATCTTCTGAGACGCCGGCGCCCATGCTGACCGATTCGGCCGCCCCAACGTTGGATCACGCGCCGGAGGGCCGTGGTGGCCCCGTTGCGCCGCCCGGCCGCTGGTCACGGTCGGCAGGGGAGTTCGCGCTGGTCGCGCTGTACGGCGTCGTCCTGACGCTCGTTCTCCTGTATCCGATCAGCCTCCATCCGGCGACGCTCGGGCGGTCTGACTCGGGCGACGGCCGGTTCGGCATCTGGAACGTCTCGTGGGTCGCCCGCACGCTGGCCGTCGATCCGGCCCATCTCTTCGACGCGAACATCTTCTATCCCCACCACCGCACGCTGGCCTACTCGGAGAGCAACCTCGGCGCCGGTGTGCTGGCGATGCCGGGGTACTGGCTGACCCGGAGTCCGTTCGTCGCCTACACCTCCGCGATGCTCCTGTTGTTCGTACTCGCCGTGATCGCCAGCTACTACCTCGTCCGGCAGGTCACGGGCAGCCGCGGCGCGGCGGCCGTCGCCGCCGTCTGCTTTCCGTTCTGTCCGTACGTGCTGTCGATGACGGCCGAGATCCAGCTGCTGACCACCTTCGGCCTCCCGCTCAGCCTCCTGGCGTTCCATCGCCTGGCCGACCGGCCAGGCGTGGGGCGGGGCCTGGTCCTGGGAATCGCCCTGGCGATGACGGCCTTGTGCTCGGGCTACTACGGCATCTTTGCCGGCCTGATGGTGGGGTGGAGCGCGCTGGTGCTCGCGGTGATGCGGCCGCTGTGGCGATCGCCCCGATACTGGACGGCCCTGGCCGTCGGCGTCGCGACGAGCGCGCTGATCGTCCTGCCGTTCTTCCTGCCGTACGTGCCGCTGGCGCGGCTGGCGGCCGGCGGCGACTACCGGCCGTTGTCAGAGGCGGTGCTCTGGTCGGCGAACTGGCAGGCGTACCTCACGTCGGGCGCGGACGCGCACCGCTGGCTGCTGTCCCTGGTCTCGGGCTGGAAGGCGGTCCTCTTCCCAGGCTTCCTGACGCTTGTGCTGGCCTTGACCGGTCTGAGTCTGGCAGGGACGCGCGCACCGTCGGCGGCGGTCACGCCGGGGACTGCCGGCCACGCGCCACGGCGGACCGAAACGATGACCCTCTACGGATCGATCGCGGTGCTGGCCGCCTGGCTCTCCTTCGGTCCGCATGCCGGGCTCTACCTCTGGCTCGACCGCCTGCTGCCGTCGTTGTTCGGCATGGTCCACGCGCCCTCGCGATTCGGCCTCGTGGTCACGCTCGCCCTGGTCGTGCTGGCCGGCCTGGGTGTCGCGGCGCTCCAGGCGCGGGTCCGTCGGCCGCGCCTCCTGGCCGGGGGGCTGTGCGTGGCAGCGGCCCTCGAGCTGGCGGCGGTGCCGCTCCCCGCGGCTCCCAATCCCGTCATCCCGGATGTCTATCACTCGGTGAAGGGGCTGCCGCCGGGGCCGGTGCTCGAACTGCCGATCTACTGGCGGCACGACGCCTGGTTCCAGAACACGATCTACATGCTGTACTCGACGGCGCACTGGAAGCCGCTCGTCGGCGGGTACAGCGACTACACGCCGCCCGACTACGTGACGATGCCGGAGACCCTGAGCGAGTTCCCGACGCCGGCGTCCTTCGCCATCCTGCACCGGCTCGGGGTCCACTACGTCGTGTTCCATCCGGGCCGGTACTACGACGACACCAGCCGCCGCGTCCTGCGTGAGAAGCTCGCGCAGTATCGCGCCTACCTGCGGCCGGATCTCGTCACCAACGACGCCTGGTTGTACGAGGTCGTCGCCTGGCCACCCGAGCCCTGATCCAGCCCAGCCATATCAGGACCTGTGTTCATCCCGCCGCAGCCGCGGGTGTAGTATCCGTCTGCCGCGTCGCGGCTTCGCCCGTGCCGGCGGCGGCGCCGCGGCCTGATTCCCCATAAGGAGTGGCTCGATGACACGCTCTCGACTGTGCACGCTCGCGGGCCTGGCCGTGCTCTGGCTGGCGGCCGTGCCCGCTGCGGTCGCCCAGACGCACGGACCGATCAGCCTGACCGTCGACGCCCGGCAGGCGCCGATGAAGATCGTCAAGACGCACGAGGCGATCCCGGTCAGCCCGGGGCCGCTGACGCTCTATTACCCGAAGTGGATCCCGGGCGAGCATGCGCCGGACGGCCCGATCGACAACCTCACGGGCCTCGAGTTCAGCGCCGACGGGAAGACGATTCCGTGGAAGCGCGATCAGCTCGACGTCTTCACCTTCCACCTCACCGTGCCGGCAGGCGTCTCCACGCTGGACGCCGACTTCGACTACATCGAGCCCAACGGCGGCGGCGCGTACACGGCCGCCTCCTCGGCCACCGACAAGCTGATCGTCGTCAGCTGGAATCAGAACCTGCTGTATCCCAAGGGCTTCACGTCGAACCAGCTGACCTACGACGCGAAGCTGGTGCTGCCCGACGGCTGGAAGTTCGGCACCGCGCTGCCGGTGGCGAGCCAGGCCGGCCAGGCGATCACGTTCAAACCGATCGACCTGACGCTGCTGGTCGACTCGCCGGTGATCGCCGGCGAGTACTATCGCGCGGTGAACATCACGCCGCCCGGCGAGCCGATCCACCACGAGCTCGACATGGTGGCCGACAGCGAGGCGGCGCTCAACATCAGCCCCGCGGCCATCAGGGGGATGACGAACCTCGTGGCCGAGTCGGGCAAGCTGTTCGGCTCGCGGCACTATCGCGACTACCACTTCCTGCTGACGCTCAGCGACCACGTCGCGCATTTCGGCCTCGAGCACCACGAGTCGGACGACAGCCGGCTGCCCGAGCGGGCACTGCTCGGCCCCGACGCGGAATCGGAACTCGGCAGCCTGCTCGCCCACGAGTTCGTGCACTCGTGGAACGGGAAGTTCCGCCGGCCGGCCGATCTGGCCACGCCGGAGTACGAGACGCCGATGCAGACCGACCTGCTGTGGGTGTACGAAGGCCTGACCGACTACCTCGGACCGCTGCTGGCGGCCCGCAGCGGCCTCTGGACGCCACAGGAGTACCGGCAGCACCTCGCCGACATCTCGGCGCAGCTCGGCCCCGGGCGGCCCGGCCGCACCTGGCGGCCGCTGCTCGACACGGCGGTCGGGGAGCCGGGACTCGGTCGCGCGCGCGGCTGGTTCAATTGGCGCCGCGGGACGGACTACTACGACGAGGGCGACCTCGTCTGGCTCGAGGTCGCCACCATCATCCATGACGTGACCCACGGCCAGAAGTCGATCGACGACTTCTGCCACCTGTTCCATGGCGGCCCGAACAACGGCCCCGAGCTGAAGACCTACACCTTCGACCAGCTCGTGGCCGCGCTCAACCAGGTCGCGCCGTACGACTGGGCGCACTTCTTCCACGAGCGGCTCGACTCGACCTCGCCCGAGGCCCCGATGGGCGGCATCGAGAACGGCGGCTGGAAGGTCGTCTGGACCGGCAGCCCGAGCGGCGAGCCCCACCGCCGCGTGCGCGAGCGGGGCGGCGACGAGTACACCGTCGGCCTGCAGCTCTCGCCCGAGGGGTTCGTGGAGGACTCGATCGTGAACGGTCCGGCCTACAAGGCGGGCATCACGTCAGGCATGAAGGTCGTGGCGGTGAACAGCCGCGCCTACACCCACGACGTCCTGGAGGACGCCATCAAGGCGGCCAGGGGCACGACGGACCCGATCCGCCTGCTCGTGGAGAACAACGACTACTTCACGACCTGCAACGTCGACTACCACGGCGGGGAACGCTACCCGAGCCTCGAGCGGATTCCCGGCAAGCCGGACTACCTGGACGAGCTGATCATGCCCCGCGCGGGCGGGCAATAGCCCGTCTCGCGCGAAACGACTGTTCACACGGCAGGGCAGCCGGTAGAATCCCGCCGTCCGGGCTCCCCGGACGGCGGGCCCCGTCGGGCTCCGCACCAGCCGGCGCGCGCCGGCCTCCTCAACGCAGACAGGCGGACCATTCATGACCACCTCGAACTCGTCGAGCACGCCGTCACGGACGCTGGGCTTCCTCACGCTGTTCCTGATCGAGATGTGGGAGCGGTTCGGCTACTACGGCATGACGGCCGTCGTCGTGCTGTTCATGGTGCAGCAGCTCGGCTA
>JAGWRA010000042.1 GCA_028876655.1 Acidobacteriota bacterium | reverse complement strand
GCGGGTGCACCAGCGCCATCAGCGGCAGGAAGCCGTCGTACGAGATGCCGAGGATGCCGACCTTGCCGTTCGACTCGGGGACGTGCTTCACGAGCCAGTCGATGGTGTCGTAGGTGTCGGTCGAATTGTCGACGGCGGTCGGATTGAGCGGCCCGTGGAGCGGCCGGTTCATCACGTAATCGCCCTCGGAGTGGTACTTTCCGCGGACGTCCTGGATCACGCGGATGTAGCCGCCGTCCACGATGACGTCGGTGGCGTTGTCGTAGCCCTGGAGGATCGGCCCGAGGTGGGAGCTCTCGGTGTGGCTCACCATGCCGTCGGCGTTGTACGGCGTGCGCGTCAGCAGGATCGGCGCGTGCGTCGCCCCCTTCGGGATCAGGATGACGGTGTGCAGCTTCACGCCGTCGCGCATCGGGATCATGACGTCGCGCCGGACGTAGTCGAAGCTGCTGGTGACCGGGGTGAAGGTGGCCGGGCTCTCGCTGGGCAGCGTCTGCTGCTGGCGCGCCGTCAGCGGCACCGCCGCGCACGCTGCCGCCACCGCCAGCACCGCCAGCCGTTTCATCTGCATAATTCGAGATCCTCCTTGAAAGGTGGGGGCAGTCTACCCGAAGTTACGCAGCGCATGCCATTGGCGCGGCCTGACGCGCCAGTCCCGGCCAAAGCTCAGCCGAACGGTGCGCGCCCGGCTCCTCTGGTATCCTCTGTGGCTGTCTGGAGGGATCGATGAAGCGATTTGCCTGTCTGACCGCCGCGCTGACGATGATCGCCGCCGCCCCGCCTGCGGCGCGCGCGCAGGCCACCCGATCGGGCTCGGCCGCCAACACCCCGGCGATCGTGCTGCACGCGGCGCGGCTCTTCGAGGTGGTGCCGGGCCGGATCGTGAGCCCCGGCGAGGTGCTGGTGGAAGGCGACCGCATCAAGGCCGCCGGCACGTCGGTGCCGCATCCGGCCGGCGCGAGGGTGATCGACCTGGGCGACACGACGCTGATGCCCGGGCTGATCGACGCCCACGTCCATCTGTTCCTCCATCCGTCGCCGCCGTCCGAGGGGATGCAGACGGTGGACGAATCGGTCCCCGAGCGGACGATCGAGGCGACGCTGGCGGCGAAGGCCGACCTGATGGCGGGCTTCACCGCCGAGCGCGACATGGGCACGGAAGGGGCGGGTCCGGCCGACACGGCGGTCCGCGACGCCATCGACGCCGGGAAGATTCCCGGGCCGCGGTTGCGCATCAGCGGCATGGCGATCTCCATCCTGGGCGGTCACGAGGACGCGATTGGCTACAACCCGGCGCAGCACGTGCTCGGCAACGCCGACTACGCGAACGACGCCGAGCAGCTCGTCGAGACGATCCGCGAGCAGCACAAGCTGGGGTCGAGCTTCGTGAAGATCTACGAGACGGGGACCGATCGGATGGTGCCGCACGGCTCGGCCCCGTGCCTGGGCGACCCGATCTGCACGCCGCTCGGGCTGGGTGCGCAGGCCGGCGACCCGCAGTTCTGGGACTTCCACACGCCCTACCAGTACACCGAGGATCAGCTGAAAGCGGCCGTGGCCGAGGCGGCGCGCCTGGACACCAACGTGGGTGTCCATTGCCAGGGCGAGCCGGCGGCGCGGTTCGCGGTGGAGGCGGGGGTGGCGTCGATCGACCACGCGACGCAGCTCAGCGACGAGACGATGAAGCTGATGAAGGAGAAGGACATCCCGGCGGTGCCGACCTTCACCATCTTCAAGTACTTCGCGGACCATGCCCCGAGCGCGGCCGCGAAGGCGCGCGAGTACGCCATGCTCGACTACAAGATCCACGAGTTCAAAAGGCAGGTGGCGGCGGGAACGCCGATGGCCATCGGATCGGACGTGGGACCGTTCCCGCACGGAACGCAGGCCGAGGAATTCGCGCTGATGGTGAAGTACGGCATGACGCCGCTGGCGGTGCTGCAGGCCGACTACCTGAACGGCTCGCGCATCCTCACGTGGCAGAACGAGGTGGGGCAGTTGAAGCCGGGGTACTTCGCCGACGTGATTGCCGTGCCGGGGAATCCGCTGGAGGACATCACGGCCGTCCAGCACGTGGCGTTCGTGATGAAGGGCGGCGTGGTCTACAAGAGCGCGGGGGGTGGCAACGGGAACTAGCGCGGCTCACCCGCGAAGGACCCTGGAACATGGCCGGAAGCTTCGACATCGAGCGCGTCCGCCGCGACACGCGCGCCTGCGAGGACCTCGTCCACTTCAACAATGCCGGCTCGTCGCTGATGCCGGCGCCGGTCGCCGACGCGCTGCACGCGTACCTGAGTCTCGAGGAACGCCTCGGCGGCTACGAGACCGCCGAGGCGGAGAGCGACGCGCTGGCGAACCTGTATACCGCGGCCTCCCGGCTGCTGCACTGCGCCCCCGGCGAGATCGCGTTCGTGGAGAACGCCACGCGCGCCTGGGACATGGCCTTCTACAGCCTCCCGCTCGGACCGGGCGACACCATTCTGACCACCATCTCGGAATACGGCAGCAACGTGGTCGCCTATCTGCAGCAGGTCCGGCGCACGGGCGCCCGCCTGCGCTTCGTGCCAGACGATGAGTCCGGCCAGATCGACACGCGCGCGCTGGAAGGAATGATCGACGATTCCGTGAAATTGATCGCGATCAGCCATATTCCGACCGGCGGCGGGCTGGTCAACCCGGCGCATGAGGTCGGCCGGATTGCCAGAGCTGCCGGCGTCCCCTTTCTGCTGGATGCGTGTCAGTCCGTCGGCCAGTTTCCCCTCGACGTGGAGGCGATCGGCTGCGACATGTTGTCGGGGACGGGCCGCAAGTACCTGCGCGGCCCGCGCGGCACCGGCCTGCTGTACGTCCGCAGCAGCCTGATCGAGCGCCTCGAGCCGCCGCTGCTCGATCAGCACGCCGCCACGCTCGTGTCGCCGCATGAATACGCCATCCGGCCCGATGCCGGACGCTTCGAGAACTGGGAGCAGTTCTTCGCCGGCAAGGCCGCCCTGGCGGTGGCGATCGACTACGCGCTCTCCCTGGGCGTCGAGACGATCTGGGAACGCGTCCAATCCCTGGCCGGCACGCTGCGGAGCCGGCTGGCCGGGCTCGACGGTGTGCACGTGGCCGACCAGGGCACCGTGCAGTGCGGGATCGTGACCTTCCGGACCGACCAGCTCGCGGCCTCCGCCATCAAGGCGCAGCTGCACGCGCGCCGCGTGAACGTCAGCGTGTCGTCGG
>JAGWRA010000041.1 GCA_028876655.1 Acidobacteriota bacterium | reverse complement strand
TGCAGCGCGCGATGAAGGCGGCTTCGTCCTCGTGCGATGACGGGTGGCCGGCCTGCTCCATCCGGAAGACGAAGCGGAGACGCGCCAGCGCCGGTGCGTCTTCCGGCGTGGCGCACCGGATGAGCGGAGCCGCGGACGCTGCGGATGACGGGTCCATGGCGCTCCTCAGCGGAATGAGAGACGGATCTGTGCCAGAAATCTGCCGGAGGACTCGACAAACGGCGCTCCCCACTCGTGTCCGCCGTCGAAAACGACGGGCGTGACGGCGGCGCCGTGGGCCTGCAGCCGGGCCAGGTCGGCCTCGGCCTTCGCGCCGGTGTACCAGGCGTCATCGCGACCGCGGCCGAGCAGCACGGGCGGCAGCCCGGCAATAGCCCGGTCGTCGAGATCGGGCGGCACGTCGCCGCCGAGCACCACCAGGCCGGCGCAGGCGTGCCCCGCGAAGGCCGCGGCCCGATACGCCATCGCGACGCCCTGCGAGAAGCCGGCGTACACGAGCGGCCCGCGTCCGATCCCCTCTCCGCGGAGTGCATCCACGATGCGCCGGACGTACTGGACGTTGTCGGCGATCGCGAGCTCGCGATCCTGACGCGTCATCCACCCGGCCAGCACCCGCTCGCTCTTCCGATCGTAGAACCGGTGCAGTCCCTGCACGGCCACCACGACCCACGCGTCGGCGCCGGGGATCCGGAGGAGCTGTTCGAGATGGATGTCGGCGTTCTCGGCGTAGCCGTGAAAACCAACGAGCAACGGATGAGGTTCGGAGCCGGGCGGAACCTCGAGCAGGTACCGCCCGTGGGTCGCGACGGCAATGGTACGGCTCTGCATGAATTTCGGCTATTCTACCCCGGCCGCGCGCGGCCCGGCCGAGTTCGGCGCGTGTATACTGTTGCGTCTTTTTCGGGACCTCATCGGACCGCTCATCGATGTTCATGCGGCTCGCGGAATCTGCCTGGCCCTCATCGCGCGCTCTCGCCGGCTTCCCCGACAGAACGCCATCGCAGGTTCCCGCCACCGCCAGGAGGCACCCTTGCGACTGACCCGTTCGCGCACGGTCATCCTGCTGGGCTCCGCGGCGCTCGTCGTCGGCGCCGCGTCCACGCTGCTCCGGGCGCAAAGCCCGCGGATCACCGGATTTTCCCAGGCCGACTCCCAGACCGAGCTCCAGTGGGAGCACAAGTTCACCGCGATTCCCGATCCCGATCGGATCCGCGCGACGATGAAGCTGCTGTCGGCGGAGCCGCACAACATCTCCTCGCCGTACCAGAAGCAGAACGCCGAGTGGATCCTGAACCAGTTCAAGGCGGACGGCCTCGACGCCCACATCGAGGAGTTCCGCGTGCTGTTCCCGACGCCGGCCGAGCGCAAGGTCGAGCTGGTCTCGCCGGGCCACTACGAGGCGACGCTGAAGGAACCGGCCATTCCGGAGGATCCGACGTCGGGGCAGGCCGGCCAGCTGCCGACCTACAACGCGTACTCGGCGGACGGCGACGTGACGGCGCCGCTCGTCTTCGTGAACTACGGCCTGCCGGACGACTACGCCCAGCTGGCGAAGATGGGGATCAGCGTCAAGGGGAAGATCGTCATCGCGAAGTACGGCCACAGCTGGCGCGGCATGAAGCCGAAGGTGGCCTACGAGCATGGCGCGGTCGGCTGCCTGATCTACTCCGATCCGAAGGACGACGGGTACTACCAGGGTGACGTGTTCCCGAAGGGCCCGTACCGGCCCGCGCAGGGCGTGCAGCGCGGCAGCGTGATGGAGATGGAGCTCTATCCCGGCGATCCCGAGACGCCGGGCTGGGGCTCGACGCCGGGCGCGAAGCGGCTGCCGCTCGACGAGGCGAAGTCGATTCAGAAGATCCCGGTGCTGCCGATCTCGTACGGCGACGCGCAGCCGCTGCTCGCGGCGCTCGGCGGCCCGATGGCGCCTGAGGACTGGCGCGGCGCGCTGCCAATCCCGTATCACGTCGGCCCCGGGCCGGCGACGGTGCACCTGCTGGCGAAGTTCCACTGGAACGTGGTGCCGGCGTACGACGTCATCGCCCGGATCCCGGGCAGCACCTGGCCGGACCAGTGGGTGGTGCGCGGCAACCATTACGACGGCTGGGTGAACGGCGCCGCGGACCCGATCAGCGGCCAGTCGTCGCTCATCGAGGAGGCGCGCGCCTACGGCGAACTGCTCAAGCAGGGCTGGAGGCCGAAGCGCACGATCGTCTACTGCGCGTGGGACGGCGAGGAGCCGATGCTGCTGGGCTCGACGGAATGGGCGGAGACCCACGAGGCCGAGCTGCGGCAGCACGCGGTCGCGTACATCAATTCCGACGGCAACGGGAAGGGCTACCTGAACGCGAGCGGCAGCCAGACGCTGGAGCACTTCGTGAACGACGTCGCGAAGTCGATCACCGATCCGGACACGGGCGAATCGGTGTGGGAGAAGCTCGAGCAGCGGAACACGACGCGCGCGAAGACGGCGGCGCAGCGGGCCCAGGTATTCGACGGCAACGACCTGCACATCCCGGCGCTCGGATCCGGCTCCGACTTCTCGCCCTTCATCGATCACGTCGGGCTGCCGACGCTGTCGATGAGCTACGGCGGCGAAGGCGGCGGCGGTGTGTACCACTCGATCTACGACGACTTCTACTGGTACACGCACTTCAGCGACACGCACTTCGTCTACGGGCGCGCGCTGGCGCAGACCTACGGTACGGCCATCATGCGCCTGGCCGACGCGGACGTGCTGCCGTTCCAGTTCACGGATCTCGCCGACACGGTGGCGCGCTACGAGTCGCAGCTGCAGGCGCTGGCCACCGATCCGGCCGGCCTGCCGCAGTTGCACTTCGGTCCGCTGACGCAGGCCATCGCGTCGCTGACGACGGCGGCGCACGAGTACGACACGGCGGTGGCGGCCGCCGAACAGAACGGCAGCGTGTTCCGGAAGTCGCCGGCCCAGCTGGCGGCGCTGAACCAGCTCCTCTATCAGAGCGAGCAGAAGCTGCTGAATCCGGCCGGGCTGCCGAAGCGGCCGTGGTACGTGCACACGCTGTACGCGCCGGGCTACTACACCGGCTACGGCGTGAAGACGATGCCGGGCGTCCGCGAGGCGCTGGAAGCGCACGACGACGCGACGGCCACGCAACAGGAGGGGGCGCTGGTGAAGGCGCTCGAGGCGTTCACCGCGCAGGTTCGCGCCGCGCTCGCCCAGGTTCAGGGCGGGACGGACGCACAGACCGGACAGCAGTAACCGTTACCAAGGAGGACGACTTGCGATTCACCACTTCCCGCCTGCTGGCGCTCGTCGGCGCGGCAGCCATTGTCGGCGGGGGATCGACGATGATCGTGCGGGCGCAGAGCCCGCGGATCTTCGGCTTCTCCCCGGCCCATTCCGAGACCGAGCTCCAGTGGGAGCAGAAGTACAAGGCCATTCCCGATCCGGAGCGCATCAAGGCCAACATGAAGGAGCTGTCGGCCGAGCCGCACAACGTCGGCTCTCCGCAGCAGCACAAGTACGCGGAATGGATCCTGGCGCAGTTCAAGTCGTTCGGCCTGGACGCGCACATCGAGGAGTTCAAGGTCCTCTTCCCGACGCCGCAGGCCCGCCAGCTGGAGCTGGTGTCGCCGGGCCACTACGAGGCGAAGCTGAAGGAGCCGGCCGTGCCGGAGGATCCGACGTCGGGCCAGACGACGCAGCTGCCGACCTACAACGCGTACTCGGCCGACGGCGACGTGACGGCGCCGCTCGTCTACGTCAACTACGGCGTCCCCGAGGACTACGAGCAGCTGGCGAAGATGGGCATCAGCGTCAAGGGGAAGATCGTCATCGCCCGCTACGGTCACAGCTGGCGCGGCATCAAGCCCAAGCTCGCGCACGAGCACGGCGCGATCGGCTGCATCATCTACTCCGATCCGTACGACGACGGCTACTACCAGGGCGACGTCTTCCCGAAGGGACCGTACCGCCCCGAGCAGGGCGTGCAGCGCGGCAGCGTCATGGAGATGGAGAAGTACCCCGGAGACCCGGAGACGCCGGGCTGGGGATCGACGCCGGGCGCCAAGCGGCTGCCGCTGGACCAGGTGACGAACCTCGAGAAGATCCCGGTGCTGCCGATCTCCTACGGCGACGCGCAGCCGTTGCTGGCGGCGCTCGGCGGGCCGATGGCCCCCGAGTCGTGGCGCGGCGCCCTGCCGATCCCGTACCACGTGGGCCCGGGCCCGGCGAAGGTCCACCTGATGGTGAAGTTCAACTGGAACGTCGTCTCGGCCTATGACGTCGTGGCCCGCATCCCGGGCAGCGAGTTCCCCGACCAGTGGATCGTGCGGGGCAACCACTACGACGGATGGGTGAACGGCGCCGACGATCCGATCAGCGGCCAGTCCTCGCTCATCGAAGAGGCGCGCGCCTACGGCGAGCTGCTGAAGCAGGGGTGGAAGCCGAAGCGGACGATCATCTACTGCGCGTGGGACGGCGAGGAGCCGGCGCTGCTCGGCTCCACCGAGTGGGCGGAGACGCACGCCAAGGAGCTGCAGCAGAAAGCGGTGTTGTATCTCAACTCCGATACCAGTGCGCGCGGCTTCCTGTCCATTGATGGCAGTCA
>JAGWRA010000040.1 GCA_028876655.1 Acidobacteriota bacterium | reverse complement strand
GGTCGTAGCCCGGCGCGATGTCGGTCGTCAGCGGCCCGAGCGTGTAGAACGGGGCCTCGCCGCACCACTCCAGCTGCTTGGCCATGTTCTCCTGGATCATGTGCATGGGGACGTGGCCCGGCCCCTCGTTCATCACCTGCACGTCGTGCTGCCAGGCGATGCGCGTCAGCTCGCCCTGCGTCTTCAGCTCGGCGAACTGCGCCTCGTTGTTCGCGTCGGCAATCGATCCGGGCCGCAGGCCGTCACCGAGCGAGAACGACACGTCGTAGGCCTTCATGATCTCGCAGATCTCGTCGAAGTGCGTGTACGTGAAGTTCTCCTGGTGATGGGCCAGGCACCACTTCGCGATGATCGATCCGCCGCGCGAGACGATGCCGGTGACGCGGCGCGCGGTCATCGGGACGTAGCGGAGCAGCACGCCGGCGTGCACGGTGAAGTAATCGACGCCCTGCTCGGCCTGCTCGACGAGCGTGTCGCGGTAGATCTCCCAGGTCAGCTCCTCGGGCTTCCCGCCGACCTTCTCGAGCGCCTGGTAGATCGGCACCGTCCCGATCGGCACCGGCGCGTTGCGCAGGATCCACTCGCGCGTCTCGTGGATGTGCTTTCCCGTCGACAGGTCCATCACCGTGTCGGCGCCCCACAGCGTCGCCCAGCGCAGCTTGTCGACCTCCTCCTCGATCGAGGACGAGACGGCGGAGTTGCCGATGTTCGCGTTGATCTTCACCAGGAAGTGCCGGCCGATGATCATCGGCTCGAGCTCCGGGTGGTTGATGTTCGCCGGGATGATCGCCCGGCCGCGCGCGACCTCCGACCGGACGAACTCCGCGTCGAGCCCCTCGCGCACGGCGATGAACTCCATCTCGGGGGTGACGATCCCCTTGCGCGCGTAGTGAAGCTGGGTGACCGGCCCCGTCCCCCGCAGCACCTTCCGCTGGAGCGACGGCGGAATCTCGGCGGGTGCGGGGGCGCCGGGCAGCGGCCGGTACGACCGATCCACGTCCGCGACCTGGCCGCGGGCGGCGATCCAGGCGGCGCGCAGCGGCGGCAGCCCCTGCCGCACGTCCACCCCCTGCGGACCGCTCGTGTCGTAGACCCGCAGCGGCGGTTCGCCGCCCGAGAGGGCGATCTCCCGCATGGGCACGCGCACGCCGGGGCCGTCGGCGAAGACCTTGCGCGACTGCGGGTAGGCGGCGGCGAAATCGACCGCCGACGGGGACAGCGTTGAGGGACGTCCAGCCATGATCGGGCTCCTGCCGGTGCGGCACTGCGGCGCGCGCACGGCGATGTCGTCGAGACTCTGACGGGCAGCCGGGGAACGGGCGAAGCGGAGGCGGGTCGCCGCGCTCCCTTCGCCGGTGTCAACCGGATCAGGTTCCAAGGGTTTCTTCTCAATCCGGCGGACCGGATACCCCTGGCGGCGATTACCACTATATCAAAGGGATCAGGGGCCGGGCAGACGCCGAATCCCGAACCCCGAGCCCCGAGTCCCGAGCCCCTTGATCTCGACCCGTATAGTCAGTTATGACTATTCAGACGATGAGACGCCCGGACCCGGCGCACGCACTGCTGTTCCTCGGCCTGCTGCGCCAGCAGCGGATGCACGGCTACCAGCTGCACGAATTCATCGACCGCGACCTGGCGTCCTGCACGGACATGAAGCGGCCGACGGCGTACCTGCTGCTCGACCGGCTCGCGCGCGCCGGCTGGATCACCCGTCGCACCGAGCGGAGCGGCCGGCGTCCCGCGCGGCAGGTCTACCGCCTCACGCCGGCCGGCGAGACGGAGTTCCAGCGGCTGCTCCGGGAGAACCTCTCCACGCACGCGGCCACCCGGTTCCGCGACGACATCGGCCTGGCGTTCATCGACGCGCTGCCGGCGCGCGAGGCCGCGACGCTGCTCGACGCGCGGCGGGCCTCCATCGCCGCGCGCCTCGAGGCCGCGCGGGCGGTCGCCCATCCTGACGAGGGCCAGCTCGTCATGGACCACCTCGTGCACCACCTGGCGGCCGAGCTCGCCTGGCTCGACCGCCTCCTCGCGCGCCTCCGCGCACCGCGGCCGCCGGCTCCCCGGCGGCCGCGATCCACGGCGTCCAGGCCGGCGACCCGGCCGGCCAAGGAGCGGTCCTCATGATCTACTCGCTCGTGCTCGGGCTCCATTCCGCCATCCGCTGGCTCGTGCTGCTGTTCGGCATCCTCGCGGCCCTGCGTGGCTTCAACGGCTGGCTGCGGGGCCTCCCCTGGACCCCCGCCGACGAGCGCGTCTCCTTCTGGGCGGTCATGGCGATGGACCTGCAGGCGCTGCTCGGCATCCTGCTGTACGCCGGACTCAGCCGCGTCACCGCCACGGCGTTCGACAACTGGGGCTTCGCGATGCGCGACAACGACCTGCGCTTCTGGGCGGTCGAGCACCTGACCATCATGATCCTGGCGCTCGCCCTGCTGCACATCGCCCGCGTCCGGATCCGCAAGGCCGCCACGCCGGAGATCAAACACCGGACGGCTGCGCTGCTCGTCGGCCTGTCGATGGTGCTCGTGCTCATCGGCATTCCCTGGCCGTGGCTCTCCTACGGCCGGCCGCTGCTGCGCTGGTAGCCCGTGACGCGAGGGATCATGACGCGGTCGACATGGATCGGGATCACGGCGGTGGCCCTGGCCGGCCTTGGGCTCGTCGTCTGGATGCGGCGCGGGCCGGCCGCCACGGCGGTCGACGTCGGCACGGTGACGCAGCGGGCGACGTTCCAGTCGACGGTCGCCGCCTCCGGACAGATCGTCGCGACGCGGTACGCCGACATCGGGTCGAGCGCGTTCGGCCGCCTGGTGAAGCTGAACGTGGCCGAGGGGGACCAGGTCCAGCAGGGCCAGGTCCTGGCCGAGATCGACAGCGTGCAGGCGCGCAGCGATCTCGCAGCCGCCGCGGCCCAGGTGCGGGCGCTGCAGTCCGAGGAGCAGGCCGCACGCCTGCAGGTGCAGTCGGCGGAGGCCGACCGCGCCGCCGCGGCCGCGCGCGCGAAGGACGCCGTCCTGACGGAGACGCGGACGGCGGACCTCTTCCGCCAGGGGCTCGTCACCGCGTCGCAGCGCGATCAGGCGGAGGCCGACGCCGCCGCGGCGCGGGCGCAGCTCACGGCAGCCGACGCCGAGATTACGCGCAGCCGGCAGCTGCTCGCCGCGGCGACCCGGCGCGTCACCCAGGCGATCGCCCAGCAGCGCCGCGCGCAGGACGTGGTCAGCAAGACCGACATCGTCGCCCCCATCAGCGGCGTCGTCACCAGCCTGCCGGTGCGGCTGGGCGAGATGGTCGTCGTCGGCATCCAGAACGCGCCGGGAACCACGCTGATGACGATTTCGGATCTGGCGTCGATCAACGCCGAGGTGAAGGTCGCCGAGGCCGACGTGCTGCGCGTGAAGGTCGGCCAGCCGGCGACGGTGACGCTGGAGGCGCTGCCCGGGCGGACCTTCGCCGGCCGCGTCATCGAGGTGGGCGCCAGCGCCTTGCCGGTGACGGGGACCGGCGCCGCCGCGCGCGAGTTCCGCGTCGTCATCCGCCTGGAGCACCCGCTGCCCGGGCTCAAGCCGGGGCTGACGTGCGACGCCGAAATCCTCACCGACACGCGCACGGACGCGTTGACCGTCCCGCTGCAGACCGTCGTGCTGCGCCCGGCCCCCGGCGGCGGCCAGCAGTCCGGCGTGTTCGTGGTCGAGGGCGGCCGGGCCCGGTTCACGCCGGTGCGGACCGGCATCATCGGGGGGCTCGACATCGAGGTGTCCGGCGTGAAGGCCGGCACGCCGGTCGTCGTCGGTCCCTATCAGGTGCTGCGCAACCTGACGGACGGGACGCCGGTGCGCGTGAAGGCCCAGGAGGCCGGCTGATGCGCCGGCTGGCCGTCTGGCGCGACGCCTGGGCCGAGACGCTGGCGCACGCGCGCAGCAACCCGCTGCGCACCGGGCTGGCGGCTCTCGCCACGGGCGTGGCCGTGGCGACGATCGCGCTGGTGCTGACCGGGCTGCAGGGGGTCGAGCGGTACGCCCGCGAGACGAGCGCGAAGACGTTCGGCAGCGACAGCTTCGTCATCACGCGCCTCGTCACCGGGACGCTCAACCGGCGCGAGCTGGCCGACAAGCTCGCGCGCAACCCGGACATCATCAACAGCGACGCCCGGTTCCTCGACCGCTGGGCCGGGGGTCGAGTCATCTACGCGCCGACAGCCCAGCGCGCGGCCGACGTGGTGGCCGGCGGCCGCAAGTTCGAGAACGCCGCCATCAACGGCACGGCCTCGACGCTGTACGACATCCGCACCGTCGAGCTCGCCCAGGGGCGCTTCATCGATCGGACCGAGGACCAGCGGGGTGCGCAGGTCGTGGTTCTCGGGTGGGACGTGGCGCAGACGCTCTTCCCCGACACGAGCCCGATCGGACAGACGGTCCGGATCGCGCTGCGGGGATTCACCGTCATCGGGGTGCAGGCGCGCCAGGGGACCGCCGGCGGCGTGTCGCTCGACCGGTACGTCTGGATGCCGCTCGGCGCGTACGAACGGGCGTTCGGCGCCCCCGACTCGCTGGACATCTTCGCCAGGGCCGCGGGCGCCACCTCGACGATCGAGGCCGAGGATCACGCCCGCATCACCATGCGCGCCCGCCGGCACCTGCAGCCGGGCGCACCGGCCGACTTCGACCTGCTGACGCCCGAGGCGGCGCGCAGCTTCGTCTTCACCCTGTCGCAGCGGGTCGGCGCGGCCGGTCCGCCGATCTCGCTGATGGCGCTGCTCGCCGCGATCCTCGTCGTCACCAACACCGCGCTGGTGTCGGTCACCGCCCGCACGCGCGAGATCGGCATCCGCCGGGCGGTCGGCGCGTCGCGCGGGCGGATCGTCGGCGAGGTGCTGGCCGAAGCGGCCTTCATCGGGCTCCTCGGCGGGCTGGCCGGCCTGCTGGTCGCCGGCCTCGTCCTCAGACTCGCGCAGGGCCCTGCGGGCATTCCGCTGCCGCTGGAGTGGTCGACGATCGCCTGGAGCCTGGGCGCCGCCGTGACGAGCGGCCTGGCAGCCGGGTGGTACCCGGCCCGGCTGGCGGCGCGGATCGACATCATCGACGCGCTGCACGCGGAGTAGCGCCGGCAGACCATGCCCTCCTCCCGCACCCGCGACACGGTCGAGTCGTTCACCGAGGCCGGACGCCTCGCACTCGACTCGATCCGCCTGCAGCCGATGCGGGCGTTCCTGGCCATCGCGGGCGTCGTCGTCGGCATCGTCACGGTCGTGGTCGTCGCCTCGGTCCTGGCGAACGTGCGCAACCAGGTGGCACTGCTCTTCCGCGAGCTCGGGACGGACAACATCTTCGCCTTCCACCTGAGCGGCGATCCGTACAGCCCGGCTTCGGAGAGCGAGGCGCAGCGGCGGCCGCTCAAGGTGTCGTTCGCCGCCGATCTCGAGCGGCTCGGCTCGGCCATCCGCGACGTCGGCGTGGAGATCATCGTCCCGAACATCATCAACGGGCGGCCGGTGATCGTGCGGGCGGGCTCGAACGAGTCGGACACGGCGCTGCTCGAGGGCATCTCGGCGAACTACCTGGACATCGTGGGGGCCGAGTTCACGCGCGGGCGGCCGTTCACGCCGCTCGAGGACCGGGACGGCGCCCGGGTGGCCATCCTCGGGGCGAACCTCGCGCAGGCGCTCTTCGGCAGCGCCTCGGGCATCGGCCGGACGGTGAACATCAGCGGCGAGCGCTACACCGTGGTGGGCGAGCTGGCGAAGCGGCGCGGCGGGTTCTTCGGCGAGAACCGGCAGGACAACCAGATCTCCATCCCCGCCGGCACGGCCGAGCGGCGCTTCGGGGTGCCCGATCGCGTGGTGCTCTACGTCCGCGCGAAGCGCGGGCGGCGGGCGGAGGCGTTCACGCAGACGGAGACGATCCTGCGCGAGCTGCGGAAGCTGAGGCCCGGCGAGCCCGACGACTTCAATCTGTCGACGGCGGACCAGATCATCGGCGCGCTCGACCAGCTCGGGGCGCGGGTCGGGCTCGTGACCGTGGCGTTCGCCTTCGTGAGCCTGCTCATCGGCGGCATCGGCATCGCCAACGTGATGATCATCAGCGTGACCGAGCGGACGCGCGAGATCGGCCTGCGCATGGCCCTCGGGGCCGAGCGGCGGCGCGTGCGACTGCAGTTCCTGCTGGAAGCCGCCGCGCTGTCGGGGATCGGCGGCGTGGCGGGCGTGGTGCTGTCGCTGTTGATCGGGCTCGCGCTGCGGCTGGTGGTGTCGGAGTTCTCGGCCGTGGCGCCCCTCTGGGCGATCGGCGCCGGCCTGGCGGCCTCGGTCACCGTCGGGATCGTCGCCGGCTACCTGCCGGCGCGCCGCGCGGCGCAGCTCGATCCGGTCGAGGCCCTGCGGTACGAGTGACGGGCTAGCCGACCTTCCGCAGGATCAGGCACTTCAGGTAGTACGTCTCCGGCACGCCGAGCAGCACCGGGTGATCCCGTCCCTGCATGCGCTTCTCGACCAGCGTCACCTCGCAGGCCGCATCGAGCGCGGCCTCGTGGACGACGCGCAGGAACATCGCTTCGTCCACGTGGTGCGAGCAGCTGCAGGTCACCAGGCAGCCGCCCGGCGTCAGCAGCTTCAGGGCGCGCAGGTTGATCTCCTTGTAGCCGGCCAGCGCCTTCGGCACGGCCGCCTTGTTCTTCGCGAACGCCGGCGGGTCGAGGACGATCGTGTCGAACCGATCGCCGTCGTGCTCGAGCCGCCGCAGCTCGTCGAAGACGTTCGCCGCGTAGGCGGTGACGTGGCCCAGGCGGTTGCGCGCCGCGTTCCGCGTAATCCGGCCGACCGCCTCCTCCGAGACGTCGATGGCGGTCACCTGCTGGCAGTGCGGGGCCAGGTGCAGCGCGAAGCCGCCGTTGTAGCTGAAGCAGTCGAGCAGCCGTCCACCGGCGTACCGCGCGGCGGCCTCGCGGTTCTCGCGCTGGTCGAGGAAGAGCCCGGTCTTCTGCCCGCGCCAGGGATCGACCGCGTACTCCACCCCGCCCTCGGTGACGGTCAGCGTGTCGGGCACCTCGCCGTAGACCACCGCCACGTCCTGCGTGAGGCCTTCGAGCAGGCGCGCGCGGGGGTCGTTCCGGGCGAGGATGCCGCGCGGGCCGATCAGTTCCACGAGCATCGTGACCAGCGCCGGCAGGAGGCGGTCGGTCGCCTGCGACAGCGCCTGCACCACCAGGCAGTCGCCGTACCGATCGACGACGAGGGACGGCAGCAGGTCGCCCTCGGCGTGCACCAGCCGGTAGGCCGTGGCGTCGAGCCGCAGCGCCTCGCGGAACGCCAGCGCCGCCTCGAGGCGGCCGCGCCACAGCGCGGTATCGGGGCGCGCCTCGCCGCGCGACACCATCCGGAGCGTGATCTGCGAACGGTCGCTGTAGAACGCGTACCCGATGGGCCGCTCGTGCGGGCCCAGCACCTGCACGATGTCGCCGGCTTCGGCCTGGACGTCGGCGACGTCGCTGCGGTAGATCCACGGGTGGCCGCCGCGGACGCGCTGGACGCCGCGCGCGGAGACGACAACGAAGGGCGGGGTGTGTCCGGGGGTCATAAGGTCGCCTGATTCTGACAGAACGGGCCCGCTCCGTGCGACGGGCGGTCTCCCGCCTATAGTACAATCCGGCGCATGCGCGTTGCCGTCGGAGCCGACCACGCCGGGTACGACCTCAAGGAAGCCATCAAGCAGCTGCTCGAGTCGCGGGGCGTCGCCGTGGACGACGTCGGCACGGTCTCGCGCGACTCGGTGGACTACCCGGATTTCGCAGTCCGCGTGGCCACGGCGGTGGCGGCCGGCCGGTCGGAACGGGGCATTCTCGTCTGCGGCACCGGCATCGGCATGTCGATTGCCGCCAACAAGGTCAACGGCGTGCGGGCGGCCGTCGTGGGCGATCCCGACGCGGCGCGGCTGAGCCGGGAGCACAACGACGCGAACGTGCTCGCCATCGGCGCGCGGGTCACCTCCGTCGAGCTCGCGCTCACCATCGTCGACGTCTTCCTCGGCACCCCATTCGAAGGCGGCCGCCACCAGCGCCGGCTCGACAAGATCGAGGCGATCGAGCGCGACCCGTCGATGGCCCCCCACCCGCAGACCCATGGCGAATCGAAGCACTGAAGAGGCGGCGACCGAGGAGTCCGGATCATGAGCGAAACCGTATTGTCGCGGATGCAGCGGACGCTGGCGGAGACGGATCCCGACGTCGCCGCGGCGGTGAAGAACGAGGTCGTGCGCCAGGCCTCGGGCCTGGAGCTGATCGCCTCCGAGAACTTCGTCAGCTCGGCCATCCTCGAGGCGGCGGGCTCGGTCCTCACCAACAAGTACGCCGAAGGCTATCCGGGCAAGCGCTACTACGGCGGCTGCGAGTTCGTCGACATCGTCGAGCAGTTGGCGATCGACCGGGCGAAGGCGCTGTTCGGCGCCGAGCACGCGAACGTCCAGCCCCACTCGGGCGCGCAGGCGAACATGGCGGCGTACTTCACGCTGCTGAAGCCGGGCGACACCGTGCTGGGGATGAACCTCGCCCACGGCGGCCACCTCACCCACGGCCATCCGCTCAACTTCTCCGGCAAGCTCTACACGATCGTCCCGTACGGCGTCCGGAAGGACGACGAGCGGCTGGACTACGACGAGCTCGCGCGGCTGGCCGAGGAGCACAAGCCGCAGGTCATCATGGTCGGCGCCAGCGCGTACCCGCGCGTGATCGACTTCGCGCGCATCCGCGCGGCGGCCGACCGCGTGGGCGCCGCGGTCATCACCGACATGGCGCACATCGCCGGGCTGGTCGCCGGCGGCGTGCACCCGAGCCCGGTGCCGCACTCGGACTTCGTCACCACGACCACACACAAGACGCTGCGCGGGCCACGGGCCGGCATGGTGCTGTGCCGGGCGCAGTACCAGAAGGATCTCGACCGCAGCGTGTTCCCGGGCATCCAGGGCGGGCCGCTGATGCACGTCATCGCGGCCAAGGCCGTCTGCTTCAAGGAGGCCGCCGAGCCCGCGTTCGCCGACTACCAGCGGCAGATTGCGGCCAACGCGAAGCGCCTCGCCGCCGCGCTGTCGGCCGCCGGCTTCCGGCTCGTCAGCGGCGGCACGGACAACCACCTGATGCTCGTCGACGTCTTCTCGCGCGGCATCACCGGCAAGGTGGCCGAGGCCGCCCTCGGCAAGGCGGGGATCACGGTGAACAAGAACGCCATCCCGTTCGACCGGAACCCGCCGATGGTCGCCAGCGGCATCCGCGTCGGCACGCCCGCCGTCACCACGCGGGGCATGCGCGAGGCCGAGATGGATCTGATCGGCGGGTACATCGCCCGCGTCCTGGCGGCGCCCGACGACGACCGCGTGCTCGGAATGGTCAAGGCCGAGGTCGAAGCGCTGTGCCGGAAGTTCCCCCTGTACCCCGAACGCCAGGCCTGAGCCCGGGCGACGGCGCGCACGGGGCGGAGCCCCGATTGAGATACGAGGTGGCCGACGCCTTCGCCGACGACGGCCGCCTCGCGCGCGCGCTCCCGGATTTCGAGCCGCGGCCGGCGCAGCGCGACATGGCCGCTGCCGTGGCCGACCTGCTCGACCAGGGTGGCGTGCTGCTGGCCGAGGCCGGCACCGGCACGGGCAAGACCCTGGCCTACCTCGTCCCTGCCATCCTCAGCCGGCGGCGCGTGCTGGTGTCGACCGGCACGAAGAACCTGCAGGAACAGATCTTCTTCAAGGACCTGCCGGTGCTGCGCGACGCGCTCGGCGTCCCCTTCTCGGCCACCTGCATGAAGGGGCGCGGGAACTACCTCTGCCTGCACCGCTTCGAGACCTTCCGCCACAGCGGCACCCCGCAGATGCCCGGTTTCGGCCGATCGGACTTCGAGGTGTTCGTGCCGATCATCGCCGACTGGGCGCGGCGCACGGAGACGGGCGACCGGGCCGAGATCGAGGACCTGCCCGAGGACCTGCCGTTCTGGAGCGACATCGCCGCCACGGCCGAGAACTGCCTCGGCACCGAGTGCCCGCGCTATCACGAGTGCTTCATCACCCGCATGCGCCAGCGTGCGGCGGAGTCCGACATCCTCATCGTCAACCACCACCTGCTGTGCGCCGACGCGGCCGTCCGGCAGAGCTCGTACGGCGAGGTCATCCCCGCGTGTCACGTGGCCGTGATCGACGAGGCCCATCAGCTCGAGGACGTCGCGACGCAGTACTTCGGCGTCGGCGTCAGCGCCCACCGGGTGGAGGACCTCGCGCGGGATGTCGATCGCCTGGCGGCCGCGCGCCGGGCCTCCGACGAAGGAGCCGATCTGAAGAGGGCCGTCGAGCGCCTGCGCGACCGCGCGCGGGGTTTCTTCGGGGACCTGCAGCTCGTCCGCGCGGGCGGCGACGAACGGATCCGGATCCGCCCGGGCCTGCTCGCCGAGGCGGCCGAATCGGCGGGGCTGCTGGCTGCCGCCCTGCAGACGATCGAGAGTCACCTCGGCCTGCTGAAGGCGACCGACGCCGGCCCGGCCGGGAGCGCCGGCGTCCCGGCCGATCGCATCGCCGACGACGCCCCGTCGCTGGCGCGCCGGGCGGCGGACCTGCGCGAGCAGATCGGGTTCATCCTGAAGGCCGACGACCCGGACTTCGTGTACTACATCGAGCGGCGCGGCCGGCACGTGTCGCTGCGTGCGTCGCCGATCGACGTCTCGGCCATCGTGCGCGAGCTGCTGCTCGACCGGATGCACGGCACGGTGCTGACGTCGGCGACGCTCGCCGTCGACGGTTCGTTCGAGTACATCCGCGGCCGTCTCGGCATCGGCCGGGCGGAGGAGATCTGCCTGCCCTCGGAATTCGACTACGGGCGGCAGGCAATCCTGTACCTGCCGCCCGGCATGCCCGATCCACGCTCGCCGCAGTTCGCCGACGCCGCGGCGCGGGAGATCGTGTCCATCCTGCGCCGGACGCGGGGCCGCGCGTTCGTGCTGTTCACCAGCTATGCGATGCTCCGCGCCGTCCAGCCGGTGGCCGAGCAAGCCTTGGACTTCCCGATCCTGGTCCAGGGATCGGCGCCCCGCTCCACGCTGCTGAACCAGTTCCGCGAGACGCCCCACTCGGTGCTGCTGGCGACCTCCAGTTTCTGGCAGGGCGTGGACGTCGTCGGCGAAGCGCTGAGCTGCGTGATCATCGACAAACTGCCGTTCGCCTCGCCGGCCGATCCGGTGACGGCCGCGCGCATCGAGGCCGTGCGGGCCGCGGGCGGCGAGCCGTTCAACGACTTCCAGGTGCCGCTCGCCATCCTCACGCTGCTGCAGGGCCTCGGCCGTCTCATCCGCCACCGGCGCGATCGAGGCGTGCTCGCCGTGCTCGATCCCCGGCTCCAGCACAAGGCCTACGGCCGCCGCTTCCTCGCGTCCATGCCGGCCGCCCCCGTCACCGGCAGCCTCGACGCCATCGACGCCTTCTTCGCCACGGGCGGGACGCCCGAGCCGGTCCGGGGTGTAGACTAGCCGTATCGCCTCCACCGCAGGATCACGGGGATGAAGCAGGAATCCCGCCGCACGGCCCGCGGCCGGCGCCTGGCGCCGGCGTCGCTGCTGGCCGTCTGGGCGCTCGCCGCGCC
>JAGWRA010000039.1 GCA_028876655.1 Acidobacteriota bacterium | reverse complement strand
CGTGACGCGCTCCCGGATCAGCGCGTGCTGGGCCGGGTACAGCTTCTTCGCCTTCACGAGCACGTCCTCGCGGACGCCCACCTTGCCGAAGTCGTGGAGCAGCGAGGCGTAGCGCAGCGTCCGCATCTCCTCCCTCGAGAAGCGCACCGCTGCGAGCTCGCCGCTGTCGGCCCGGTCCACGGCCTCCGCGAACGCCACGGTCAGGTTGGCCACACGGAAGGAATGCCCCGAGGTCGCCGGGTCGCGCGATTCGATCGCGACGACGGAGGCCCGGACGAACCCCTCGAACAGCCGCTGGATCGAGGCGTAGAGCTGGCTGTTCTCCACCGCCACTGCCGCCTGGGACGCGAGCGACCGCGCGAGGGCTTCGTGGCGCTCCGAGTAGGCGATGACGGCACCGTCGGCCGTCGCGTTGATCAGCTGCACGACGCCGACGATGTTCCCCTTCGGCGTCCGCATCGGGACGGCGAGGACGGATTGCGTCCGATAGCCGGCGGCCTCGTCGAATGCAGGATTGAAGGTGTAGGGGACGCCGGGCGGCAGGTCGTAGGCGTCATCCAGGCGGACCGTGCGGCCGGTCAGCGCCACATAGCCCGCAATCGAGCGGTCGGTGATGCCGAGCCCGGAGAAGCGGAACGGCAGATCGACCGAGTCGTTCTGCGCCACGGCGAACCGCAGCTCGTGCGGCGCCTCGGCATCGTCCGGGTCGCTGCCGTCCATCGGCGCGACGAGGTACAGCGAACCGGCGTCGCTGCCGGTGATCGCGCGCGCCCTGGCAAGGATCAGGTCCAGCAGCTTCGCGGTGTCGCGCTCGGCGGCGAGGGCGGCCCCGATGCGGTTCAGTTCGTCGAGTTGGCGGATGAGCGATGCGGCATCGTCGGGCATGAGTCGGCCAGGCTGCGGGTCGCCACGCGAAGCGACGCTCTGATATATCCGAAAAGGGCAGACGATGCCAGTCCCGCCAAATGGGGTGGCGCCCGGAAGGGGCGACAGGACTAGGATCGGGTGTGCCCCGGCGCACGGCCGGGACCGACGATCGATCCGATGCCCGACGCCGAATCACTGCTCACGCGCAGCCTGCGTGGCCTGTACATGGCCGGGCGGCACCTGCACGCCCGCGCCGCCGGGGTCGTCTACGACCTCACCTTCCCGGCGCTGGTCCGGTACACGCGGCACGGGGGGCTGCCGGCCCTCAAGCGCGCCCTCATTCCGGCCCTCATCGTGCCGGCCGCCGCCACGCATCGTCCGCGCCCGTTCGTCACGACGACGTACTTCGGTTCGCAATTCGCCGGCACCACGGGCGACCTCATCCCGATGGCGATCCGGCTCTTCGGCGTCCTCGAAGAGAACCTCTCGTACTGGTGCGAGGCCTGCCTGGCCGAGGGCGACGTGTTCGTCGACGTCGGCGCGCACCTGGGCTATTTCTCGCTGCTGGCGTCCCGGCTGGTCGGACCCGCCGGCCGGGTGGTGGCGATCGACGCGTCACCGGCAACCTTTGCGGGCCTCGAGCGGAACGTCGCGCTGAACCCGCATGCCGCCAACGTGCGGGCCGTCTGTGCCGTGGCCGCGGCGAGTCGTGGCACCTGTCCGGTCTATCGCGGTCCCGAGCACTCGACCGGCATCACGAGCGTCCATCCCCGGCCGCTCACCGGCAACCGCTTCGAGGCGGAGGTGGCGGCGGCGCCGCTGGCCGGGCTGCTGTCGGACGATGAGATCCGGCGAGCCCGCCTCGTCAAGATCGACGTGGAGGGATCGGAGTTCGACGTCGTGGCCGGGCTCGAGCCGCTGCTGGACTCGCTGCGCGCCGATTGCGAGATCGTCGTCGAGACCTCCGAAGACTGGCAGTACGGGGGGCGTCCGGCGCGGCCGGACGATCTGGCCGGCTGGTTCCGGGCGCGCGGCTTCTTCGTGTACATCCTGCCGAAGGACTTCATCGTCCGGCGCGACCGGGCGCGACGGCCGCAGCGGGTCGATGGCGCGCTGCACGACGGCTATTACGACCTCGTCTTCTCGCGCCGCAATCTGCACGCACTGTAGTCGAGATGCCGGATTTGATGTGCGTTTCCGGGCGCGATTGCGTTACTGTACCTGTCTCCCATCGGACCTGCGGCGCTCCGTGCATCGGTCGCCAGGCGGAGGAACACGAGCCATGGATCAGGATGTGACGGGACGGACGGATGCCGAGCTGCTGCGCGAGACGCTCGAGTCCGCGCAGGCCAGGCACGGCGCGGCCGCGCTGCGGCGGATGGAAGACGCCGTCGAGGTGGCCGAGGGGAGGAAGCCGCCCTACGTGTCGCCCGAGCCGCTCCAGCGCCCCGGCTTCTACCTGCCCGGATTGACCGCCACGCCGTGGCACGATCCGTTGCAGCATCCCGCCGGCCGGATTCTGGAGGAGTCCTGGGAGGTCATCCGCGACGAGGTGATCGCCGCCCGCGATCGGCGCGAGGGTTTCCAGCGGTTCCTCGAAGTGGGGGACATCGCCTCGGCCGATCTGTCGACGGCCCTCTTCCTGAAGCAGGAGCCGCTGTCCTGCGCGGACAACCGCGCGCTCTGCCCGCGGACGGCCGCGATCGTCGATGCAATCCCGCGCGTGGGCGAGGTCGTGATGGTCTCGGCGCTGAATCCCGGCGCGAAGCTCGTGCCGCACTGCGGGCCCTGGAACTTCCGGCTGACGATGCACCTCGGGCTGGTGATCCCGGAGGGGGGCTGGATCCGCGTGGCGAACGAGACCCGGACCTGGCAGGAAGGCAAGTGCCTGCTGTTCGACGACAGCTTCGATCACGAAGTGCAGATTCACGCCCGCAGCACGCGGATCATCCTCCTGATGCACCTCTGGCATCCGGAGCTCACGGATCCCGAGGTCGACTTCCTGGCGGCAGTGCGCAGCGCGCTGGCCGCCCGGGACCGTGACCGCACGATCCGGATGGTGGAGGAGGCCCGGCGGAACCTCGCCGGGCAGAAGTGGTGGGTCGACGCCTGAACCGCTGAGGTGTCCACTGGCCCTTCACGCTGAGCACACGGTTCGAGGATGTTCGAGTCTGCCGTTTCCTTTCCAGCCTCCTTTGCCCAGCGGCGTCTCTGGCTGCTCGACGCGCTCGATGCGGGCCACGCGGCCTACGCGATTCCGGCGGCGTTCCGGCTCGAGGGCCCGCTCGATCGCGACGCCCTCGAGCGGGCGCTGCAGGCGCTGGCCGGCCGCCACGAGGCGCTGCGCACCACGTTCGGCGTCGAAGACGGCCGGCCGGTCCAGCGGATCGAGACCGACGGCCGCCTGACGCTCGTGCGCGAAGACCTCTCCGGCCTTCCGGCCGGCGAGCGCGCCGCCGTCCTCCGCTCCCGCCTGGCCACGCACGCGTGCGAGCCGTTCGACCTGGCTCGCGGTCCGCTCTTCCGCGCCCGCCTGTTCATCCTCGGGCCCGCCGAGCACGTCCTGGCCCTGAGCCTGCACCACATCGCCGGCGACGCCTGGTCGTTCGAAATCCTGTTGCGCGAACTCGGCCACCTGTACGCCGCCTGCCGGGCGCACCGGCCGCCCGATCTGCCGGAACTCGACATCCAGTACGCGGACTACGCCGATTTCCAGCAGCGCCAGGTCGAGAGCGAGGCCGGGCGCCGCGCGCTGGAGTACTGGCGCGAGCGCCTCGCCGGCCCGCTGCCCGTCTCGGCCCTGCCCGTCGATCGGCCCCGTCCCGCCGCGCAGAGTCATGCGGGGGCGACGGTCACGCGCCGGCTGCCGCGCGAGCTGGTCGGCCGTCTCGACGGGCTCGCCCGCGACGAGCGCGTCAGCCGCTTCATGCTGATGCTCGCGGTGTTCAAGCTGCTCGTCCAGCGCTGCACCGGACAACCGGACGTGATCGTCGGGACGCCGATCGCCAATCGCACTCATCCCCAGACCCGCGACGTCGTCGGGTTGTTCCTGAACACGCTGGCGCTGCGGACGTCGATCGACGGCGCGGCGCCGTTCCGCGAGATCCTGTCGCGCGTCCGGCAGACGTGCCTCGAGGCGTACGAACACGAGGACTGCCCGTTCGAACTGGTCGTCGAAGCGGTGGCCCCCGCGCGCGATCTCAGCCGGCCGCCGATCTTCCAGAACCTGTTCGTCTACCTGGAGGACCCCGGGAACCAGCTGGCGCTCGACGGGCTCGCGGTGACGCCGCTGCCGCTGTCGACTGCCACGGCGAAGTTCGACCTCACCCTCACGCTGGAGCGGCGGGATGGTGAAATCGCGGCTACGGTCGAGTACTGCACCGACCTGTTCGAGCCGGAGACCGCCGAAGCCGTCCTCGCGCACTACGAGCGGCTGTGCGCAGCGGTCTGCGACGAGCCCGGGCGGGCGGCGGGCGACCTGGCGATGCTGCCCGCCGACGAAGAAGCGCTCGTGCTGCGCGGCTTCAACGGCACGTCGCGCCGGGATCCGGACGAGGCCGGGGGGGCGACGGTCGTCGGCCTCTTCGAAGCGCAGGCGGCGCGGACGCCGCTTGCCACGGCGGTCATCGATCGCGGGCGGAGCTGGAGCTACCGCGCGCTGAACGAGGAGGCGAACCGGCTGGCGTGGTCGCTCGTGGAAGCCGGCGTCGGGCCCGGGACGCTTGTCGGCATCTGCCTCGAGCGGTCGATCGAGATGGTCGCGGCGGTGATCGGCGTGCTGAAGGCCGGCGCCGCGTACCTGCCGCTCGATCCCGTGAATCCCGACCTGCGACTGCGCGCGCTGCTGGACGATGCGGGGACGCGGGTCGTGATCACCCAGCGCAGCCTGGCCCCGCGCGTGGCCGCAGAGGGCGTGCGGCTGCTCGACCTCGAGGCCCCGGACGGGTGGCGCTCGTCGCACGCCCCGGTCGACCCCGGTCTCGGGATCCATCCCGAGTCGCCCATCTACGTGCTCTACACGTCGGGGTCCACCGGGCGGCCCAAGGGGACGGTGCTGCCGCACCGCGCCATGACGAACCTGATCCGGTGGCACCTGCGGACGCTGACGGGCGGGCAGCGGACGCTGCAGCTGGCGTCGCTCGGCTTCGACGCGAGCTTCCACGAGTTCTTCGCCACGCTCGGATCGGGTGGCAGCCTGGTCCTCGTCCCCGAGGAGGTCAGGCGCGACCCCGAGGCGCTGGCCGGACTGCTGACCGCCGAGCGCGTCGAGAAAGCCATCGTCCCGGTCGTCGTGCTGAGCCAGCTGGCCGAACGGCTGCTGGAGCAGGGGACGGACCGCTGTGCGCTGACGGAGCTGACGGCGACGGGCGAGCAGCTCGTGATCACCGACGCCGTGCGGCGCTTCTTCGCGCAGCGGCCCGCATGTGCGCTGTGGAATCACTACGGTCCGACCGAGACCCACGTCGTCACCGCCTTCCGCCTGGCCGGCGCGCCGGCCGACTGGAGCTCCCATCCGTCGATCGGCCGTCCGATCGACAACACCGGCGTGCGGCTGCTGGATGCCCGCCTGCGGCCGGTGCCGATCGGTGTCCCGGGCCGCCTGTACATCTCGGGGCCCAGTCTGGCCACCTGTTACCTGGGCCGCCCGGCGTTGACGGCCGAGCGCTTCCTGCCCGATCCGTTCGCAGACGCGCCGGGCGAGCGGATGTACGACACGGGCGACCTGGCGCGCTGGGGCCGCGACGGCTGCCTGGAGTTCCTGGGCCGCATCGACGATCAGATCAAGATCCGCGGCCATCGCGTGGAGCTCGGTGAGGTCGAGAGCGCGCTCGGCGCCCATCCGGAGGTCCGTCAGGCGGTCGTGCTGGTCCGCGACCTGGGCGCTGCCCGGCAGCTCGTGGCGTACCTGGTCGTCGAGCGTGACGCGATCACGCTCGCGGACATCCGTGACTTCCTGGCCGATCGCCTGCCGGACTACATGATTCCGGCCCACTTCGTCGTGCTGGATCGCCTGCCGTTGAACAAGAACGGCAAGGTGGATCGCGCGGTGCTGCCGGCGCCGGAGGATCGGGCGCTCGGCGTGGAGACCGAGTACGTGGCGCCGCGCACCGAGCTCGAGCGGGTGCTGGTCGCCATCCTGGCCCGGGCGCTCGGCGTGCGCCGCGTCGGCGTCCACGACGACTTCTTCGCGCTCGGCGGCCACAGCCTGAGCGCGGCGCGCGTGGTGGCGCTGGCGCAGCAGCGGTTCCTGCTGCCGGTCCAGCTGCGCGATCTGTTCGCGCGGCCGACGGTCGCGCAGCTGGCGCAGGCGATCGCCCAGCGCGAGCCCTTCAGCGGCGTCGCGCTGGAGCGTGCCCCGGCCGCCCCGCATCATCCGCTGTCGCACGCGCAACGCCGGCTGTGGGTCCTCGAACAGATGAACGCCGGCGGGGCGGCCGCCTACAACGTCCCCGGCGCCTTCCTCGTCCACGGGCCGCTGTCGGTCGAGGCGCTGCGGCACGCGCTCGCGGCGTTGACGGCCAGGCACGACATCCTCCGCACGCGCATCGTCGTCATCGATGGGGAGCCGCGGCAGGAGGTGGTGCCGTCACTCGAGCCGCGGATCGACGAGGAGGACTGGTCGGCGGAGCCCGGGGCCGACGAGCGGTTCGGCCTGCTGGCGGCGCGGGAATCGGCCGCCGGGTTCGTCCTGGGCGAGGCGCCGCTCTGGCGCGTCTCGATCCGGCGTCTGCCGCCTGGGCCGGGAGGACGCGAGCGTCACGGCCTGCTGCTGGTGTTCCACCATCTGCTGCTCGACGGCCGGTCGCTGCCGGTGCTCGCCGACGAGCTGGAGCAGCTGTACCGCGCCGCCCGCCGGGGCGAGCCGGATGGCCTGCCGCCGCTCGGCGTGCAATACGCCGACTACGTGCGCTGGCAGCAGGCGCTGCTCTCGGCGGAGGCGGCCGCGCCGCTGCGCGCCTACTGGCACCGGCAGTTCGCCGAGCCGCCCGAACCGATCGAGCTGCCGCACGACCGCCCGCGGCCGGCGGTCCTCGGCACGGCCGGGGATCAGCTCGCCTTCGCCCTCGCCGACGAGACGAGGCGGGGGATGGAGGCGCTGTGCCGCGAGCAGGGGGCGACGCCGTTCATGGCGGTGCTCGCCGGCGTGTACGTGCTGCTGATGCGGCACTCCGGCCAGGAGGACATCACCCTCGGGACGCCGGTGGCGGGCCGCCTGCATCCCGCACTGGAACGGCAGGTCGGCTTCTACGTGAACACGCTCGCCCTGCGCCTGCGCACCGGCCGGTCGGCCGGCTTCCGCGCGCTGCTCGACGCGGTCCGCGACGTCGTCTCCGCGGGCCTCGAACATCAGATCTACCCGTTCGATCGACTGGTGGACGAGCTGGCCCTGCCGCGCGACGCGAGCCGCAACCCGCTGTTCGACGTGATGGTGGCCCTCCACACGGGAGGCGAACCCGTCCTGCGGCTCGATGGCGCCGGGGTCGAGCCGATGGCGGTGGCCGGCACGACCAGCAAGTTCGAGCTGTCGTTCGACTTCTTCGAGGAAGCGGATCGGCTGCGGGGACTCGTCGAGTTCAGCACCGAGCTCTACACGCGCGAGCGCGTGGCGCGGATGTGCCGGCACCTCGACACGCTGCTGCGGCACGCCGTGGCGGAGCCCGATCGGCCGGTTGGCGACCTGCCGCTGCTGCCGGATGACGAGCGCGCGGTCGTCGTCTCGGCGTTCAACCCCTGGCGCGAGGCGGGTGCGGCCGAGGCCACCGTCCTGGATCTGTTCCGCGCGGCCGTTGCCGTCCACGCCGGCCGTCCGGCCGTCGTGTGTGACGAGCGGACGCTCGGCTACGCAGAACTCGACGCCCGCTCGGACCGTCTGGCGCAGCGGCTGCGTGAGGCCGGCGCAGGGCCGGACGGGATCGTGGCGGTGCTCATGCCGCGCAGCGAGCAGCTGATCGTCGCACTGCTCGGGATCCTGAAGGCGGGCAGCGCGTTCCTGCCGATCGACGTCAACCTGCCGGAGGCGCGCGTCCGCCAGATGCTCGACGACTGCGCCGCGCGCGCGATCGTCACCGACGAAGGCCTTGCGGCCGCGTTCGAGGACGCCAGTCGAGTGATCGTGGATCTCGGCGCGGGTGTCGGCCGAGTCGAGGATGGAGCCGGACCGTTCCCGCCCGTCGGTATCGACGGCGACGCGCTGGCGTACGTGATCTACACCTCGGGGTCGAGCGGCCGGCCCAAGGGGGTGATGATCGATCACCGGTCGCTCGCGCTGCACACCCGCCGCTTCCGGGACATCCAGGGGCTCGGGCCGCAGGACCGCGTGCTGCAGTACGACAACATCGCGTTCGATCAGGCCATCGAGGAGATCTTCCCGGCGCTGGCGGCCGGCGCGACGCTGTTCGTGCGGGGGCGAGACCTGTGGACGCCCGGCGAACTGCACGCGTACCTCGAGCGCCACCGCATCACGGTGGCGGAGCTGCCGACCGCGTACTGGCACGAGGCGATCCGGGACTGGGCGGGCAGAGGCCGGCAGCCTGCGCCAGGCAGCCTGCGGCTGATGCTCGTCGGTGGCGAGGCGCTGACCGCCGAAGGGCTGGCGCAGTGGCGTGCGGTGCACGCGGCACGCGTTCCGCTGGCGAACACGTACGGGCCCACCGAAGCATCGGTCACCTCGGCGTATCACCTGTTCCCGCCGGGGCCGGCGCTCGACGAGGATGGCTGGCGCGTGCCGATCGGCCGGGGCCTGGGCGGGCAGTCGTTGTACGTCCTGGATGACCGGCTGGAACCGGTCGGCATCGGCATGCCGGGCGAGCTGTGCATCGGCGGTGCGGGGCTGGCGCGCGGGTATCTCGGACAGGCGGATCTCACGGCCGAGCGATTCGTGCCCGACCCGTTCGCGCCGCAGCCGGGTGGGCGGCTGTACCGCACCGGTGACGTCGTGGCGTGGCGGGCCGACGGGACGCTCGTCTACCTGGGACGCGATGACGGCCAGGTGAAGGTGCGGGGGTTCCGCATCGAGCTGGGAGAGATCGAACGGGCGCTGCGCACGCATGAGGCCGTTCGCGACGCGTTGGTCGTCGCGCGCACGGCCGGGCCGACGCACGAACTGGTCGCCTACGTCGTCGCGGACGCGCCAGCAGTCGAGGACCTCCGCGCGCACCTGCGCAGGCGGCTGCCCGAGTACATGGTGCCGGCGCTGCTGGTCTGCCTCGACTCGTTCCCGCTGACGTCGCGCGGCAAGATCGACCGCGCGCGGCTGCCGGGGCCGTCCGGAGCGGCGCGGCCGGCGGGAGGAGCCGCGCGCGCGCCACGCACCGGCCTCGAGCGGACCCTGACCGCCATCTGGCGCCGGGCGCTGGACCTCGGCGGGGACGAGACGATCGGGCCCGACGAGAACTTCTTCGCCCTCGGCGGGCACAGCCTGACGGCGACGCGCGTCGTGTCGCGGGCCCGCGAGGATCATGCGCTCGACCTGCGGCTGACCGACGTCTTCACGCACCCCACGATCGCCGAACAGGCCCGTCTGCTGGTGACTCGCGATCCCGTGGGCAGCCTGCCGCTCGTGCCCCTGCCGCTGGAGGCGACCTATCCGGTGTCGCACGCGCAGCGGCGGCTGTGGATCATCGAGCAGCTCGCCGCCGACGGCCCGGCGGCCTACAACATGCCGGCGGCGTTCCTGGTGCACGGCGAGCTGAATCGGGACGCGCTGGTGGAGGCGCTGACCCGCCTGACGGGCCGCCATGAAGCGCTGCGGACGCGCCTGGTGCAGGTGGAGGGAGAGCCGCGGCAGGAGGTGCGCCCGGCGGAGACCTTCCAGATCGACGAGGCCGACTGGTCGGACGATCCCGGCGCCCGGGAACGGTTCACGCGCGAGGCCGAGCGGTGGATGTACGCCCGCTTCGATCTGGCGGAGGCGCCGCCGTTCGAGGTCGTGCTGCGCCGGCTCGCCGCCAGCTGTCATGGGCTGGTGATCGTCCTGCACCATGCGTTCGCCGATGGATGGTCGATTCCCCTGATCGTCAGCGAGATCGTCGATGGCTATGCCGATGCGCTGCGGGGGATTCCGCCACGGGCTGCCGCGCTGACGCGGCAGTACAAGGACTACGCCGCCTGGCAGCAGGCCCTGCTCGAGAGCCCGGGCATGGAGGAGACGCGGGCGTACTGGCATCGCCAGTTCGAGACGCCCCCGGAGCCCCTGGCGCTGCCGACCGATCGTCCGCGTCCGGCGGTGCAGCGCTTCGACGGTGGCCGGGCGACCGTCGAGCTCGGCGCCGGCCTGCTCGACGCGATCGACGCCTTCGCGCACGCCCACGCCGTCAGCCGCTTCGTCGTCCTGCTGGCGGCCGTGAACGTCCTGTTGATGCGCGTGACGGGACAGCACGACGTCACCGTCGGGAGCCCGGTCGCCGGACGCACCCATCCGGCGCTCGAGCAGCAGGTGGGCTTCTTCGTCAATACGCTGGCGCTGCGCAGCCGGCCGGAGCCGGACCTGTCGTTCGCCGCCTACGCCGCCGGGCTCGGCGCCATCGTGGTCGGCGCGCTCGAACATCAGATCTATCCCTTCGACCGGCTGGTGGACGAGCTCGATCTCGACCGCGACGTGAGTCGATCGCCGCTGGTGGACGTGATGGTGGCGCTGCAGGAGATCGACGAGCGGCCGCTGACGCTCGAAGGGACGCGCGTCGAGCCGCTCGATCTGCCGCGCCGGGTGAGCCAGTTCGACCTCGGCTTCACCTTCACGCCGGCCGCCGGCGGGTTGCGTCTCGATCTCGACTATGCCGCGGCCCTGTTCGAGCCCTCGACGGCCGGCCGCCTCGGCCGGCTGTTCCAGGTGCTGCTCGAGGCGGCGCTGCGCAATCCGGAGGCACGCCTGGACGGGCTGCCCCTGCTGGACCCGGCGGCGCGGCAGCAACTGCTGGTGGAGTTCAATGCTTCCGGGCTGGCGGACGGCCAGGATTCGACAACCGTTCTCGATCTCTTCGCGCAGCAGGTACGCGCCCGGCCCGATGCCGCAGCGGTGGTCTGCGGCGGGCGCGTGCTCACGTACGGCGAGCTGGACCTGCGGGCGGGGCGCCTGGCGCGGATCCTCGTCGAGCGCTGCGGCGTGCGACGCGGCGAGATCGTCGCCCTGCAGATGGACCGCTCGGAGGAGATGATCGTCGGCCTGCTCGGCGTGCTGAGAGCGGGCGCGGTCTACCTGCCGATGGACCCGGCCCACCCGGCCGGACGGTGGAGCCGGATCCTGAGGGACGGCGGCGCCAGGATCGTCCTGCTGAACTCGACAGATGACCGCGGCGCCAGCGACGGCGCGATCCCGGAGGGCGTGACCGCCATTCCGCTGCCGGCGCTCGACACGGGCGAGGTCTTCGACCTCCTTCCGGCCGTCGATCCCGACGAGCCGGCGTACACCATCTACACGTCGGGATCGACGGGTGCACCCAAGGGCGTCTCGATTCCGCATCGCGCGCTGGCGAACGTGCTCGCGAGCATGCAGCGGACGCCGGGGCTCAGAGCCGATGACGTGCTTGCGGCCGTCACGACCTGGGCGTTCGACATTGCCGCGCTCGAGGTCTTCCTGCCGCTCGTCACCGGGGCGCGTGTGGTGGTCGTCGATCGGGAGACGGCGGGGAGTGGAGAGGCGCTGGCCGGGCTGCTCGAACGCCAGGGCGTGACCGTGATGCAGGCGACGCCCGCCACGTGGCAGCTGCTGGTGGACGGTGGCTGGGCGCCAGCAACGAAATTCCTGGCGTGGTGCGGCGGTGAGCGGCTGCCCGACACGCTCGGCGCGTCGCTGCTCGAACGCGGCGTCGAACTCTGGAACGTCTACGGCCCGACGGAGACGACCATCTGGTCGGCCGTGAACCAGGTGCGTGAAGCAGCCGAATCCGGGCGTCTCGGCGGACCGATCGCGCGGACGCAGCTCTATGTGCTCGACGAGGCACTGGAACCGGTGCCGGTCGGGGTGCGGGGTGAGATCTACATCGGCGGCGCCGGCCTTGGCTTCGGCTATCACCGTGCCGCGGATCTCACGGCGGAGCGCTACGTGCCGAGCCCGTTCGCCCGCGGTGAGCGGCTGTACCGGACGGGCGATGAAGGCCGATGGCTCGAGAACGGGCAGATCGAGTTCCTGGGCCGTCGCGACTTCCAGCTGAAGCTGCGCGGGTACCGGATCGAGCCGGCCGAGATCGAGCGGGCGCTGCGGCAGCATCCTCAGGTGGCCGACGCGGTCGTGATGCTCCGTCCGGGCGACGAGGCCGAGCTCTGTGCCTTCTTCGTCGCGTCCGGCGAGCGGCCCGCGCTCGATGTGCTGCGCGACCTGCTCGCCGCGCAGTTGCCCGACTACATGATCCCGGCGCGCTATGTGCCGCTGGACGCCTGGCCGCTGACGCCGGCCGGCAAGATCGATCGGGCGGCGCTGCTGCGGCTCGAGACGGGCGGACTGGCCACCGGCGCCCGGTACCGTGCTCCGCGCACTGCCACCGAGCGGGCCCTGGTCCGGCTGTGGCAGGACGTGCTCGACGTCGAGCGGGTGGGGCTCGACGACAACTTCTTCCACCTCGGCGGCCAGAGCCTCAGGGCCACGAGGATCGTCGCCCGCGCCTCGTCTGAGCTCGGTCTCGATCTGACGCTGCGCGACTTGTTCGCACGCCAGACCGTGGGGGCGCTCGCCGAACTCGTCTCGCGCAGGCGTTCTGACGCGCTGGTGCCGCTGGCGCCGGCCGATCGGGCGGACAGCTATCCGTTGTCGCACGCGCAGCGGCGCCTCTGGGTGCTCGAGCAGCTGGCGCCGGCTCCCTTCTCGGCGTACAACATGCCGAGCGCCTTCCTGTTCGAGACCCGGCTGCGCACCGGCGATCTGGAGCGGACGTTCCGCGCGCTCATCGACCGTCACGAGGCGCTGCGGACGCGCTTCATCGAGCGCGACGGAGAGCCCCGGCAGGTCGTCGAAGAGACTGTCGCCTGGACGCTCGACGTGGACGACTGGTCGGAGCGCCCGGACGCGGTGGAGGACTTCCGTCGAGCGGTGCGCGAGTGGGCGCACGAGCCGTTCGCCCTGGAGGTCGCCCCGCTGCTGCGCGTGAAGGTCCGGCATCTGGCAGCCGGCCGCAGCGGTCTGTTCGTCCTGATGCACCATCTGGTGACGGATGGCGCGTCGACGGCAATCCTCGTCCGCGAGCTGATGTCGCTCTACGACACGGCGGGCGATGTCGCAGCGGCTGGGCTCGAGCCGCTGCCGGTCCAGTATCGCGACTACGCCGTCTGGCAGCGCCGGTATCTGGAGAGCCCCGCGGCCGAACCGGCGCGCGCCTTCTGGACGCGCGAGTTCGCCGACCCTCCCGAACCGCTGCAGTTGCCGCAGGACTTCCCGCGTCCCGCCCTGCAGTCGTTCGACGGCGCCGCTGTCCGCGCGGCGCTCCCGCTCGAGGTCACGGCCGGCTTTCGCCGCCTGGTGCGATCGCACGGCGCCAGCCTGTTCGCCGGCGTCCTCGGGTCGATTGCGTGGCTCCTGGGGCGGCTGTCGGGTCAGGCCGACATCAGCGTCGGGATGCCCGTCGAGGGCCGGGGACATCCGGCGCTCGAACCCCCGGTCGGCTTCTTCGCCAACACCCTGCCGCTGCGGCTCGCCTTGCGCGGTACCGACTCGTTCGCCGACCTTCTGCGCCAGTGCCGCGACAAGGTGGCGCAGGCGCTCGATCATCAGGTCTATCCGTTCGACCGGCTCGTGGACGAACTGCGGCTCGACCGGGATCTCGGGCGGTCGCCGCTGTTCGACGTGATGGTCGTCCTGCAGGAGGCGGGCACGCCGGATCTGATCCTCGACGGACGACCGGCCGAGCCGGTGCCGGCCGGCGACGACGTGAGCCGCTTCGATCTGACGTTCGTGGTGCGGGAGGCTGCCGGGGGGCTGGAACTCGGTCTCGAATACAACACCGCGCTGTTCGCCCCTGGAACGGCGCGGCGGATCGCCGGGTGCTGGATGCGGATCGTCGAATCGCTCGCCGCCGGCACCGATGCGGTGCACCGGCCGCTGGCGTCGATCGACATCCTCGACGCGTCCGAACGCCGGCGGCTCGTCGAGCGGTCGCGCGCGCCGCAGCCGGTCGTGCCGTCGCACGGTGTCTCGTCGATCCTCGACCTCTTCGACGAGGTCGTCGCCCGCCAGGGCGATCAGTGCGCCATCGTCGCCGGTGACGTGCGGCTGACCTACCGCGAGTTGAACGAGCGGGCGACGCGCGTGGCCTCGGTGCTGGCGCGCGATCGCGACGTCGGACCCGAGCGGGTCGTGGGTGTGCGGGCCGGCCGGACGGCGGACACCATCACCGGCATCCTCGGCATCCTGAAGGCAGGCGGCGCCTACCTGCCCGTGGCTGCCGGCCTGCCGGCCGAGCGTGTGGCGTACATGCTCGAAGCGGCCGGTGCGGTTGCCTGTCTGACAGCCGGAACGGATGGGATGGCGAGCAGGGCGCCGCGCGTGCCGAGCCTGGACCTCGCCACGTTGATGGAGTGCGCCCCGAGCGATCGGCCGCCGCAGGGGCCGTTGCCGGAGTCGCTGGCCTACATTATTTATACGTCCGGCTCGACAGGGTGGCCCAAGGGGGTGGGCGTCGGCCACAACTCGCTGCTGGATCTGGCACTTGGGGCCGCCGGCACCTTCTATACCGACGCGGGGCATCCGCTGCGCGTCTGTGTGAACTCGTCGCTGGCATTCGACGCCTCGGTGCAGCAGCTCGTCGGTGCGCTGTGCTGGGGACACACGCTGTTCGTGCCGGCGGATGATGTCGTGCGGAATCCGGTGGCACTCGCCGACTATCTCCGCCGGCATGCGATCGAACTGTGCGAGCTGACGCCCACGCTGCTCGAATCGCTCCTTCAGTCCGGCGTCACCGCCGACACTTGTCCCGCGCTGCGCTGTCTCATCGTCGGAGGCGAGTCCCTCGACTGGAGAACGGTGGCGCGCTTCTACGGCCGCAGCATTTCGACCTGCGTGCTGCGCCACCAGTACGGGCCCACCGAGGCGTCGGTCTTCGCAACAGAGCTGATCGTCGAAAGCGGGACGTGGCCGGATGGCCGGGTGCCGATTGGACCGCCCGCCCGAAGTGCCAGCGTGCTGGTGCTGGACCCCGATCTGAATCCGGCACCGGACGGTGTCTGGGGCGAAGTCTGCCTTGGCGGTCCCGGAGTGGCGCGTGGCTATGCCGGGGACCCCGGGCTGACGGCGGAGCGGTTCATCCCGGATCCGGTGAGCGGGCCGCCCGGGGCACGGCTGTATCGCACGGGCGATCGGGCGCGCTGGCGGCCGGATGGGATGCTGGAGTACGGCGGGCGGCTGGATCGCCAGGT
>JAGWRA010000003.1 GCA_028876655.1 Acidobacteriota bacterium | reverse complement strand
TACAATGCCTTCATGGGGGACAACCTCCGAACCACCCGCTACGTATGACCGCACTGTACCGGGCGAAGTTGAAACCCCGGTCACGATCCGATTAAATCGAGGTAAAGGTTGCAGGCTGGCCGGCCTGGCCGGCGGCTGAACGGCCGGCTGACGGCCGCAATTGCCTTGATTTACAGGGATTTAACCCGCCGGACGCGGTCCAGCGGCGATGATGGCTCGCCCGCGGGGCCCGGACGACCCCGGGCGGGCGGCGCGGACAGGAGACCTGACGTGGCAGTGATCGAAGATGGGGTGGGGCGGCCGCGCCGCCGCCGGACGCCGAAGCCGTCCGAGGCGCGCGTCCTGCAGTTCACGCCGGCCCCGCTGCCCGAACGGCAGAGGTCGGGGCTCGAGGCCCCGGCGCTTTACATCAACCGGGAGCTGAGCTGGCTCGCCTTCAACGAGCGGGTGCTCGCCCAGGCGCTCGACGTCGATCACCCCCTGCTGGAGCGGGTCAAGTTTCTCGCCATCGTCGGCCTGAACCTCGACGAGTTCTTCATGGTGCGCGTCGCGACGCTGCTCCGGAAGTTCCGGGCGGGGCTCGAGGACGTGTCGCCCGACGGGCTGAGCACCGAGCAGCAGCTGCGGCTCGTGCGCGACCGCGCGGTGGCGATGCTGAACGACCAGGCGTCGTGCTGGACGGACACGCTGCGGCCGCTGCTGGCGCAGGAGGGGATCCACTTCCTCGAGCCCGCCGGCTACACGCCCGAGATCGTCGATCACCTCGCGAAGTACTTCGCCGCCCAGATCTCGCCCGTGCTGACGCCGCTCGCCTTCGATCCCGGGCACCCGTTTCCCTACATCTCGAACCGCAGCAAGAACCTGGCGGTGGCGGTCCGCTACGGCGGCCGGACGCGGTTCGCCCGCGTGAAGGTCCCCGACGTGCTGCCGCGCTTCATCGCGCTCCCGCCGGCGCTCACGCAGGGGCGGCTGACCTTCGTCTTCCTCGAGGACGTCATCCGGCAGAACCTCGCCGCGCTCTTCCCCGGCGTGCAGGTGAAGGGGGCATACCTCTTCCGCATCGTCCGCGACACGGACATGGTGATCCAGGAGGACGAGGCCGACGACCTGCTGGAGACCGTCGACCGGGGGCTGCGGCAGCTGCGGCACGGCGCGCTCTCGCTGCTGCAGGTCGAGGCCGGCATGCCCCGCCGCGTGCTGAACGTCCTGGTCGAGAACTTCGAGGTCGAAGAGGAAGTCGTCGTCCGGACCGCCGATCGGATGAGCTACAGCGACTGGATGGAACTGCTGGCGATTCACCGGCCCGAGATCAAGGACGTCCCGGCCTCGCCGCGGTTCGTCTGGCAGGAGGAGGGCGAGGCGATCTTCCAGCGCATCCGCCACCGCGATCAGCTCGTGCACCACCCGTTCGATTCGTTCGCCGCGGTCGAGACGTTCCTCGAGGCGGCGGTCGACGATCCGCAGGTGATTGCGATCAAGATGACGCTGTACCGGATCGGCGCCGACTCGCCGCTGGTCGACCTGCTGATCCGCGCCGCGGAGGCCGGCAAGCAGGTCGCCGTGCTGGTGGAACTGAAGGCGCGGTTCGACGAGCGGAACAACATCCAGTGGGCGAACCGGCTGGAGGGAGCCGGCATCCATGTCGTCTACGGGCTGGTGAACCTGAAGACCCACTGCAAGCTGTGCCTCGTCGTCCGGAAGGAGACCGGCGGCATCCGGCGTTACGCCCACCTGTCGACCGGCAACTACAACGCCGGCACCGCGCGCGTCTACACCGACATCGGGCTGTTCACCGCGCGCGAGGCGATCGTCGACGATGTGACCGAGGTGTTCAACTACCTGACGGGCTACTCGAACAAGAAGGAGTACCAGGCGCTGCTCGTCGCGCCGGTCAACCTGCGCAAGAGCTTCGTCGATCTCGTCGAGCGCGAGGCGGCCCACCGCCGGGCCGGGCGGCCGGCCCGGATGATCTTCAAGATGAACGCGGTCACCGACCCCGCCATGATCCGCAGCCTCTACCAGGCCTCGCAGGCCGGCGTCCCGATCGACCTCATCGCCCGCGGCGTCTGCTGCCTGCGTCCGGGCGTTCCCGGCGTCAGCGAGACGATCACCGTCCGGTCGATCGTCGGCCGCTTCCTCGAGCACTCGCGGATCTACTACTTCGAGAACGGCGGGGAGCCGGAGGTCTACGTCGGCAGCGCGGACCTCATGGAGCGCAACCTGGATCGCCGGGTCGAGATCCTCTGTCCCGTGAAGGATCCCGGCCTGCGCGACTACCTGCGCGGCGTCGTCCTCGACGCGTACCTGCGCGACACCGACCGCGCCAGCGTGCTCGGCACCGACGGCCGCTACGAGCGCATCCGCCCGACCGAGGGCGAGTCGGCGTTCAACGCCCAGCGCCACCTGGTCGAGTGGCACGCCGCCCAGGACGCGGTGGGGGAGCAATAGCCCGCACTTTCTTCTCGCCGTGTAACTGTGCGCCGGCGGAGAGGACGGCGCCACCGGCCGCGGACGGTGCGCGCCGGGCGGCGCCGCCGGTGTCCGGCCGATTTCCGGCCGTGCACGCGCAGGCGGCCACGACGCCGGCTCCGGCACGGGTTTTGGTTCTCCGGGGGCAGCGCGGTTCCTCAGCCCGCGCCAGGAGACCATGCTCACCAAGCTCGAATCCGAACCGGTGGTCACTGCCGTTTCCGTAGAGCCCGACGACCCGCGCCCCGGCGACGTCGTCGTCCGCCCGCTGACCGGGTCCTCCTTCCTGTTCGGCCTCGGCGTCTATCCCTGTTCGCTGCAGCAGCCGTGCGGGATCTACGAGCAGGCGGAGCGGCTTGGCCGCTCGCTCGCGCGGCGGTTCGCCGTGGACGTCTGGCGCGAGCAGGACGGCCGGTTCATCCGGCTGCAGGCCTGCCGTCAGGACGGCTGACGGCCCTGCCGATCATCCGACGATGCGCAGGGGCAGGAGGCTGCGGGCCTCGGCGTGCCCGGCCGTCGCCGTGAAGGCAATGGTGTAATTCCCGGGCGGAAATTGTGCGAGCGGGAGGTCGAACTGCGTCACGCCCGGGTCGCCGGGCGGCGGCGCGATCGGGGCGAGGGTCTGCATCGGCTGGCCGAGCAGGTTGAGCAGCGTGGCGGTCACGACGGGGGGCGCACCGCCGTCCGCATAGGCGTGCACCCGGATCAGCAGGCGGGCGGTCCGGCTGAAGTCGGCCGCCGCCACCGGCGTCGCGTCGGGATCGCGGCGCAGCCGATCGAACTCGCGTCCCGTGAACGTCCGGAACACCTCGGGCGGCGTCAGCACGAGCCGCCCGAGGCCGAACGCGGGTACTTCCACGTGGCGCACGTCGGTGTCGAGCGCCTGGCGGCCGGCCTCGATCCGCAGGCTGAGCTCGAGCGGGCCGGGTGGCGCGTCGAACACGGCCCGATCGGACGGTGCGCCCGGCACCGGCCCGGCGGTCCCCGTCACCGGGGCGAGGGGGCCCCTGAACAGCGCCTCGCCCGTGGGGGTCGTCGCCGTCAACTGCACGCGATCGGCCTGGACCGGCAGGTAGTGGCTGACCGCGTCGCGGTTCGGCTCCCAGGTGACCGTCACCCGCGCCTGCCCGTCGGCTCCCTGCGCGATGCCTACCCAGGACCGGATGAACCCGCTCGTGTGCGCCGGCACGATCGGCACGACCTTCGGAGCCGGCTCGCTGCGCACGCGGTTCGCCTCGCGCACCAGCCGCATCTCGTCCATCGACGGCACCCAGTACGCGGGCCTGGCGCGCACCTGCACCCCCCGGCGCGCCACCTTCACGCTGATCTCATGGAACCGGCCGTCGGCCTCCGGCGCGCGGAAGGTGAGCAGGTAGTAGGCGTCGGCATCGCGCGACAGCGCATCGAGCGCGGGCGCGAGATCGCCGGGCGTGGCGATGAGCGTGCCGCCGGTCCAGTCCGCGAGGTTGCGGAGGAGCAGGTGCCGGGCGGGCGGGGCGGCCGCCGGATCGGATGGGTCGGGATCGAGCGGATAGATGGCGATGTCGAAGCGGCCGGCGATCCGCAGCGTCGTGTCGAGGCGCGGCAGGCGCAGGCGCGGCTCCGTCGGCGCCTGGGCGAAGCCGCTGCTGACGAAGATCAGCGTCTTGCGTCCTTCCGGCAGGCCCGCGAGGTAGGTGGACAGCGCTTCGAGGGCCGACAGCACCGTTTGCGCGCGGGCCGCCTCGACCGCGGCCGGGGCGTGTCCCATGAAATCGCGTTCGAACGCGTTGCGCGGCGTGTCGTCGCCGAGCCGTCCGGCGAAGCCGTCGATGGCGGTGCGGATGGCCTGCCGATTCTGCGTGACGGTCAGCGAGGCCGGCTGATCGAGCGGGCGCATGAGGACAACCGAGTCGTCCGGCCGCAGATCGTGGTCGACGAAGGCGGTGAGGGCGGCGCGCGCGCGGGCCGTGGCGATGCCCGGCGCCACGTGATAGTCGTCGAGCAGCAGGCCGAAGACCCGGCCCGCCGACGGGGTGCCGGTGGCGGCGCGATAGCTCATCGACTCGAGATGCCGCGGCCCGTCGGCCTCCGTGACCGTGAAGTCGCGCGCGGTCAGGCCCGGCACCGGTCGGCCCTGGCGGTCGGTGACGAGGACGTCGAGATGGACGGTCGAGAGGGTGGCGAGATCGATCGGATCGTCCGGCCCGGCCGCGGCGGGCGGTCCGGCCGGCGGCAGGGTATGGGCCGGCGGGGCCGGGCGCGCGACGGCACCTCGGGCCGGGACCGGAGCGGGGGCCAGGCTCAGTGCGGCGATGAGAGCGGGAAGCACACGACGCACGGCGGCACGCCCGCGCCAGCCCGGCGGTTCGGCCCGCGGCCCGCGCTAATCGTTGGTGAGGCCGGTCTCGTCCCAGGCCGGCGGCTGCGGGCCCGGCTGGATGCCGGCGATGTCGGGGTCTTCATCGCCCACGTCGCGGCGGGTGTTCTCGCGCCGCGCCTTGTTCTCGATCCGGCGTGCGGCCTTCTGGTTCCGTTTCTCGGTGAGCGCCCGTTCGCGCTGACGCTTGAGCTGCGTAGGTCGTGATCTGGCCATGCATCCTCCTGTTCCAATCGGGGCGCTGCCCCGAACCCCGGCTCGCTTCACTCGCTTGCGCGCGGGGCTCGCTCCGTTCCGCTCGCGGGCCCGCTGTGCGGGCCGTTGCGCATCGGGGCGCTGCCCCGAACCCCGGCCGAGCCGGACTAACTCGACGGTGTCTCGGCGTCCGTCCCGGCGGCGGCTGCCCGCTTGCGCGGCGCCTTCTTCGCGCTCCTCGCCCGGCCGCTCGCCTTGCCACGATTGGGGGCCGGCGTCTGCGACGCCTCCAGCGTCACCATCGCAGTGACGAACGTGCGCGTCCCGTGCTCGTCGAAGTCGATGACCGTGTGGTGTTCGTTGACGTCGGTGATCGTGCCGGCGCCGTACTGCGGCTGCGTCACGCGGTCGCCCTTCGCGAAGAGTCGCATCGTGAATACTCCTTCCGAACGCGAGGCGCGCCGGAATCAATCGACGAGTCAGGAGCCGGGCGGGCCGGCGTCGACGGGCCGGCAGAAGCGCAGGCGGCGGGCCGGCGAGAGCCGGAATGCCCCTATTCTCTCATGACCGCCTGTTCCTGTCGATTACGCCCGCCGTTCGAGGCCGCGCCCGAGCCCCCGAAACAGCGCCCCGAGTGCACTAGAATAGCGCCTGGCCCGCACTGGCGGGGACCGGGTATGCCGACGTGAAGACTGTGATCGCGGGCGCCGGGGCCATCGGGGCCTTCCTGGGCGCCCATCTCGCCCGCGCAGGCGCCGATGTCGTCCTCTACGCGCGCGGGCCTCATCTGCAGGCGATGCGCGAGCGTGGTCTCCGGGTCGTCACCGGGGACGGCGGCTTCCACGTCCGCCCGTCCGTCACCGACGATCTCGGCCGGATCGGCCCGGTCGACCTCGTCGTGCTCGCCGTGAAGGCGCACAGCCTGGCCGGCCTCGCGCCCCGCCTCGCGCCGCTCGTCGGTCCCGCCACCATCATCGTCAGTACCCAGAACGGCCTGCCCTGGTGGTACTTCCACGAGGGGACCGGCGCGGCCGCGCCGGGCGGTCCGCTGCACGGCTTCCACCTCGAGGCCGTCGATCCGGGTGGCGTGGTGACGCGGGCACTCGACCCGGCACGGGTGGTCGGTGCGATCGTCTACTTCGCCACGGCGGTCGAGGCGCCGGGCGTGATCCGGCAATCGGGGGGCAGCCGGATGCTGGTCGGCGAACCCGGCGGGGTGCGGTCGGCACGCGTCGGGCGGGTGGCCGGCCTGTTCGAGGCGGCGGGCCTCCGCTGCGAGATCACCGGCGAGATCCGCCGCGAGATCTGGGCCAAGCTGCTCGGGAACGTCGCCTTCAACCCGCTGAGCGTGATCACGGGGGCGACGGTCGGCGAACTGGTGGGGCATCCCGACGGCTCGCGCGTCGTGCGGGCGATCATGGGAGAGGTCGAGGCCGTCGCGCGGCGGCTCGACCTCGCGCCGGCCGTGTCGATCGACGAGCGGATGGCGCGGGCGTCCCAGAGCGGCCCGCACCGCACGTCGATGCTGCAGGACTTCGAGGCCGGCCGTCCGCTCGAACTCGACGCCATCGTCGGCTCCGTGATCGCCGTGGCGGATCGGCTCGGCGTGCCGGTGCCGTCCATCCGCGCCGTGGAGGCGTGCGTGCGGATGCTCGACGAGCGGCGCGTGCTGAAGAAGGACGGGGGATCCGGACGGGACGTGGCGGGGTGAGCGGCCCGGCCGGCCGCAGCCGGCCGGACCCTCTGGTCTGTCGAACGACGGGGTGGTTACCAGCGCGGCTCGCGCCGGTTGCCGCCACGGCCGCCGCCACGGCCGCCGCCGCCGCCGCCCGG
>JAGWRA010000038.1 GCA_028876655.1 Acidobacteriota bacterium | reverse complement strand
GGTCGGCCGGTCCGGGCGCGGACCGGGCAGCCGCCTCGAGCGCGGCCGCCAGGGCCGGCTCGGCCGACAGCAGGTCGTCCAGCCGGAGCCCGGCCAGCGCGTCGCTGATCCGATCGATCGCCTCACGGAGCCGCCCCAGGGCGGACCCCTCCGGGGTCGTCATCAGACACCGCCTCCCGCGCCGGTCGCCGCCCCGTAGCCGGGCGTGCGATTACGAGCCGAGCAGGTGGTCGATCATCTTGTTCGCCAGACGGGTGGGATCGTTCCCCACCTGGCCCGCGGCGAGCTTCTGCCGCGCCTGATCGACCTTGTCCTGCCGGATCCCCGGCGAATCCTGAGCCGCCTTGACGGCCTGGCCGAGCAGCTGGGCGTCCGGCGAGACATCGACCCGATCGTTGTCGTAGTCGCCATCCCCATCGACCCGCGGTCCGCTCTGGCCCTGCTTGCTCACACGGTCGGTCTGCGCGCGGTCGACCTGCGGATTGCTGGTGGCACCGGTGATCTGAGCGTTAGGGCTGTTGCCCTCAATCTTCATGCTCTTCTCCTCTTGCCTCCGGAATTCTCCGGAGGTCTGCAGCCGGATCAATCGGCATTTGTCCCAAGCGACTTGAATTTGCCGTCCAGCTGCAGCGCCACCTGCTCCGGATTGACCCGCTGGCCGTTATCCAGCACCTCGAAGTGCAGATGCGGCCCCGTGGCCCGCCCGGTCATCCCCACGCGCCCGATCGTCTGACCTGCCGTAACTTGCTGTCCTGTCTGCACATCCAGCGATGAGAGGTGCGCATAGCGCGTCTCGATGCCATCGGCGTGCTGCACGAGCACCGTCAGGCCGTAGCCCCCCTCGTCACCAGCGAACTTCACCACCCCGGCCCCCACGACGGGAACCTCGGCGCCATAGGCCGCCCGGAGATCCACGCCGCCGTGAAACCGGACCTGCCCGTTGAACGGATCCCGACGCCAGCCGTAGGGCGAGTTCACCGCCGTGTCCAGGACCTCGCCCAGATCGGGCAGCACCTGGGCTTCGTCGGGCACCAACGGCTGGCTGGGCGCCTGGGCCGCCGCGGCTCCGGTGTGTTCCGCCGCGCTCGTCCCGCCGGGTGCGGGCGCAGCCGGCGCCACTGGCGCCGGAGCGGCGGCTGGAGCCGGAGTCGTGGCGGCCGGTACGGCCACCCGCCCTGCCGGCCCTGCCGGCGCGGCTGGTGTCGCCGCCGGCGCCGCTCCCATCATCGTCAATCCCGGCTGCGGCGCCAGGGAGAGCCCGGGGGCGGCAGCCCCCATGGTCAGTCCCTGCTGCTCGGCCGTGTTGACCAGTTCCTGCAGCTTGGTCCCCATCGTCAGTCCGGCACCGTTGCCGGAGGCCGCGGTGATCTGCTGCTGCAGGCTCTTCAGGAGGCTCGACGAGAGCCCCAAGCCGCCCTGCTGGGCCAGCGCCTGGGCGAAGGCGGCGTTCATCGTCGCGTTCATCGTGTCGGTGCCCGACATCAGGCCCCCGGAGAAGCCGGTGCCGTCACCGCCACCATCGCCGCCATCGCTGCCGCTGAACGAGCCGAGCGACTTCTGCATCGACTGGATCATCTGGAGCAGGAGCATCCCTTCGAACTGCTGGGCGAGCTCCTTGACCCTGGTGGCATCGGCCGCACCCGTCCCCGGCGCGGAGCCGGCCGGGCTCTTCGTCCCGGTGGCGCCGTTCGTCAGCGACTGTCCGATCAGTGGTGCCGGTCCCGAGGCCATGGATCCTTCGTCAGATGATCACGATTTCCGCCCGCAGGGCGCCCGCCGCCTTCAGCGCCTGGAGGATCGCGATGATGTCCCGCGGTGTCGCGCCCAGCGTGTTCAGCGACTCGACCACCGCCTGCAGCGTCGTCCCCTCATTGAGCTGCACGAGCCGTGCCGTCCCCTCCTGCACGTTGACGTTCGTATTGGGGACGACCTGCGTGGTGCCGGTCTGCGAGAAGGGCGACGGCTGCGACACCTGGTACTTTGTCGAGATCCGGACGCTCAGGTTGCCGTGCGCCACGGCCGCCGGGCCGATCTGCACGTTGGCGCCGACCACGACCGTGCCCGTGCGCTCGTTGATGACGACGCGCGCCGGCTCGTCGACGGCGACCCGCAGCGGCTCGAGCCGCGCCATGAGGTCGGCGATCGACGCCTGATACTGCTGCGGCACCTTCACCTGGACCGTGGCCGAGTCGAGGGCCCGCGCGCTGCCGGGGCCGAGCGACCCGTCGATGACGGCCGCCATCCGCTCGGCGGTCATGTAGTCGGGGTCGTGCAGCGACAGCATGATGTGCGTCCGGTCGCCGAGCGTCACGTCCTGGCCGGTCTGAACGATCGCACCATCCGGCACCCGGCCGACCGTCAGGTGATTCACCTGGACGGTGTTGCCCCCCGTCCCGCCGCCGAAGCCACCGATCGAGAGCGGCCCTTCGGCCATCGCGTAGACCTTGCCGTTGGGGCCGCGCAGGGGGGCGGCCATCAGCGTCCCGCCCTGCAGGCTCTTGGCGTCGCCGACCGACGACACGGTGACGTCCAGCCGACCCCCCGGCCGGATGAACGGCGGCAGTTCGGCCGTGACCATCACGGCGGCGACGTTGGCCACCTTGACCTGATCGGCCGGCACCACCACGCCGAAGCGGCGCAGCATGTTCGCCAGCGTCTGCACGGAGAAGAGCGTCTGCTGGCTGTCGCCGGTCTTCAACAGGCCGACGACCAGGCCGTACCCGATGAGCTGAATCGGCTGGACGCCGTCGAGCGACGCGATGTCCTTCAGGCGCGCCCCCCCGGGCACCACGTCCACGTCGGGCGCGGTCACCGCCGCCCGCGCGGGGCCGCTCGCGATCGCGCTCACCATCACCGCCGCCAGCACCGTTCGCCATCTCATGACCGTGCTCCGTCCCGGATCCGCCGCCTGCCGCCCGTGTGCCGGGCGCCCGGCGTCAGAAGATCTTGTTCAGGATCCGCACCAGCAGGCCGGGCTTCAGGTTGTCCTTCATCAGCCCCTGGCCGAAGTAGCGGATCCGCAGCTGCGCGATCGAGGTCGAGAGGACGACGTTGCTCGGCGCGACGTCCGTCGGGCGGACGACGCCGGTGAGCACGACGACCTGCTTGTCCCCGTTGATCTCGATTTCCCGCGCTCCCTCGAGCACGAGGTTGCCGTTGGGCAGCACCTGGGCGACGCGCACGGTCATGTCGGCGGTCAGCGTCCCGGCGCGCGTGGTCGTCCCGCCGCCCTTGAACTTCGTGGTGGCGCTGGTGTTCGCCAGGTTCGCCGGATCGAGGAAGCCGAGATGCTTCTCGAGTCCGAAGAGATTCGTCAGCCCCGCCGCGCCGCTCGAGTCCTTGTCGAGCTCGGAGTTGGCCGTGCCGGTCGCGCTGATGTTCTCCATCACGTGCACGGTCAGCAGGTCGTTCACGTTGTGCGCGCGGGGATCGGCCGCCAGGTCGGTCATCCAGGCGATGGCCGGTCCCGGATCCGTCGTCGCGGTCTGCTGCGCTTCCTTCAGGTAGTGGGCGAACAGCGCGTCGTAGTCGCCGTCCACGCCGGCCTTCTCCTTCGCGCCCTTCTTGCCCGACCCGTAGAGCGGGGTCATCATCAGCAGCAGCAGCGCCGCCAGTGCCACGAGGAATCGCCTGGGGCTCATTGCACCACCTCGACTTCGTCTTCTCCCACCACCCGACCCTGCAGGGCCCGCCCGCTGGCCGGGTTCACGAGCCGGATGACGTCGCCGCGCGCGCCGCTTTGCGCGGCGGTCGCCTTGCCGGTAACCTCGCCGCCGGGAAAGACCACCCGCACCAGCACCTGATCGCCGCTGCGCACGAGCGGCGGGATCACGGTGACCATCGTCGTCAGCGGCGCGCCGGCCACCAGGTCGATGACCGTGCGCGCGCCGACCAGGTCCTCGGCCGCCGGCAGCGGCGCGATCGGCAGGTCCGTGAGATCGGCCGTCGACATCGTCAGGTCGCGGGGCGTCAGCGTCGTGCCCCGCGGGAGCGGCCGCGCCGCGACCACGTGCGGCACCGTGACGTGCACGACCGCGGAGGCGTCGCCGACCGGCCGCAGCAGCTGCCACGCGCCCGTGCCGGCCACCTTCAACGTGAACCGTACGAGCCGGCCGAATCGCGCCCCCGGCTCGGGCACCGCGGTGAGGCCGTCGACGGTCGACGTCTGCACCAGGAGGTCGTCGACCTGCACCTCGGCCATCTCGCCGACGCGCGCCCGCACGGCGGCGATGATGGCCGTCCGGACGGCGGCCCGCTGGCCGGTGGCACCGGCCGGCGTCGCCGGGGCACCGGAGGCCGGGGCGGCCATCGTGACGGCCAGCGCGAGCGCGGCGAGCGCGCTACTGCTGGAGATTGTTGACCTGCTGGAGCATCTCATCGGCGGCCTTCACTACGCGTGAGTTCGCTTCGTAGGCCCGCTGGCCCGCGATCATGTTCACCATCTCCTCGACGACGCTCACGTTCGAGTCCTCGAGGAAGCCCTGCTGGATCGTTCCGACGCCGTTGACCCCGGGCACGCCGGTCTGCGGCTGCCCCGACGCCGTCGTGGCGGTGAAGATGTTGCCGCCCTGCGCATCGAGGCCCGCCGGGTTCTGGAACGTCGCCAGCTGCAGCGTGCCGACCTGCTGGGTCGCGCTCTGCCCCTGGACGGCAATCGAGACGATCCCGTCGTTCGAGATGTTGACGGCGGTCGCGTTGGCCGGAATCGACAGCTGCGGCAGGATCGGATACCCCTCGTTGGTCACGAGCGTCCCGTCGCCGCTCAGCTTCAGGTCGCCGGCGCGCGTATAGCCGATCGTGCCGTCGGGCATCTGCACCTGGAGGAAGCCGGCCCCCTGGATCGCGACGTCGAGCGGATTGCCGGTCGACGTCAGGTTGCCGGGGCTGAAGTCGCGGGCCGTCGCCACCGGCCGGGTGCCGAGGCCGACTTCCAGGCCGGTCGGCGCCTGCGTCGCCGGCGAGGTCGGCGTCCCGGGGACCGTCGTCCGCTGGTAGACCAGGTCCTCGAACTCGACGCGGGTCTTCTTGAACCCGGTCGTGTTCACGTTGGCCAGGTTGTTCGCGATGTTGTCGATGTTCGCCTGCTCGGCGTTCATGCCGGTCGAGGCCGTGTACAACGCGCGGATCATGGTGGACTCGATTCCTGAAGAATTTCCGACTGCGTCCGATTCCCCGATTGGGATGTCCCCGTCCCCCGGCCGAAATGGCCGCGGGCGCTTACGGCTTGCCGAGCTGCGTGATGGCCTGCCGCTCGACGTCGTTCATGAGGACCGAGATCCCCTTGTTCATCGCGTCGAACGTCCGCGACAGTTCCACGACGCGTGCCATGTCGCGCTCGACCGAGACGTTCGACTGTTCCAGCGCCCCCGAGACGACGTCCGGCCGGTCGACCGTCGTCGGCTGTTCCCCGATCGCGCTGAAGCGCGCCGCCCCCTGGCGCTGCAGGTTCGCGTAGTTCTGGAAGTCCACGATCTTCACCTGCCCGACCTGCGCGCCGTTGACCCGGATCGTTCCGTCGGAGTCGACGGTGAGCTGCCCGGCCGGCGGCAGGACGATCGGGCGGTCGTCGATCCCCTCGACCGGCGAATGATCGTCGGCGGTGGCCAGCGTCCCGTCGGTCAGCCGGACGAAGCCGCCCGCGCGCGTGTAGCGCGGACCGGCCGCGGTGTCGACCATGAAGAAGCCCTTGCCGTTGATCGCGAAGTCGAGCGCCCGTCCCGTCGGGGCGATCGTGCCGGGCTGGAAGTTGACCTTCACTTCCCCGAGCGTCGGGTCGACGGCCGACTTCAGCGTCTGGTCGAAGGTCGGCCGCGTGTTCCCGTACGTGCTCGTCCCCTGGCCCTTGTAGCCCGTCGTGCCGGCGTTGGCGACGTCGGCCGAGAGCAGGTCCAGCTGGTCGATGCGGGTCTGCAGCCCGCTCAGTGCGAGGTAGGCTCCGCTGCCCATGATTCGTCCTCGGTCGGTTCGGTGAGCGGCAGGACGAGATCCTCGACCTGCTGGCGGCTCTGCACCCGCATCCAGACATACGGATCCCAGCGCACGTGCGACATGTGCACCGACGGGTCGCGGCGCGCCAGCTGCGCGATCCGCTGGGCCGCGTCGCCCAGGTCGCGCACCCTCGTCCCCGCCGCCGGCTGGCCGGCCGGCCGGGCCGTGCCGTAGCTGGCGACGAGCGCCGGCCACAGCTGGTCGGAGACCAGGTAGGGCTGCACGATCCAGCCGGTCAGCTCGCGCAGCGCGCCGAGGGCGACGCGCGGCAGCGGGGCCGTGCAGGCCACCTTGATGATCTGCTGCGGTTCGACGACCTCGATGGGCACCAGGCCGAGCGCCTGCACCGCACTCCGCGACAGGTTGCCCGGCGCGTGCGTCAGCGGCTCGGTGTCGACGCTCGTCAGGTAGCTGACGCCCGCCTGCGCGGCCAGCGCCCGCAGGACCTCCTGCGGCGTCACGAGCCCCATCCGCTCGAGCTGGGCGCCGATCTTCAGCCCCGTCCGCTTCTGCTCGTCCAGCGCCTCGCTGAGCAGCGTCGGCGTCAGCGTCGACTGGCTCACCAGCAGGAGCACCCCGAGCTTGATCGGCGAGAGCGGCGAAACCGTCCGCCGCGCCGCCCCCGGCTCGCGCCGCAGGCGCCGCCGCAGCGCGTCCTTGAGACAGGCCGGCGAGCAGTACCACGAGCCGTCCAGGCGGAGCCCCGCCCGGCCGGTCCGGATGAGCACGTCCGGCAGCCAGCGCCGGCACTCCGTTCCCGCGCAGCGAGCCATCACGCCTCCTTCGCCAGATAGGCCGACCGGCTGCCGGGGTAGTCGGTCTCACTGAGGTGCAGCCGCAACCGCACTTCGCCTTCCGACATCCGTTCCTGGGCCGCGATGTCCAGCGGGGAGCGCCCCTGCCGGGCCGCGCGGGCCACGCGCCGCGACGCGCTGCGCGAGGTGGCCGGGCCGGCCGTCCGGCCCGGCCGCGCCATCTCGATCGCCAGCGTCCGGAAGCCCTGCTCGGTCGTCTCGGTCAGCAGCGTCAGCGCGCCGCTGAAGTGGGCCAGCCGGTCTTCGAACCGCTCCAGGGCGCCGAGCGAGCGCGCCACGCGCCAGAGCAGCACGGTTTCGGCCAGACACATCACCGCGAGAATCCCCACTGCGTACATCATCACGCCCCCCTACGCCCCCATCTGCCGGATCCGGTCGACCCGGCTCGCCACTTCCGTGATGCGGACCCCGTAGTTGCCGCCCACGACGACCACCTCGCCCCGCGCCACCAGCTTGCCGCTCACGAGCACGTCCACCGGCTCGTCGGGCGAGCGCCCGAGATCGATGACCGACCCGGGCCCGAACTCCACCAGGACCTGCAGCGGCAGCCGTGTCTCCCCGAAACGGACGACCATCGGCAGGTCGATGTCGAGGATGACGTCGAGATTGTTGTCCGCCGGGGCCGCCGGTTTGGCCGCCCCGGGGCGCGCGGCCGCCGCCGCCGCCGGCTGTTCGACCACCGCCACGGCGTTCCAGAGCGCCAGATGCGCCTTCAGCGCGTCGCCGAACGTCGCTTCGAAGACCAGCGGCTCGTCCCCCGGCATCTGCTCGACCGCGCCGACCTGCTCGATCGTGAACTGGCACGACTCGCCGGCGGGCTGCTGCGCGACGGCGCCGCAGGCCTGGCTGGTGAGTTCCTCGAGCGTGTCGCGGACGGCCGGATCGGGCGGGTCCTCGTCGAGCCCCATCACGAGGCGCGCAATCGCCCGTGCGTTCTCGCTGCTGAGGCCGATCGACAGCGTCCCCCGCAGCCGCCCGGCGACCTGGACGCGCACGAGCCAGCCCGCGTCGACCGTCGCGAGCCGCTTGGTGACGCTCGACGCCTTGCCGATCAGGGTGGCGACGGCCTCGCCGAACTGCGCGGCGACCCCCTCGAGCAGCGCCCGGATCGGATCGGAGCCCTGGGCGGCCATCTACGCCTCCTTCTCCGCCAGCAGGTGCGCCGGCGCGTGCCGCCAGCCGACGACCTCTTCGACGACGGCTGCCGCCCGGTCTTCCCGCAGCACGAGGCGCCCGTTGAACTTGTGGCGGCCGCCGACGCTCAGCTCGATCGGCTGCTTCAGCTGCGTGCCGAGGGCGAGCACGTCGCCCGGCTGCAGCGCCATCAGATCGGCGCCGGCAATCGACGACTCGAGGCTCGCCATGGTCGCCATCGGGACCCGGCGGAGGTTCTCGAACAGCCGCTTGCGGTCGAGCGCCGTGGGCCCGCGCTGCGTGTGGCGCCAGCCCTGCGAGAAGCCGGTGCCGGCCATCTCGATGACCGAGGCCGGCACGCACAGGTTCAGCATCCCGCGCGTCTCGCCCACCTTGATGTCGAAGACGAGCAGGACCACGCCCTCGTTGGGCGAGGCGACCTGCAGCATCTGCGGCCGCGTCTCCCGGCCCTGGATGCGGAACACCAGGTCGACGATCGGCCGCCACACCTCGGTGAGGTTCTCGAGGATGACCTTCACCACGGCGTCGATGACGTTCTGCTCGATCTCGGTCAGGGCGCGGTTGGGCGCCGGCGCCTGGCCGTTGCCGCCGAGCATGCGGTCGATGATCGTGAAGGCGACGCTCGGGTTGATCTCGAGCGCGCCGAGGTTGTCGTACGGCTGCAGCGCCAGCGCGTAGAACGCCGTCGGGTCGGGCAGCGACATCAGGAACTCGGAGTACGAGAACTGCTCGACCGAGATGATCGTCAGGTCGGTGACGGTCCGCAGGTACGCCGAGAGCGACGTCGCCAGGTTCCGCGCGAAGCGGTCGTGCAGGAAGTGCAGCGACCGGATCGTGTCCTTCGAGACCCGGTCCGGCCGGCGGAAGTTGTAGATCACCGTGTCGGCGAGCGCCGACTCGGCGGTCCGCACGCTGCCGGACTTGTCGACGACGGCGCTCGAGTTGAGCAGCGCGTCGATCTCGTCCTGGGACAGGATCTTGCTCACCGCCGTCCCCCTCGCCCGCCGGCGGCCGCCGGCTCGGCGTCCGCGGCCGGCCGCGCCGCCCGCGCCGGATCGGGCAGGCCGATCGACGCGCGCAGGCTCGCCCGCAGCCGCGACAGCGCCAGCGACCGCAGCTGCGACACCCGCGACTCGCAGACCCCGATCACCTCGCCGATCTCCGCCATCGTCAGTTCTTCTTCGTAGTAGAGCGCCAGGATCTGCCGCTCGCGATCGGGCAGTTCGGTGAGCGCCCGCGCCAGGTGCTCGCGCAGTTCCGCCTTCTCGAGCCGCGCCTCGGGGCCCTCGCCCGGGTCGATGCAGACCTCGATGAGCGTCGTGCCGTCCGGCGTCGGCGCGTCCAGCTGCCGCAGCGCCCCGACCTCGAGCGTCCGCACCTGCTCGAGCGCCTTCTGGTAGTCCTGCTCGGAGAGCCCCATGGCCGCCCCGATCTCCTCTTCCGACGGCTCGCGGCCGAACTCGTGCCGCAGCCGGGCGATCGTCGAGTCGAGCTCGCGCCGCAGCTTGCGCAGCGAGCGCGGCGCCCAGTCGAGGTCGCGCAGCGCGTCCAGCATGGCGCCCTGCACGCGGCGCCGGGCGAAGGCGTCGAAGGGGACCCCCGTCGAGGCCTTGTAGCGCCCCGCCGCGTCGATCAGCCCCAGCACGCCCACGCTGATGAGGTCGCCCATCTCGACCTGCGACGGCAGCCGCTGGGCCAGCCGCTGGGCCATCGCCTTCACCAGCCCCACGTGGCTGATGACCAGCTGGTCGCGCTCCTTGAGCCGGGAACGCGGGGTCGTCATGCGCATTGCGGCACCTCCGCGTCGGCCGGACCGGCCGGATACCGGCCCGCCGCCCACAACCGCAGCCCGCTGCCGCCGTCCGGCGGCTCGAGCGCCACCATCCGCGACGCCAGCGCCCGGAACCCCCGGCTCGCCGGCGACTGCGGCCGGTGATCCACGATCGCCCGCTGGGCCAGCACCGACTCGCGCAGCCCCGGATCGCGCGGAATGAATCCGTCGTACTCGAGCGTCCGCCCCAGGAAGCGCTGCACCGCCACGTCCAGCTGCCGGAACACCATCCGGGCCTCGGTCTCGCTGCGCGCCCCGTTCACCAGCAGGCCGATCGCCTTGGCCGGTTCGTTCGTCGTCAGGATCTTGATGACCGCGTAGGCGTCGACAATGGCGCTCGGCTCGAGCGAGGTCACCACCACCACGCGCCCCGAGCCCTGCAGCATCTCGATCACGTTGTCGGAGATCCCCGGCGCCGTGTCGATCACCAGGAAGTCGATCTCCCGATCGAGCACGTCGCACGCGGCGTTGAGCCGCCGCCACTGCGGCACCGTCAGCGCCGTCAGGTCGCGCAGCCCCGAGCTGGCCGGGATGATGCGCACGCCGAACGGCCCGGTCACCATGATCTCGTCGAGGCTCTTCTCGCCGGTCAGGAGGTGGCCGAGGTGGAACGCCGGCGTCAGCCCGAGCAGCACGTCCACGTTGCCCAGGCCGAAGTCGGCGTCGAGGATCGCCACCCGGTGCCGCAGCCGCGCCAGGGCGACCGCCAGGTTGACCACCACGCTGGTCTTCCCCACGCCCCCCTTGCCGCTCGTCACCGCAATGGTCACCATACCGGTCTCCCGATCCCGCCGCATGGAAGTCGCGCCGTTCATGCCCGCTGTTCCGCCAGGTCCGGTGATTCGCCCAGCACGCACGCCGCCAGCAACGGCGCCGTGGCCCGGCTCAGGTCCTCCGGGACCCGCTGGCCGGTGCTGAGGTACGAAATGGGAATCTGCCGCTCGCGCAGCACGCCGACCAGCGGCGAGAGCGACTCGGCCTCGTCGAGCCGCGTCAGCACCACCCGCTGCGGCCGCGCGCTCGCGTAGCCCTCGAAGATCCGCTCGGCGTCACGCGCCGTCGCGTTGGCCGGCAGCACCAGGTGCGTCCGCACCCCCGCCCGCCCCGCCAGCAGTTCGAACAGGTCGCGCACCGTCCGGTCGCCGGGCGTCCGCCCCGCCGTGTCGATGAGCAGCGGCCGCCCGCCCGACGCCAGCGCGAACTCCAGCTCGCCCGCCGTCCGCGTGGCCACGAACTTCGTCCCGATGATGTCTGCGTAGAGCCGCAGCTGCTCGACCGCACCGACCCGGTAGCCGTCGGCCGAGACCAGCCCGATCCGCGTCCCGCGCCGCGCCCGCTCCTGCGCCGCGATCTTCGCCACCGTCGTCGTCTTGCCGACGCCCGGAGGCCCGACGAAGACCTCGACCGGCGCATACTGCGTGTCGCTCGACGCCAGCGACGCGAGCCGCTCGGCCAGCGTCTTCCGCAGGCTCACCGGCGAGGCCCCGCGCCGGCCGGCCGTCGGCAGCGCCTCGGCCACTTCGTCGGCCAGTTCCTCGTCGAGCCCGCTGGCGCAGAGCCGGGCGATTACTTCCGCACGCCCCCGCGCATGCCGTTCGTCCCCACCCCGCCGCGGCCGGTCGGTCGCGCGCAGCTCCCGCGCCTCGCCCGCCGCCCGCAGGAGGTCCTGGGCCACCCGCCGGGACCGGCTGTCGGTCCCGCGGAGCGTCCGGTCGGCCACCCGGCGGTCCGCCAGCAGCTCCTCGTCGTCGAGTCGGGATTCCGACAGGGGATCGTCGGCCGGCCGGTCGATCGCGGCGGTCAACTCCACTTCCCGGGCCCCCATCCAGCCCCGCAGGCCGCGCGCGGGCACCAGCTGGGTCGACAGCACCAGGGCGTTCGGTCCGAGCTCCCGCCGGGCGCACGCGAGCGCTTCCTGCACGGTCTCTTTGCGATATCGCTTCAGATACATGTCAATCCAGGACCGCAACCGAGGCCACCTTCACCTGTGGCGGCACCTCGTTGTGCGACAGGACGCCCAGGTGCGGCAGCACCCGGGAGAACAGCCTCCAGAGGTGCGGTCTGAGCGCCGGCGAACACAGGAGCACAGGTTGTGCCACCGCGACCTCGAGGGCCCGGGCGATCCGGGAGGCCATGTTCTGGGCCTCCGTCGGGTCCAGCGCCAGCAGGGCCCCCTGGTCCGTCCGGACCACCGACTTCAGGAGCCGCTCCTCCAGCGAGGGGGCGAACCCGATGGTCGGCAGCTCTCCCTTGTCGTTCTGGTACTGCCGGCAGATCATCCGCCCGATGGCCGCCCGGACCGCCTCGACCAGCACGTCCGGGTCCTTCGAGATCGCCGCCGCGTCGGCAATCGCCTCGAGGATGGTCGTCAGGTCGCGGATCGGCACCCGCTCGCGCAGCAGCTGGCGGAGGACGCGCTGGATGTCGCCGAGCGACACGACCTTCGGCACCAGCTCCTCCACCAGCTTCGGCGAGGCCTGGGCGACCCGGTCGACCAGGTCCTTGGTCTGCTGCCGCCCCAGCAGGTCGGGCAGGAACGTCCGGATGGTCTCCGACAGGTGCGTCGAGAGGGCGGTCGTGGCGTCGACCACGGTGTAGCCGGCGGCGGCGGCGCGATCCCGCTGGTCGTTCGGAATCCACCAGGCCGGCAGCCCGAACGCCGGCTCCTTGGTCGGCGTGCCGTCGACCGGCGTGCTCGCGGTCCCCGGGTTGATGGCGAGCGTCCGCTCCGGGTAGAGCTCGCCACGCGCGACCTCGACCCCCTTGACCTGGATCGAGTAGGTCCGCGGCCCGAGCTGCAGGTTGTCGGCGATATGGACCGGCGGCACCAGCATCCCGCTCTCGGTCGCAATCTGCCGGCGGATCGACCGGACGCGCGACAGGAACGTGCCTCCCTGCTTCTCGTCGACGAGCGCGATGAGGGCGTAGCCGACCTCGACACTGAGCGGATCGACGACGCCGATGGTGTCGAGCGCGTCGGTCGGCGGCGGGGCCTCCTCCTCGGCGGGCGCGGCGTCGGCGGCCGGCGCGCGGTTCAGGTACGCGGCGCTCCCGAGCGCCGAAGCGACCAGGAAGAAGGCCAGCTTCGGCAGGCCGGGGATCAGCGCCAGGCCGGTCAGCACGCCGGCGGCGACCGCCAGCGGCTTGGGCCGGACGAAGAGCTGGGTGGCGACTTCCTCGCCCAGGTTCGCCTCGGCGGCGGCGCGGGTGGTGATGAGGCCGCCCGAGATCGACACGAGCAGGGCCGGGATCGCGGTGACGAGCCCCTCGCCCACCGTCAGGATCGTGTAGGTGTGGGCGGCGGTCTGGATGTCGAGGCCGTGCTGGACGATGCCGATGATGAGGCCGGCGACGATGTTGACGCCCGTGATGAGCAGCGCCGCCAGCGCGTCGCGCTGCGTGAAGCGGATGGCGCCGTCCATCGCCCCGTAGAAGTCCGCCTCGCGCCGGATCCGCTCGCGCCGTTCCCGCGCCTGCTTCTCGTTGATCATCCCGGCGCTCAGGTCGGCGTCGATCGCCATCTGCTTGCCGGGCATCGCGTCGAGGGTGAACCGGGCGGTGACTTCCGAGATGCGGACCGCGCCGTGGTTGATGACCACGTACTGGATGATGATCAGCACGAGGAACACGACCACGCCGACCACGAAGTTCCCGCCGACGACGAACTGGCCGAAGGCCATGATGACGTGGCCGGCGGCGTCCACGCCGTTCTGGCCGTTCAGCAGGATGAGGCGGGTCGAGGCGACGTTCAGCGACAGCCGCGTCAGCGTGAGCAGCAGGAGGAGGGACGGGAAGACGGAGAACTCGATCGGCTGGCGCACGTAGACCGCGGTCAGCACGAGCACGACCGAGACGCCGATGTCCATCGACAGGAGCAGGTCGAGGACGAAGGGCGGCAGCGGCAGCACCATCAGGAGCACCACCGCCACGACGGCGCCGGGCGCGAGCAGGTAGCTCGCGCGCCGCGGGGATCCGGATCGCGTCAGGTCGGCCATATCAGAGCACCAGCTGTTTCAGGCGGATGAGGTACGCGAGCACTTCGGCGACCGCCTCGAACAGGTCGCCCGGAATCAGGTCGCCGACCTCGGCCGTGCGGTACAGGGCCTGGGCCAGCGGCTTGTTCTCGACGATCGGGACGCCGTGCTCGCGCGCGATCTCCCGGATGCGCTGCGCCAGCAGGTCCTGCCCCTTCGCCACGACGCGCGGCGCCGGCATGACGTCGCGCCGGTAGTCGAGGGCCACGGCGAAGTGCGTCGGGTTGGTGATGACGACCGTCGCCGTCCGGGTCGCCGCGAGCATCCGGCGGCGCACCATCTCGCGCTGCACGCGGCGGACGCGGGCCTTGATCTCCGGGCTGCCCTCGGTCATCTTGTTCTCTTCCTTGACCTCCTGCTTGGTCATCTTCATCGACTGCATGAAGGTGTGGCGCTGCATCGCGTAGTCGGCGCCGGCCACCATTACCAGGGCGATCACCGACTGGCGCAGCAGCTGCTCGGCGCTCGCCCAGCCGATGAGCGCGGCCGGCACGATCGGCATCCGGCCCAGGCGCGAGGCGTCGCCAATCAGGCCGGACATCACGTCCCAGGCGAGCCAGCCGACCACGCCGACCGAGACCAGCCCCTTCAGCATCTCGAACCCGCCGGCCGACGGCTTCAGGCGCTGCAGGCCGCTGCTCGGACTCAGCTTCGCGAGGTTGATCGTCAGCGACTCGGGCGCGAACACCCAGCCGCCCTGCACGAACTGGATGAGCACGACCGCCGCCGCGACCGCCACGGCCAGGGGCGCCACGAAGATCACCAGCTGCTCGGCTCCCCAGACGGCGAGCGCCGTCAGTTCGCCCGGCTGGACGTCGCGCAGCGGCGACTCGCCGTACCGGGCCAGCGACTGGGTCAGCATCCCTCCGAGCTGCTGCACCATCCGGGCGCCGAACCAGCTGAGCACCAGCACCGTCGCCGCCAGCGCCGCCGCGTCGTTGGCCGACCGGCTGCGCGCGACCCGCCCCTTCTTGCGGGCATCCTGGAGGCGCCGTGAGCTGGGTTTTTCCGTGCGGTCGCCCTGATGCTCGGCCATGGGGCTCCCCTACCGCAGCGCCTGCACCAGCCGCCCGGCCAGTTCCAGCGCCTCGCGGACCCAGCCCGACACGGCCACCGGCAGCAGCTGAATCACCATGACGAGGGTGATCAGCCCGACCAGCAGCTGCAGCGGGAAGCTGACCACCAGCACGTTCAGCGACGGCGCGACGCGCGTCATCAGCCCGATGGCCAGCTGCAGCACCAGGAGCACGATGATCACGGGGGCGGCCAGCTGCACGCCATCCGCCAGGACGAAGCCGAGCATCTGCGTGATGGTCCCGCTCAGCGAGGCGTGCACGTGTCCCACGCCCACCGGCAGCGCCCGGTAGGACCACGCGAGCGCGCGGATGACGTCGTGATGGCCGTTGATGCCCAGGAAGACCAGCAGCGCCATCATCCCGTAGAGGTTCGCGATGATGTTGTTCTGCACCCCGGTCTGCGGGTCGGCGACCGACGCGTAGGAGAAGCCGAGCTGGAAGCCGGTCAGGTACCCGGCCAGCTGGGCGGCCTCCACGACCAGGCTGACCGACAGCGACAGCGCCACGCCGATCGCCACCTCGCGCGCGAGGACGACGCCCAGGCCCGCGGTCGTCAGCGTCGCCGGCAGCGCGACGAACGGGGCCAGCACGGCGGCCAGCACCACCGACAGCCCGATCTTCACCATGGGCGGCGTCGACAGCCCCCCGAACACCGGCGCGAAGCCGATGAGCACGCCCGTCCGGACCAGGACCAGCCCGAACCGGACGAGCGGCGTGAGGTCGATCACCGGATCATCTCCGGCAGCCGCTGGATGAGCTGCGTCGAGAAGCCGATGATCTCGCGCAGCATCCACGGGAAGGTCAGGGCGAAGACGATGAAGATCGCCGCGGCGCGCGGGATGAACGCCAGTACGTTGTCCTGGATCGACGTCACCGTCTGGAAGATGCTGACCAGCACCCCGGCGATCACCCCCGCCAGCAGCATCGGGAGCGTCACGATCGTCGCCAGCTCGATCGCCTGGCGCATGATCCCGACCACCATCGCATCCGACATGACTGGATCCTCAGAAGAAGCTGCGGACGAGCGAGCCGACGACCAGGTTCCAGCCGTCGATCATCACGAAGAGCAGCACCTTGAACGGCAGGGAGATCATCGCGGGCGGCAGCATCATCATGCCCATCGACAGCAGCGTCGTCGACACGACGAGGTCGATGAGCAGGAACGGCACGAAGAGGAAGAAGCCCATCTGGAAGCCGGTCTTGAGCTCCGAGATGATGTAGGCCGGGATGACGACCCGCAGGGGCAGGTCGCTCGGCTCCTTGGGCCGCGCCGCGTGCGACAGGTCGACGAACAGCGCCAGGTCCTTCTCGCGCGTCTGCTTCAGCATGAAGGTGCGCAGGGGCGGGGTCGCCGCGTCGATCGCCTGCGACAGGTCGATCTTGCCCGCCAGCGCCGGCTGCACGGCCACGGTGTTCACCTGGTCCATCACCGGCGCCATCACGAACAGCGTGAGGAACAGCGAGAGCCCGATCAGGATCTGGTTCGACGGCATCTCTCCCGTGCCGAGGGCCTGCCGCAGGAAGTGGAAGACGATGACGATCCGCGTGAACGAGGTCATCGTCATCAGGATCGCCGGCAGGAAGGTCAGCAGCGTCAGCAGCAGGACGATCTGCAGGGGCGCCGAGACCGTGCCGATGCCGTCGATCTTCAGCTGCAGGTTCTGCGGCGTGGCCGCCGCGGCCAGCGCCGGCGTTCCCGCCATCAGTCCCGCCACGAGCGCCGCACGCCGGACGATCCGCCTCACGCCACTTCCCCTTCACCCGTCGGCGACAACTGCCGCTCCAGCGCCACCCCGAAGGCCGGCGCCGCCTGCCGCAGTTCGGTCAACAGCGTCACCTGTCCCGGGGCCATCCCGAGCAGCAGGCGCCGCCCTTCCACCGCCACGATCACCAGCGACCGGTGCTCCCCGAGCGACACGGCCGTCTCCACCGTCACCGCCTGCTCCCGCCGCTTGCCCGGCAGCTTCAGCTTCCCGCGGCGCAGCAGCCACGCCAGCGCCGCCAGCGCCGCCAGCACGAGCACCACCGAGACGAGGTTCCCGACGCCGATCACCGGCGTCTGGCTCCCGACGCCGGCCCACCCGGCATCGGGGGTCGTCACGGTCGCGGCGAGCAGCAGGGTCACGCCAGGCCCTCGGCCGGCGACTCCGGCGACGGGAGGATTTCGGAGATGCGCACCGACGTGCTGTCTTCGATGATCACGACCTCCGCCTTCGCCAGCGGTACGTCGTTCACCAGCACCAGCAGCTCGTCGCCCGCCCCCTGCTCCAGCCGCAGCACCGAGTTCCGCTCGAGCGTCAGCAGCCGCCGCACGCTCACCGTGCCGGTCCCGAGCTGCACCGTCAGCGGGCAGATCAGGTCGTGGAACTGCGAGAACGGCGAGGCCACCGCCTCCGCGGCGTCAGAACTGGACGACGAAGTCTGAGAAGAGGACATCGACCACCGGTACCGTTCCCAGGATCTGCGTTGCGCGATCCTTGATGGCTTTCTTCAGCACGTCCTTGCCCTTCGGCGTCACCAGCTGATCCGCCGTCTGCTCGGTCAGCAGTTCCAGGATCGCCGAGCGCAGGCGCATCACCGTCACGTCGTCCTTGGAGATCTCGTCGCCCTCGGCCGCCGTCGGCACCACGAGCTGCACGCTCGTCCGCAGGAACCGGTTGCCGCCCGGATCGGCCAGGTTCGCCAGGAACGGCTGGAACGACACGATGCCCTTGCCGACCGCCGGCACGGCCGCAGCCGCCGGCGCCACCTTCGCCTCCGCAGCCACGCCCCGGCGCGACCACCAGAAGCCCGCGCCTCCGGCGCCCGCCACCAGCACGAGCACCACCAGCACCATCGAAATCATCTTCCAGGGGTTCGAACCGGACTTGGCGGCCGCTGGGGCCGCAGCGTCTTCCTTGGCCATAGAGTTATCTGCACCTGAAAAGGGTCATCCACCGCGGACGGATGCCGAGGGAGCAAGGCGGGTACCGCCGGCGACAGATTGCGCCGGCGGTCGGATGGAGGGAAAACGGCCGGAAAACGCCCGAAACAGGCGCCCGAGCGGGAGCCACTCGGGCCGGGCGGCCGACGGGGTGACGTCAGACCGACAGGCCCGCGCGCCGCCGCGCCGGCTCAGGCGTGCACTTCGAACCGCAGTGGCGTGGCGCCGGCCGGTGGCGCCTTCGGGGCGCGTGGCGGCGGCTGATCGGGCGGCGCCTGCTGCCGGCCGCGGCCGTCCGGATCGGTCGGCGTCACCGCGAAATGCCCGAGCTGCAGCCCCTGGGTCTCGAGCGCCGCCTGCAGATCCTGCGCGTGCTGCTGGATCCAGTTCCGCACTTCGGGCGTGCTCGCCTGCAGCTGCGCCGTCACGCGGCCATCGTGGACCTGCAGGCTGACCGACACGTTCCCCAGGTGCTCGGGATTCAGCTGAATCGTCGCCTGGCCGACGCCGTTCTGCCACTGCATCTGGAGCCCCTGGATGATCTGCCCCGGCAGCGCCGCCTGCTCGCCTGGCGTGGGCAGCGGGGTCATCCCGCCGCTCCCGGCCATCGGAGTCGACGCCGGCGCCGCTGGAGCGGCGGCGGCGGCCGCGGCTGTGGGCAACGCGAAGGTCGGTCCCATCGGCCCGCTCGTCGTCGACGAGCCCGGGGTCGCGGCGCGGCCACTCGTGCCGCCCGCCGCACTGCCCTGCCCCTGTCCCGCGTCGCCACCGCCGCTCTGCAGGCCAGCCGAGGCCGCCTTGATCGTGACCGTGTCGAGTGCGGAGGCGAAGCCGCCGCCCGCCGGCGCACCGGACGTCGCCGATGGGTCGGACGCCATCTGTGGCAACGGTACCGGCGCGGGCGTGGATGGCGCCGTCGGGCTGCCGGGCGCGGCGGGCGTCGTCCCGGACCCGGCCGATGTGCTCGCGCCGGCGGGCGCCGCGGACGAGGCCTTGGCGGCCGCAGCCGCCTGCAGCATGGCACGGGCGATCGCCTGCGAATCCGCGGTGACCGACGGGCCCGGCGCCGGCCTGGCGGCCTGAGTCGTCGTGGGGGCGGCGGCTGGCGCCCCCGCGTCCTTCGGCGCGGAAGCACCAGCCGCTGCGGTGGAGTCCGAGGCCGGCGTGGACCCGGACGGAGCCGCACTGGTCTGCGTCGCCGCGGACGCAGTCTTCGCGGCGGCTGTGGCGGCCGCCAGAACCTTCGGATCCGGAACAACGGGTGCGACCGGGCCGGCCGGGGCTGCCGCGGCGGGCGTGGCGCTCTTCGCGCTGGCCGCCTGCGGATCCGGAGCCGTCGTGTCGGCCACTGTCCCATCGACCGGCACCGGCACACTCTGTCCGGTCGGCAACTGGGTCAACGGCACGTCAACCGCGGCCGGGTCAAGCTGAGGGGCCACGGGCGCGGTGGCGTCCGCCGTCGTGACCGGCGGGCCGGACGGGTCGGCCGTCACCGGAGCGGGCACCACGGGCACCGGCACGGGAGCGGCTGCGGCAGCCGCCGCCATGGCCAGCGTCGCAGGCGCACTCGCCGGGTCGGCCTGATCCTGGTCGTTCGAGCCTTTCGACGCCGGCGTGGCGTTCCCGCTGCTGGCGCCCGTCGCCTGGCCAGCAGTCGTTGCGCTGCCGGCCGGCGTCCCCGTGGAAGCGTTCGCGTTCGACGGACTCGTGGCACTCGACGCGGCCGCATCGGCGGCGTGCTGCGTCGCTGACGATGACGTGGCCGGCGTCCCGGGCTGACTCGGTCCGCTCGTCGCGACCGAGGTCGCACCGGTGCGCCCCGCCC
>JAGWRA010000037.1 GCA_028876655.1 Acidobacteriota bacterium | reverse complement strand
CCTGCTCGAACAGGTCGCGGACGCGCGAGGCGCCGACGCCGACGAACATCTCGACGAAGTCCGACCCGCTGATCGAGAAGAACGGCACGTTGGCCTCGCCGGCCACCGCCCGCGCCAGCAGCGTCTTGCCGGTGCCCGGAGGGCCCATCAGCAGGACGCCCTTGGGAATCCGCCCGCCCAGCTTCTGGAACTTCTGCGGCTCGCGCAGGAACTCGATGATCTCCTGCAGCTCTTCCTTCGCCTCGTCCACCCCGGCGACGTCCTTGAACGTCACCTTCTTCTGCGAGCTCGACGACAGCTTCGCCTTGCTCTTGCCGAACGAGAGCGCCTTGTTGCCCCCGCTCTGCATCTGGCGCATGAAGAAGATCCAGAAGCCGATGATGAGCAGGACGGGCGCCCAGGAATACAGGAAGGACGCCCATGGGCTGTTCGACGGCTCCTTGGCCTGCACGACCACGTTGTGGTCGATCAGCTTGTTGGCCAGGCCGTCGTACTGCGACGGGGCGTAGGTGCTGAAGCTCTCGTTGGCCTTGGTAAAGCCGCTGATGTCATTCCCCGTGATCGTGACGCGGGACACCTGCCCCGAGTCGACCCAGGTCATGAACTCGCTGAAGCTCACCGAACGGTCGTGCTCCTGGAACCTGGTCGAAAAATTCCAGATCAGGACCCCGACGACGACGAGCACCATCCAGAACAACAAGCTCTTCAGGGTCGAGTTCAAGCCGTGCCTCCCCAAGCCTCAAGCCTCAAGATTACCACGCCTGCCGTACGGTCGGTCACCCGAAACTCCTCCGCCACGCGGTGCCCCGCCACCCAGACAATCCGGTCTGCCGCATCCACCACCAGCGGCAGGCGATCACGATTCTGGCGCGGAACCTTCCGATCCACGAGGAAATCCTGCAGCTTCTTCCGGCCGCCCAATCCGGCCGGCCGGAAGACGTCGCCCGGACGCCGGCTCCGGACGACCAGCCCCGCTTCGACCTCGGTCGCGGCCACCAGCGCCACGGAGCCGTGCCCGGCCAGGGCCGCCCGGGCGGCCGCACGGGCTTCTTCCTCGCCCGCCCGCGCCGCTGTCAGCCGCCAGCCAGAGCCCGGTCCCCCGACCTCGCCCGGCACCGGCAGCGGATAGCTGAACGGGGCCGGCCCGGCCTCGGGGCCGTCATTCCTTAAGACGACCCGTCCGGCGTTTCGTTCCACCCGCAAGCCCGGCAGGTCGAGCCCGCCGCGCCCGCCCGCCCCGCACAGGCGGCGAACCGCCTCGACGTGGTCGAATCCGACGAACCGGGTTCCCGCCTGCTCGATCAGGGCCCGATGGATGACCCGCCGTGCCAGCGCGACCGGGGCCTGCCCCAGCGACGCCACGTCGAGCGCCAGCCCGCCGGCCGCCGGCGACACGGCCGTTTCGTACAGCCCCGCCGCCAGCTCGTCGAGCAGCGCCGCATCGTCGCGCGCCAGCGCGGCTTCGCGGGCCAGCACAGCCTCGACGTCGGCGTTGAAGTCGCGACGGAGCGCGGGGAGGACGGCATGCCGCAGCCGGTTGCGCGGATGGCGCAAATCGGCGTTGGACTGGTCCTCGCAGTACGTTAGACCCCGATTGGCGAGAAAGCGGCGCAAGTCGTCCCGGCGGCAGTCGAGCAGGGGGCGGATCACCCGGCCGGCGCGCGGCTGGATGGCCCTCAGCCCCCGCGTCCCCGCCCCCCGGAGGATCCGCAACAGGAAGGTCTCCGCCTGGTCGTCCCGCGTGTGCCCCACCGCCACCAGGTCGGCGCCGAGCGCCGCGCGGGCCCGTTCGAGGAAGGCGTACCGGGCGCGGCGGGCGGCATCCTCGAGCGACAGCCGCTCGTCGCGGGCCAGGCGGGCGACGTCACCGTGGCCGATCTCGATCGGCACGCCCACGCGCGCGGCCACGGCCGCACAGAACCGCTCGTCGGCGTCGGCCGCCTCCCCGCGCAGGCCGTGATGGAAATGGGCGAGACCCGCAAGGCGCAGTTCCCCGGCCGCGCTCAGGTCGCGCAGCAGCTCGACGAGGGCGACCGAGTCGGATCCGCCCGACAGGGCCGCCACCACCGACGCGCCGCGCGGCGCGAGGTCGTGCTCACGGATTGTGCCGATCACCCGGGCGAGGAGGGACGGCATCTGCAGGGCGCGGTCGCCAGGTGGAAGCATCGACTTCCACACGCAACCTCGATTCCGGCGCGTCAGCGCCGGCGGCGCGCACAGCGCGCCCGCGAGGGAGCGGCGCGGGGCGAAGGGGCCCCCGCTAGCGACCGAGCCGGGGTTCGGGGTGGAACCCCGATTGAACATGAGTCCGCGCACGTCCCCAACGACAGCGTGCGCGGCGGCGCGCAACGCGCGCCCGCGAGCGGAACGGAGCGAGCCGTGCCGCGCGAGCGAGTGAAGCGAGCCGGGGTATGGGGCGGAGCCCCATCTAAAATTGGTGCCGGTGCAGGGACTTGAACCCCGGACTCCGCGGATATGAGCCGCGTGCTCTAACCAACTGAGCTACACCGGCGTGAACCTTGAATTATAGCAAACTTGGCGCGCTGGCATCTTTCAGTGGCGCCGGGGCCCCACCCCCGGCGCGACCTGACGCCGACGCCTCGCCTCGGATTCCCATGTCCTCGGCTCGGCATGGCCTCCGGCGAAGTCCGCGGCCCGTAACGCGTCGACCAGCGCGTCCACGCCCGGTCAGGCGGCACTCTCTTCGATCACCGCCGCGGCCAGCAGCGGGATCATCAGCTCGTGGTGGCCGACCAGCGTATAGCCCCGGCCCCCGCCGGCCACCGGCCGGGTCACCACGTTGGTCTGCGGCCGGTACAACCGCATGAAGTCGAGGTTCACCGTCGTCAGGCCGGCAAAGGTGACGCCGCGGTTGCGCGCCAGCGCCACCGCCTTCAGGAAGACCTCAGGCAGCACCACCGCCGAGCCGCAGTTCAGGTACACGCCCCGCTCGAGCCGCGCGACGTTCGACGCGAAGTACCGGAAGTCCCTGAGGCTCCCCTCGCCGAGCGCGGCCCCCGACGCCTGCGGGTGCATGTGGATGATGTCGGTCCCGATGGCGACGTGCACGGTCACCGGGATGCCGAGCCGGGCGGCCTGCGCCAGCACGCTGTGGCGGGCGTACTGCGGCTCGCGCGCGGCGAGGAACCGCCCCACCGCCTGCCCGAGCCCGAGTCCGGCCGCCACGCCGTCGTTGAGGGCGCCGTTCAGCAACCGCCCCGTCTCGTCCGCCATCCCGAACCGTCCGGGCCCGAGCGCTTCGTCCACGTCCTCCGAGGTCGCGCCGACCAGCGCCACCTCGAAATCGTGGATCACCGTCGCCCCGTTCATGGCGATCGCCGACACGAAACCGCGCTCCATCAAGTCCACGATGACCGGCCCCAGCCCGGTCTTGATCACGTGCGCGCCGAGCCCCCACACGATGCCCCCGTCGGACCGGCGCGCCTCGACCAGGGCCTGCACCACGGCCCGGAAGTCGGCGCCGGCCAGCAGCGCGGGCAGGCCGTCCAGCAGCGCAGCCAGGCCGCGGCCCGGCGCGTACGGCCGCGCAAAGGCCTCGACCCGCACCTTGCTCGCGCGCGATTTCAGCGGGTACGTCTGGAGGCCGGCGAGATCGAAGGGCTCGTAGGGGAAGGGCACGGCACAGGATACTGCGGGCTGCGGGCTCCAGGCTACGGGCTCCGGGCTGCGCGCTCCCGGTGACCGGGGACGATCAGGCGACGGCGGTCAGCCCCACTTCCGCGCTCTGGAGGACGCGGCCCAGTTCCTTCACGGTGAACGGCTTCACGACCACCCCCTGGAACCCGTAGCGCCGCGGCTCCGCCATGACCGGGTCGTCCGCGTAGCCGCTCGACACGATCGCGAAGACCTGCGGATCGATCTCGTGGAGCGCCGCCACCGCATCCTTGCCGCCCATGCCGCCCGGCACGGTGAGGTCGGTGATGACCGCGTCGAACCGGTGGCCGGACGCCAGTTCCTTCTTGTAGGTCTCGATGGCGTCCCGCCCGTCGGCCACCGCCACGACCTCGAAGCCGATGAACTCGAGCATCTCGCTCGCCACCTCGCGCACGCTCTCCTCGTCGTCCATGAGGAGCAGGCGCCCCTTGCCGCGCGCCACCGTCTCCTGCACCGGCACCGGGGCCGGTCGCGTCTGCCGCGCGGACGCCGGGAGGAAGATGTGGAACGTCGTCCCGACGCCGACCTCGGAGTCCACCACGATGCACCCGTCGTGCTTCCGGACGATCGAGTAGGACGAGGCCAGGCCGAGGCCGCTCCCCTTCGCCTTGGTCGTGAAGTACGGATCGAAGATCCGCTTCTGGATCTCGGCCGGGATCCCCGGACCGTTGTCGGCAATCGAGAACCGGATGTACCGGCCGTCCGCCTGATCGAACCCGGCGGGCCGGGTGTCGGGATCGATCGTGAGGTTCACCGCGCTGACGGTCACCTGCCCGCCCTCGGGCATCGCCTGCTTCGCGTTCAGCACGATGTTGTTGATGACCTGGTTCAGCTGCCCCTCGTCGGCGTCCACCTGCCAGAGATCCTCGGGGATCGCCGTCTCGCACTTCACGTTCGAGCCGCGCAGCGCGAACTGCGACGAGTCGGCCAGCAGCGCCCCGAGCGCCATCGTCTTCTTGACCGGCGCCCCCCCCTTCGAGAAGGTGAGCAGCTGCTGCGTCAGGCTGCGCGCCCGCACGCAGGCTTTCTCCGCCTCCGACAGCCGCCGCTGCGTCTTCTCGTCGACCGCCGCCATGCTGGCCAGCGACAGGTTGCCCACCACCGCCATCAGGATGTTGTTGAAGTCGTGCGCGATCCCGCCGGCCAGGATGCCGAGCGATTCCAGCTTGCTCGCCTTCAGCCGTTCCTGCTCGAGCGCCAGCACGTCGGTCACGTCGCGGAAGACAACGACCAGACCCACCACACCGTCCTTCTGGTGCAGGGGCGTCAGGGTCTGTTCGACGATCCGTTCGGTGCCGTCGCGGCCGATCAGCACCGCCTGGGCCTTCCGCTCGCCGGCCCCGTCCCCGTCCGCGATCACCGCCTCGACGGCGTACTCGATCTGCTCGCCCGTCTGGGGATCCAGCGCCTGGAAGACCTCAGTGAGCGGCTTGCCGAGCGCCTCCTGCTGCGACCAGCCCGTGAGCACCTCCGCCATGTTGTTCAACATGAGGATGTGCCCCTCCGTGTCGGTGGTCACGACCGCGTCACCGATGCTCCGCAGCGTGATGGCCAGCTGCTCCTTCTCGGCCGCCAGCGCCTTCTCCGAGCGCTTCGCCAGCTCGAGCGCCTCCATCGTGGCCCAGTGCAGTTCCTTGATCTGCGCCACGTGCCGCTGCTCGTCCTCCATCCGGCCCAGGTAGATCTGATACGTGCGGTGCGTCAGGTACACCGGCGCCGCCGCCAGCAGCGCGAACCACTGGCCCGTCCGATCGATGATGAGGCCGAGCACCACGGCCGTGCCGGCGCCCACGAAGTAGCTGGGCCCCGTCCAGAGAAAGTTGTCGTACCAGACGCGCCGGATCGGCTGCCCGCTCGACAGCGCAATCGCCGTCGCCACCAGGAAGGTGTTCGCCAGGAAGTACACCGCCGCCGCCCCGACGAGCGGCTCTGCGATGCTGCCTCCCAGGTCGATGTGCCCGAACCGGCCGCCCAGCAGGTGATACGCAAAGCCCGACGCCTGCACCGTCAGCACGAGGCTCATCATGCTGAAGGCGGTCCGGGAGAAGGGATTCTTCCGCTTGGTGTTGAACCCGCACTGGGCCCAGGCGCTGACCATGGAAATCAGCATGGTCTGGCTCGGGCCGATGAGCAGCATCGCCGTGAAGTCGGCCGCGTAGGAGACCGACATCGTCGAGCCGCCCTTGCTCAGGGGCAGGTTGATCTTGAATCCGGCCGCCGCCGCCGACGCCGCCAGGAACAGCAGGAACATCACCGGGCGGGGGGCGCTGTGCGGGAAGCAGGCCACCAGGGTGAGAATCCCGGCAGCGATGACGCCGTAGACGTAAGCCTGCGCCAGACGCGGCATCGCCGGCGCCTCGGCCGCCGTCCGCTCCGGGACGGGTGGCGAGGACGTCAGGGGCGGCGATCCTGCCTCTGCGCTGGCCGTAGTCATGACGTCAGTGTCCGAAGACGCCGAGAGGCCGCAGGCGGACCGTCCCCGGACGGACCGCCTGCAGCCTGATTACCGGATCCCCGTCGGCCCGTCAGTGGACCGAGGGGTGCAGAACACCGACCGTGTGCGGGGCCCTCCATTCGTCCGCGAGAATGGTCCACAGCACCTGGTCCAGGTATTCCCCGTGGCGCAGGAACGAGCGCCGCAGCACCCCTTCCTGCACCGCGCCGAGCTTCCGCAGTGCGCCGTTGCCTCGACCGTTCCGGACCGCGGCACGAGCCTCGAGCCGGTGG
>JAGWRA010000036.1 GCA_028876655.1 Acidobacteriota bacterium | reverse complement strand
TCGTGGCGCCGATGCCGGGGAAGGTCGTGCGCGTGCTCGTGGCCCCGGGGGACGCCGTCACGGTGCGGCAGCCCCTCGTCGTCGTCGAGGCCATGAAGATGGAGAACGAGCTCCGGTCGCCGAAGGACGGCGTGGTGCGGGAGATCAAGGTGGGTGAGGGGGTGTCGGTCGAGGCCGGGAGCCTCCTCGTCGTGGTGGAATAGCGCGCAGCGCGAGAGAGACGTGTGCTGAGCAGGGAGCGCGCCCGGAAGATTCTGCGCTACGTCGGCCTCGCGCTGACGATCTTCGCGGCGACGCTCGCCGCTGCGATTGTCAGCAGCCTCACGATCGATCTCGGCCCCTCCCTCCGCCATCTCGCCGAACGCGAAGGATCCAAACGCATCGAGCGGCCCATCCACATCGGGCGGCTCTCCATCCGCCTCGCCCGGGGCCGCTTCGTCGTCGACCGCCTCGTGATCGACGGGCTGCATCCCGGCGACCGGCCGTTCTTCACGGCGCGCCGGATCGAGGTCTCGCTCGACTGGGCGACGCTGCTGCGCCGCGAGGTGACCATCACCGACGTCGAGATGACGGACTGGCGGATGCGCGTCGAGAAGTGGGGCGACGAACACAACTTCCCGAAGTTCACCTCCGACAAGCCGTCCGGCCCGAAGCGGTTCACGACCACCCTCCGGCACCTGCACGCCTACCGGGGCGAGTTCATCTACGAGGATCACGACACGCCGTGGAGCACCACGGCCCGCAACCTCGACATCACGATCAACGACCGGAACGGCTACCACGGGCAGGCGACCTTCACCAACGGGCTGGTGCGGATCAAGGACTACGTGCCGATGTGGGCGAACATGCACTGCACGTTCTCCCTCGACGGCCCGCACCTCCACCTCGACCGGCTCGACCTGCAGTCGGACGGCGCGGATTCGGTCGTCACCGGCGACGTCGACTTCGCCCACTGGCCCGAGCAGCTGTACCAGGTCCGGTCGCGGGTCCGCTTCCCCCGGATGCGCGAGATCTTCTTCGGGCACGACCGCTTCACGGTCGGCGGTGACGGCGATTTCGCCGGCACGTTCCACCTGTACCACGGCGGCTTCCAGCTGAAGGGCGGCTTCACCAGTCCGTCGACGACGGTCGACGGCCTGCGCTTCGACCAGGTGCGCGGCGCCCTGCTGTGGGACCCGGGCCGGTTCGAGGTCTCCGACGCCTCGTCGCGCTTCTACGGCGGCAGCATGCAGTTCGACTACGGCATCGCGCCGCTGGGATCGCCGGCACCGGCGCAGGCGCACTTCACGACGTCGTACCAGGGGGTCGATCTCGCGGCGTTCACCGACGCGGTGGGGCTGCGCGGCCTGCGGTTCGCTGGCCGGGCGAACGGGCGCAACACGCTCGAGTGGCCGCTGGATCGCTTCAGCGATCACCGCGGCGACGGGCGGATCGACGTCGAGGCACCGCCGGGCGTCTCGACGCTAACGCCCGAGCTGGCGGCGGCGCGGGCGGCGGCCGAGGACCGGATCGGGCCGCTGCCGGGGCCGTACCTGCCGCAGCCGCTGCCCAGGCACCTGCCGATCAGCGGCAGCCTGACCTACTCGCTGCTGCCCGACTGGATCGACATCGGCGCCAGCCGCTTCGCGACCGAGCAGACGCTGGTGACGTTCCAGGGCGTCACCGCCTGGGGCGAGCACTCGCGCATCCCCTTCCACGTGACGAGCAGCGACTGGCAGGAGAGCGACGAGGTGCTGGCCGGCATCATGACCGACTTCGGCGCGCCGACCGGCCCGGTGGCCTTCGGCGGGCGCGGCACCTTCGACGGCACCTTCCTGAACGCGTTCCGCGACCCGCGGGTCGAAGGGACGTTCACCGGCCAGCACCTGCGCGCCTGGGACGAGACGTGGGGCGACGGGCGGGCCTCCATCGTGGTCGAGAACGGCTACGTCACCGTGACGAGCGGCGCGATCCGGCTGGGGGAGGCGACCCTCGACACCGACGGGCGGTTCTCCCTCGGCTTCCCGCGCCAGGATCACGGCGAGGAGATCAACGCGCGCTTCACCGTCGCCCGCTGGCCGGTCGACGCGCTGCGCCACGCCTTCGGCATCGACGACTATCCGGTCGACGGCCGGCTGTCGGGCGAGTTCCACCTCTACGGCGCGTACACGAGCCCGTTCGGCTTCGGCCGGATGACGATCGATCGCGGCACGGCGTACGGCGAGCCGTTCGAGCACGCGACGGCCGGACTGCGCTTCGAGGGGCGGGGCGTCCGGCTCGACGGCATCGAGGTGGCGAAGGGGACCGGCGCGATCACCGGGGCGGCGTTCGTCGGCTGGAACGGCACCTATTCGTTCAACGCGGACGGCCGCCGGATCCCGATGGAGCAGTTGGCGTCGGTGTCCTACCCCCGCGCGCCGCTGTCGGGCCTCCTCGAGTTCTCGGCGGGTGGCAGCGGGACGTTCGACGATCCGAAATACGACGTGAAGGGGCGGATCGACGGCCTGTTCGTCGCCGACGAGGGGATCGGACAGGTCACCGGGTCGCTCGCCGTGCGAGGCCAGGGGCTGACCATGCAGGTCGAGGCGGCCTCCCCGCGCCTGGCCGTCTCCGGCACCGGCACGATCTCGCTGAAGCCGCAGGGCAGCAGCGAGCTGCAGTTCCGGTTCACCGACACCTCGCTCGACCCCTACGTGCGGCTGTTCCAGCCGAAGCTGTCACCGTTCACCACGGCCGTGGCGAGCGGCACGATCCGCGTGACGGGCCGGCTGGACGACGTCAGTCACCTGCTGGTCGACACGACCGTGGAGCAGCTGGACCTCCGGCTGTTCGACTACAAGCTGCGCAACGCGGGGTTGATCCGTCTCGCCCTCGACAAGGACACGCTGAAGGTCCAGCAGATGCAGCTGGTGGGCGAGGACACGCGGCTGACGCTGTCGGGTGCGGTCGATCTGCCGAACCAGCGGCTCGACCTGCGCGCCGCCGGGGACGCGAACCTCGGTATCCTGCAGGGCTTCTTCCGCAACGTGCGCGGGTCGGGACGCGCGCAGCTGACCGCCGAGCTGCACGGCGCGCTCGCCGCGCCGGCGCTCAACGGCCGGGCGGTCGTCACCAACGGCCGCATCCGCGACTTCGCCCTGCCGAACTCGCTCGAAGCGATCAACGGCACGGTGCTCTTCGACGACCGCGGCGTCGTGCTCGACGGCCTCACGGCGCAGATGGGCGGCGGCCCGGTCCAGTTCGGCGGCCGCATCGGCCTGTCCGGCTACAGCCCGGGCGAGCTGAACGTCACCGCGCACGGCACCGACATGCACCTCCGGTACCCCGAAGGCTTCCAGTCGGTGATCGATGCCGACCTGTCGCTGCGGGGCCGGGCGCAGAGCCCCACCCTCGGCGGCACGGTCACGGTGAAGAGCGCGGTGTTCAGCCGCCGGTTCCAGCTGACCGGGAACCTGTTCGACCTGGGCGGGTCGGGCACCCCGGCCGTCCCGGGGCCGCCGGGCCCCGAGCTGCCGGTGCACTACGACGTCCGGATCGAGGCCCCCTCCACGCTCCGGGTCGAGAACAACCTCGTGCGCATGGTCGCCCGTGCCGACCTGACGCTGCAGGGGACCTACAGCCACCCGCTGCTGTTCGGGCGGGCGGAGGTCGACCGCGGCCAGGTCCTGTTCGAGGGGAAGAACTACCTCATCACGCACGGGACGATCGACTTCACGAATCCGACGAAGATCGAACCGTTCTTCGACGTGGCGGCCGAGACGCGCGTGCGGGTGCCGGGTCAGACCTATCAGGTGACCGTGCAGGCGACCGGGACGACCGAACGGCTGCAGCCCGAGCTGACGTCGGATCCGCCGCTGCCGACGGCCGACCTGCTGGCGCTGCTGCTCGGCAACGAGATCCCCAGCCAGGACGCCGAGCTGCAGGCGCTGCAGCGCCCGAACCAGGTGCAGCAGGACCTGCTGGCGTCGCGCGCGACGCAGCTGCTGACCGGACCGGTGGCCTCCGAGGTGGGCAAGGTCGTGGAGCAGACCTTCGGCGTGGACACCTTCCAGCTGACGCCGTCGCTGTTCGATCCCTACCAGACGAGTTCGCGGCTCAATCCGACCGCCCGCCTGACGATCGGCAAGCGGCTGTCGGACCGGGTCTACATCACCTATTCGCGCAGCCTCAGCTCGGCCATCAACGACCAGATCATCCTGCTCGAGTACGACCAGGGTGACCGGCTGTCGTGGATCCTCTCGCAGAACGAGGACCGCACCTACGCCCTCGAGGTGCGGGTGAGGCACACCTTCTGATGGTCATCGGCCGACGGCCCGTCCGGGCACTCGTCGTCCTGCTCGTCCTGCTGGCCGGCGTGCCCGCGGTCCGCGCCGACGTGCCGGAGTACCTGGGGCGCCCGGTGACGGGCGTCCGGCTCGCCTTCGAGGGGCACACCGAGCAGGATGCCCGCCTGCGCGAGCTGGTGGTCACCGCTGTCGGCGCCCCGCTCTCGATGGCCGACGTCCGGGAGACGATCACGCACCTGATGAGCCTCGGCCGGTTCCAGGACGTGCGCGTCCACGCCGCGCGCCAGGGCGACGGCGTCCTCCTCACCTACGAGCTGATTCCGCTGCAGCGCGTCGGGCAGCTGCGCTTCGAGGGCCAGCTCGGGCTGCCCACGCGCGAGCTCAGGACCGCGGTGACCGATCGGTACGGCGTCTCGCCGCCGCTCGGACGGGTCGACGAGGTGGTGCGGCTGCTGCGCGGCCTGTACGAGGATCACGGCTACCTGCGGCCGACGATCGCCCCCGAGACCGATCCGCAGCCCGATCGCGAGCTCGTCACCCTGGTCTTCCGCATCGACGCCGGACCGCGGGCCCGCATCGAGGCGATCCGCCTGGCCGGCTCCCCGCTCCGCACCCGCGCGGAGATCCTCGACCACCTGGCGCTGAAGGTGGGCGACCCGTACGATCGCGTGGACCTGCGGGCGCGGCTCGATCGCTATACCGAGGAGCTGAAGACGGCCGGCTACTACGAGGCGCGGATCGACCCGTCGATCGTGCCGGGCGAGCACGACGCGACGGTGGCGCTGACGCTCACGATCGAGCCGGGGCCGCACGTCACGATCGCCTTCGAGGGCGACCCGCTGCCCCCGGACGAGCAGACCGAGCTCGTGCCGATCCGGCGCGAGGGCTCGGTCGACGAGGATCTGCTGGAGGACTCGGGCCGGCGGATCCAGGACTACTTCCGCGCGCAGGGCTACCGCGACGCGACGGCGTCGTTCAGCCGCGAGCAGCACGGCAACGAGCTGGCGGTCGTCTTCCGGATCCATCGGGGCCCGCTCTACCGCGTCGCCGCGGTGGTGTCGACCGGCGACACGGCCGTGCACCTGGCCGACCTGCCGGCCGACCTGCAGCTGCGGCCGGGCCAGCCCTTCGTGCAGTCGCGGCTCGACGCGGCGGTGGCGGCCCTCGAGCTGCGCTACCGGCAGCTCGGCTACAGTGCCGCGCGCGTCACCTCGGCGGTGACGCCGGCGCGGGGCGCCGGAGACCCGGTTCCGGGGGTGGCGCCGGTGGACGTCGGCGTGACGGTGGTCCCGGGCGTGCGGACGATCATCGACGACGTGCAGCTGGTCGGGAACGCGTCGGTGTCGGGAGCGGTGCTGCGTGACGACCTCCGGGCGATTCCCGGGCGTCCCTTCTACGATCCCGACATCGCCCGCGATCGCGACGTCATCCAGACGGCCTACCAGGATCGCGGCTACCAGTCGGCCAGCGTCACGCCGCAACTGGGGTTCAGCGCGGACCGGTCGCGCGTGGCCATCCGCTACCTCATCAGCGAAGGGCCGCAGATCTTCATCGAGCACATCCTGGTCGTCGGCAACACGCGGACGAGCACGAAGCTGATCGAGCGCGAACTGGGGCTGAAGCCGGGCGAGCCGCTGAACCTGCAGGCGCTCTCGGACGGTCAGCGCCGTCTCGTGGCGCTCGGCCTGTTCCGCCGCGTGCGCATCAGCCAGCTCCTCCACGGCTCCGACACCCGGCGTGACGTCCTCGTCACGGTGGAGGAGGCGCCGACGACGACGATCGGCTACGGCGGCGGTCTGGAGGTCGGCGTCCGGCCGCGGGCGAACGGGCAGACCGGCTTCGCCGTCGACCAGCTGGAGTTCGCGCCGCGCGCGCTGTTCGAGATCACCCGCCGCAACCTGTTCGGGAAGAACCGGTCGGTGAGCCTGTTCTCGCGGGTCAGCTTCCGCCCGAACGCGGCGCCGTTCGTCGCGGGCGGCACCAGCACGGACGGCGGGTACGGGTTCAGCGACTACCGCGTCATCGCCACCTACCGCGAGCCCCGGCTGTTCGGCACCGCCGCCGACGCGCTGCTGACCGGTGTCATCGAGCAGGGCGTCCGGACCAGCTTCAACTTCGCCCACCGCGGCTTCAGCGCGCAGGTCGCGCGGCGCCTCAGCCCGGCGCTCAGTATCTCGGGCAACTACGCGATCGACAGGAACCGGCAGTTCGACGTGCAGGTCTCGCCGGCCGACCAGCTGCTGGTCGACCGGCTGTTCCCGCAGGTCCGCCTGTCCTCGTTCTCCGGCTCGATCGTCGACGACACGCGGGACGATCCGCTGGACCCGACGCGCGGCGAACTGCTCGTGGTCAACGGCCAGCTGGCCGGGCGGGCGATCGGATCGGAGGTGGGCTTCGCGAAGACGTTCCTGCAGGGGGCGGTCTACCGGACGCTGCCGGGAACGCGACACCTGGTCTTCGCCAGCGACGTCCGCCTGGGCCTCGCCTCCGGCTTCCCGCGGGTCGTCCCCGCCACCGATGCCCAGGGGCAGCCGATCCCGGGCCCCGGCGGCCAGATGCTGACCACGACCGTGCGCGACCTGCCGATCAGCGAGCGCTTCTTCGCTGGCGGTCCGACCACCGTGCGCGGCTTCGCGCTCGATCAGCTCGGCACCCCCGCGACGATCGACGCCAACGGCTTCCCGATCGGCGGCGACGCGCTCGTCATCCTGAACGCCGAGCTGCGCGCACCCCTCTGGCGCAGCATCGGCATCGTCGGATTCCTCGACGCGGGCAACGTCTTCGCACACGTCATGGACATCAATCCGTCCGAGATCCGCGCGGCAGCCGGCTTCGGCTTCCGCTACAAGTCGCCGATCGGCCCGCTGCGGATCGATCTCGGGTTCAAGCTGGCGCGACACCTGCTCGCGTCCGGCGCCCGCGAGCAGCTGATGGTGCTGAACATCAGCCTCGGCGAGGCGTTCTGAAGGGAGACGGCCCCGACATGCGCATCCGCCGCGTCGCCATCGTCGTCCTGGCCGCCGTGATGGCCGCGGCCGTGCAGCCCGGCCTGCGCGCCGACGAGATCATCGACCGGGTGCTCGCCGTCGTGTCGGGCGAGGTCATCACCCTGTCGGACGCGCGCGCCGCCCGCACCTTCGGCCTCGTCACCCTGCCGCCCGGCGTCGACGCGATCAACGCCGTGCTGCAGCAGCTGATCGACCGCGACCTGATGCTCGGAGAGGTCGAGCACTACGCGCCGCCGGAGCCCGATCCGAAGGCCATCGACCGGGACCTGGCGGCGATCCGCGCCCGCTTCCCGAGCCAGGCGGCCTACGAGCAGGCGCTGCTCGTCGCCGGCTTCGACCAGGCGCACCTGCGCGCGGTGGTCCGCGACAACCTCCGGATCCAGGCGTACCTCGACCAGCGGTTTCCGACACCACCGGCGCCGAGCGACGAGGAGGTGGCGCAGTACTACCAGACGCACGCCGCGGCCTTCACGCGCAACGGCGTGCGGCTGCCGCTGGCGCAGGTGCACGACGAGATCGTGGCGCGTCTCGACGCCGAGCGGCGCAACGCCCTCATCGCCGAATGGCTGGCGGGCCTGCGCGTCCGCGGGAACCTGAGGATTCTCTATCTGGGGGGCAGCTCGGCCCCGGCGCCGCCGCGCTGAACCGGCGCCCCGATGGCGCGATCCGTGCGGATCGATGCGACGAGCGGCGGCAGCAGCGCCGCCACCGTGAGGGCGGTGATCAAGCCCTGGCGGACCGCTCGGGGAATGCTGAAGCGGCGGAGCAGGCTCACGCCAGAAATCACCGCAATCGCGGTCAGGATGGCGACGAACGGCAGGACGGGCAGCAGCCAGAGGCCGGGGTCGCCCGTCCGGCCCACGGCCATCGATCCGAGATACACGATCGGGAACGACACGAGCAGGACCCACCGGGCGTGGCCCGGACCGGTGACCGACCGCACGAGCCCGAGGCCGAAGCCCGCCAGCGCGAGCAGCAGGGCCGGCCACTGCAGCGTCGCCAGCAGCGTCGCCGCGACGGCCGCCCGGTCCGGTCCGCCGGCCGCGGCTCCGGCCAGGTTCGCCGCCGCCGCATTCAGGAAGGCCGGCAGATCGAGCAGCGTGTAGGGAGCCGCCAGCAGGTAGGCGCCCGCGGCCGCGCCGATGGTGCCGGCGGCCTTGGCCAGACGCGACGGGCCGGTCGACGAGCTCATCCAGACGGCGACCAGCGGCAGCAGCAGCGTGATGCCGCCGCGGTACGTCGTCGCCCCGGCGAGGCCGGCGGCCACCCCCGCCCAGACGAACCGCTCGAGCGAATCACGCTCGAGCGTCCGCAGCGTCAGCACCAGCGCCAGCGCGGCCCAGAACGTGGTGGCGACCTCCGGCAGGGCGTAGTGCGAGGCGCGCACGTGCGCCGGCAGGACTGCGAGCAGACCGGCGGCCAGCAGCGCATGCCGGCCGCCCCAGCGCGCGCCGGCGTGGTAGACGACGAGCACGGTGGCGACGCCGATGAGCGCCGAGATCCCCCGCGCCCAGCCGTAGGCGTTGGCCGGCTGGAAGGCGTCCACCGACGTCCAGAGGCCATGGGCGGCGCCCGCGAGGAAGCGCAGGCAGGCTACGGCCAGCTGCAGGTAGAAGTAGAGCGACGGCGTGTCGAACGCCTGCGGATTGAAGCGACCGCCGGCCATCGCCTGCACGACGCGCCCGAGCAGATCCTGCTCGCCCGCCAGGGCCGTCGCCGGCAGCCCGGTCGCCAGGTGCCAGCACCGCAGCACGCCCGCCACCACCAGGACGAGGGCCAGGCCGAGCACCGAGCGCCGCATGTCCGGGGCCTCGCGCCACTCACGCTCTGACACGGTTGCCGCACCTCCTGTGGCACTCGCGATCGGGCCGGCCCGCGGCCGCGGCCGCGCCGGCGCCGATCATCAGTGATGGAACAGCACGTACTGCGCAATCTGGACCAGGTCGAAGCCGGCGTGGCTGACGGCCGGCGCGGCGATGCTCCGCCGGCGCAGGTACACCACGCCCCAGAACGCGCCGAGCGTCGCCGTCGTCACGACCGCATCCCAGCCCTGCACGATGTGCCCGGCGCCGAAGCCGATGCTCGCCACGACGATGCCGATCACGGGGCCGCCGAGGTAGCGCTCGAACCGGTGCAGGATGAACGCCCGCTGGATCTCCTCGCGCAGCCCGCCGGCCACGAGCGTCACCAGCCCGAAGAGCGCCGCGTCGAAGGGCGTCCGGATGAGGCCCTCCAGCGGGTTCACCTTGACGTTGTGCAGCGACGGGACGAGCCACTGGATGAGCAGCAGCAGCCCGACGCCGATGGCAAGCGCGACGGCTGCCAGCGGAATCCCCAGGAGCAGCTCGCGTCCGACGGCACGCGAGCCGAGCAGGACGTCGCGCGGCCGCTCGCCGTGCGCGCGCAGCAACAGCAGGATCAGCCCCACCAGCACCACGGCGTCGATGATCGACAGGGCCGCCACGTACGGCAGCTGCAGCAGGCCGTTGGCGCCGAACGGCTGGAACCCGGCGAGCGCCAGTCCCGCGGCGATCGCAAGCTGGGTCGGGTAGTCCGAGCAGAGCACCACCTCGAACAACGCGCCGAATCGCGCGGCCAGGCCAGGGGCCCCGCCGGCCGGCGTCGGCGCGCCCGTGGCGTCGACCGGCGGCGGCGTGGGCGCGGCCGGATCCGACGACCCGGCGGCCGGCGCTTGCGGAGGCGGCTGATCGGTCTCGTGGTACACCCCCGGACTTTATCACTTTCGACGTCCGCCCCGGTCCGGGCCCGCTGGCGATGTTCTTGCTGAACGGCCTGTTACGGGGCGGCCGGTCTGCGACGGCTGCCCGGAAATCCCTTGAAGAACGCGGTCCGGCTTCGCTGATGGCCGCCACGAAAGAACACAGAAAACGTGTAAGAATTACATTAATCGAGGAGTGAGGAGGAGCCGCATGACTCAACAGGACCATGGGCAGCCGGACCCCGAGCGGGTGCTCATCGTCGAGGACGACATGTCGGCGCGCGTCGGTCTCGAGCAGCTCATCCGGAGCTGGGGCTACCGGGCGGAGTCGGCGGTCGACGGCGAGGACGCGCTGCAGAAGATCGCGCGCGCGCAGCCCGACGTGATCGTGACGGATCTGGTGATGCCGCGGCTCGACGGCCTGGGGCTGCTGCGGACGTTGAAGGCGCAGGGGGACGACATCACGACGGTGATCCTGACGGCGCAGGGGACGATCGAGACCGCGGTCGAGGCGATGAAGGACGGCGCGTACGACTACCTCACCAAGCCGGTCGACGTGCAGCGCCTGCGGATCCTGCTGGAGAAGATCGTCGAGCGCCTCGGGACGCTGCGCGAGGTGCAGGTCCTGCGGCGGCAGTTGCGCGAACGCGGGGCGTTCGGGCCGATGATCGGCAGCAGCGGCTCGATGCGGAAGATCTACGGCGTGATCGAGGCGGCCGGGCCCACCTCGGCGTCGGTGCTCATCTCCGGCGAATCGGGCACCGGGAAGGAACTGGTGGCGCAGAGCATCCACCAGCTGAGCCCGCGGGCCGCCTTTCCGTTCGTCGCGCTCAACTGCGCGGCGATTCCCGAGACGCTGCTGGAGAGCGAGATCTTCGGGCACGAGAAGGGGGCGTTCACGGGGGCGACCGAGCGGCGGCAGGGCTGCTTCGAGCTGGCCGACCGGGGGACGCTCTTCCTCGACGAGATCGCGGAGATGACGCCGGTGACGCAGGCCAAGCTGCTGCGCGTGCTGCAGGAACGGCGGTTCCGGCGGCTCGGCGGGCGGCAGGAACAGGCGGTCGACGTCCGGGTGATCGCGGCCACCAACCGCGACCCGAAGGAGGCGGTGCGCGAGGGCAAGCTGCGCGAGGACCTCTACTACCGGCTGAACGTCTTCTCGATCGTGCTGCCGCCGCTGCGCGAACGGAAGGAGGACATCCCGCTGCTGGTGCAGGCCTTCCTGCGGGAGTTCAACACGCAGCACAACCGGAACGTGGCAGGCGTGACCCCGGACGTCCAGCGCCTGCTCGAGGAGCACGCCTGGCCGGGGAACGTGCGCGAGCTGCGGAACGTGATCGAGCGGGCGTGCATCCTCGCCGACGGGGAGTTCATCCGGCGCGAGCACCTGCCGCCCGAGGTCGTCCGTCCCGAACCGCGGCTGGCGGCCGCGTCGTCCGACGTCGTGGCGCTGTCGCCGGGCGTGACCGTCGACGAGGCGGAGCAGCGGCTGATCCTGCTGACGCTGGAGCACACGCGCAACAACAAGACGCGCGCGGCCGAGATCCTCGGCATCAGCCTGAAGACGTTGCACAACAAGCTGAAGAAGTTCCGGGAGGCCGGACAGCCGTCCTGATCGATTCCCATGCGGCTCGGCATCAAGGCCAAGCAGGTACTCGGCGTCACGTCGATCGTGGGGCTGGTGGTGGTGGCGCTCAGCGCCATCCAGCTGGCGGCGCTCGCCCGCATGAGCCTCGAGGAGAGCGCCGCGCGTGGCGGTCTGCTGTCGAGCGCGATCTTCCAGCGGGCGCGCGCCGTCGTCGCCCAGGGCGGCGATCCGCGGACGGCGCTGGCGGCCGACCCGGGGATCCGCTCGCTGCTCGAGTCGAGCATCGCCTACTCGCCGAACGTCACCTATGCAGCCATCGTCGCGGCCGACGGCACCGTCATCGCGGACAGCGACCCGACGCTGCAGGGAAGCCGCCTGGCGCCCGAGCCGGCGCTGGACGGCTTGCTCGACCGCCCCGCGGTCGACCAGCTGGCCGCCATCTACCGGGGCCGCGGCCGGACGTTCGAGGTCGTGCAGCCGCTGCTGCTCGACAACGTCACGTTCGGTGCCATCCGGATCGGCGTCTCGACCCTGCTCATCCGGCAGGACCTGAACACCGCCCTGCGGCCCGCCCTCGTCACCGCGGCCGCCGCCCTGTTCGTGGCGATGCTCGTCGCCATGCTGCTCGCGCAGATCGTGCTCCGGCCGATCCACGTCATCAGCTCGGGGCTGAGCCGCCTTGGTCAGGGGGAGTTCGGCGTCACCCTCGACCTGAAGCCGGGCGACGAATTCGGCGAACTCGGCAGCTCGTTCAACGCCATCAGCGCGCGCCTGTCGGCCGACCGGGCCCGGCACGGCGACGGGCCGGCAGCGGCCGGCTCGCCTATCGAACCGCTCGAAGACGCCGTCGCCCTCGTCGGCCGCGACGGGGGCCTGCTGTTCGCCAACCCCTCCATGCGGGCCGTGCTGCCCGCCGATCCGCTGGGCCGGCCGCTGGCGGACCTCCTGCCGGCGTCCCATCCCTACCGTCGCCTCGTCGAGGACACGCTGCGGGACCGACGCTCGCGCGGACCCGTGTCGGTGAACCTGGAGCCCGAGGAGGGCGGAGCCGGCGGCGAGCGCCTGGTGCTTTGCGAAGCGGTGGAGGATGCCGCGCGCGGGTTCACCGGCGCGATGCTGCTGGCCCGCAACGTCGGGTACCTGAGCCAGGTGGAATCGACGCTGACCTATTCGCGCAAGCTCGCGGCGCTCGGCCGGCTGTCGGCGGGCGTGGCGCACGAGGTGAAGAATCCGCTGAACGCCATGACGATCCACCTCGAGCTGCTCCGCCAGGCGCTCTCGGGCGGCGCCGCGGGGCGTTTGGCGCGGGACGAGGGTGAGGCCTCCGCGGTCGTCCCCTCAGAGCAGGGCGCGCTCGCCTACGTCGACACGATCGGCGAGGAGATCCGGCGGCTCGACCAGGTCGTGCAGGGGTTCCTGAAGTTCACCCGGCCGCAGGAGGTCCAGCTGGAGCCCCTCCGCCTGCCGGCGCTGATCGAGGACCTGCGGTCGACCATCGCGCCCGAAGCCGATCGCACGGGCGTGGCCATCGTCCTCGACTGTCCGGCGGACGTGCCGGAGGTGAACGGCGATCCCGGCCTGCTGCGGCAGGTGTTCCTGAATCTCGCCCTGAACGCCTGCCAGGCGATGCCGGACGGCGGCACCCTGCGGATTTCGTGCGGCGCGACCCGCGGCCGCCGCGTCGAGGTGCGCGTGCAGGACACGGGAGTCGGCATCGCGCCGGGCGACCTCGCGCGGATCTTCGATCTCTACTTCACGACGAAGTCCGCCGGCAGCGGTATCGGGCTGTCGATGGTGTACCGCATCGTCCAGCTGCACGACGGCGAGATCGAGGTCGAGTCGACCCCCGGCCACGGCACGACCTTCCGCGTCCTGCTCCCGCAGGCCGGGGGGACCTTGCCGCCCGCCGGACTTGGGCTGACCCGATGACGAGGCCGATATCCGTGCCGTGCCATCCGGGACAGGCGCATAATCGGAGGCGGATGACGACGAGCGGGCGCGGACGACCGATACGGGCGGCCCTGGCCCTGGCAGCGCTGGCGCTGGCGCTGGGCGGCTGCGCGCGTCTGCACGCGCGCACCGAACCGGCGATCCCGCCCCTGGCGCTGCCGCCGGCGCCGCCGCACGACGTGACGCCTGCCCCTCTGCCGTCCAGCCCCGGTCCGGTCGGACCCGGAGCCGGAGCTTCCGAGCCGGCGAAGAAGCCGGTGCCGGACGAGCCGGTCGAGCGGCGCCGTACCAGGCCCGCACCGGCCGCCGAGCCGCCGGCGCATCCCGCGGCGCAGCCGCCGATGCTGCAGACGGCCCCGGCGGCCAGCATGCCGCAGGCGGCGCAACGCATCCGCGAGACGCTGGCGAAGGCGGGCAGCGATCTCGGGCAGGTCGACTACCAGTCGCTCAGTACGGACGCGAAGGCGCAGTACGACACCGCCCGGCGGTTCATCCGCCAGGCCGAAGAGGCCCTGAGTGCCGGCAACTACGTGTTCGCCCGCAGCCTGGCCGACAAAGCCGCCGTCCTGGCGGCGCTGCTCCACGGCGGTCTCTGAGGCGCCGCGCCTCCCGTCGGTCCCCCGAAGCTCATCAGCCGCTACAATAACGGCATCGGGGATCGCATCCGGCGTCCGGCCGGGTCCCGCCCACCCTTGCAGCCAGGAGACCGCCCATGTCTGTCCGCCGTCCCGTCCCGCTCCGCCGGGCGCTCGTCTTCACCTTCCTCGCCCTGTTCACCGGCCGTGTCGGCGCCGGTGCGCCACAGCCACCGGCGGCCGCGCCGCAGGCCGGGCCTCCGGCTCAGCGCCACGTCGACTTCGCCGCCGACCTCCAGCATCAGGCCGAGACCGATCGGACGTGGAAGGAGGCCAGCCAGGGCTACATGCAGGAGGAGAAGATCTCGTATCCGAGCCGGGCGGACGGGCTGGCGATTCCCGCGTTCGTCTTCAAGCCGCTGCACCTGCGCGGGCCCAGGTCGCACCCGGCGCTGGTGTGGGTCCACGAGAACATCCGCGGCCACCTCTACGAGCACTACATCCCGTACATCCGTGAGGCCACCGCAAAGGGCTACATCGTGATCGCCCCCGAGTACCGCGGCAGCATCGGCTACGGCAAGGCGTTCTACGACGCGATCGACTACGGGGGCGCCGAGGTGGACGACGTGCTGACGGCCGTGGACTACCTGAAGCAGCACGTGCCGGAGGTCGATCCGACGCGGATCGGCATCATCGGGTGGAGCCACGGCGGCATGATTACGCTGCTGTCGATCTTCCGCGAGCCGACGACGTTCGCGTGCGCCGCTGCGCTCGTGCCGGTGACGAACCTGTTCCAGCGGCTCGCCTGGAAGGGGGTCGAGCACCAGCACCAGCTGATCGATCCGGCGAACCGCTTTGGCGGGCTGCCCGCCGAGCGCCACGAGATCTACAAGGAGCGCTCGCCGCTCTACCAGGTGGACAAGCTGCAGATCCCGCTGCTCGTGCACGTGACGCGCAACGATCAGGACGTGAACTTCGAGGAGGACTCGCAACTGGTCGATGCGCTGCGCGCCCGGAAGCCGTTCCTGGCCGAGACGATGATCTACGACAACCCGCTGGGCGGCCACACCTTCGATCGCCGCGTCGATCCGAAGACCTGGCAGCCCGAGAACACGCGCGAGCAGCGGGACTCGTGGAACCGGGTCTGGACGTTCCTGGACTGGCACCTCGATCCGTTCGACAGCGTCATGCCGCGGCACGGGTCGGCGGGGGACGAGCGGTAACGGAGGGACGAGGAACCCGGATCGGGGACGAGGTTCGTCCCCTCGATATTCCAGTCGTTTCCGGCGTGTTTCGACAATATCTGGCGTTTGAACTAAAATGGGGACACAATATCTGGTAGTTCACATCTTGACAAACGCCAGAGGCGGGCGCATAGTTGTCCGCCGTAGCGCGACAGACAACCGCGGGAGTTCCCAGCCTCCTGCCTGAAGCCGTCGAGGGGACCTCGTCCCCATCGCACGTCTGCCCGCGTCACTTCAAATTCAGGTGTGTCGGATGGGACGCCCCCGGGGCGGGGGCAGTCTCCGGTTTGGAGGAAGGCATGGAAAAAGGCGCTGCTTACGAGGCGGCGGGGGCGGGCCAGCTCGTCGAGAGCGGCAGCTCCCAGGCATCCGAGGCTCCGCGGGCCCGGAAGTCGACCGGTGCGTCGGCTCCCGGGCTGGAGTTCTCGCGCTACTTCACCCGGGCGGGGCGCGATCCCTTCGACGAGGTCGAATGGGAGCTGCGCGCGGCGGTGATCGCGAACGAGAAGGGTGAAGCGGTCTTCGAGCAGCGCGACGTCGAGATTCCGAAGGCCTGGTCGCAGCAGGCGACCAACATCGTGGTGTCGAAGTACTTCCGCGGGCAGCTCGGCACGCCGGAGCGGGAGCGGAGCGTGCGGCAGCTCATCGGGCGGGTCGTCACGACGATCACCGACTGGGCGCGGGCGCAGAAGTACTTCGCCTCCGAGGAGGCGCTGCAGGCCTTCAGCGACGACCTGAAGCACCTGCTGGTGTACCAGAAGGCGGCCTTCAACAGCCCGGTCTGGTTCAACTGCGGGTTCGAGAAGGCGCCGCAGTGCTCGGCCTGCTTCATCAACTCGGTGCAGGACACGATGGACTCGATCCTGACGCTGGCGCGCACCGAGGGGATGCTCTTCAAGTTCGGCTCGGGCACGGGGACGAACCTGTCGCCGATCCGGTCGTCGAAGGAGCTGCTGGCGGGGGGCGGCACGGCGTCGGGGCCGGTGTCGTTCATGAAGGGCTACGACGCGTTCGCCGGGGTCATCAAGTCGGGCGGCAAGACGCGCCGCGCGGCGAAGATGGTCATCCTGAACGCCGAGCACCCGGACATCGTCGACTTCATCAACTGCAAGGTCGAGGAGGAGCGGAAGGCCTGGGCCCTCATCGACGCCGGCTACGACGGCTCGTTCACGGGGACGGCGTACTCGTCGGTGTTCTTCCAGAACTCGAACAACAGCGTCCGCGTGACCGACGAGTTCATGCGGTCGGCGCTCGACGACGGCGAGTGGCGGACGCGCGCGGTGACGAGCGGCGAGGTGGTGGACACCTACAAGGCGAAGGATCTCCTCAAGCTCATCGCCGAGGGGACCTACGTCTGCGGCGATCCCGGGATGCAGTTCGACACCACGGTCAACGAGTGGCACACCTGCCCGAACACCGACCGGATCTACGCGTCGAACCCCTGCTCCGAGTACATGTTCCTGAACGACTCGGCCTGCAACCTCGCGTCGCTGAACCTGATGAAGTTCCTGCGGGAGGACGGCGAGTTCGACGTCACCTCGTACCGGGCGGCGATCCGCACGCTGATCACGGCGCAGGAGATCCTCGTCGACAACGCCAGCTATCCGACCCGGTCGATCGAGAAGAACAGCCACGACTACCGGCCGCTCGGGCTGGGCTACGCGAACCTGGGCGCGCTGCTGATGTCGCGCGGCCTGCCGTACGACAGCGACGAAGGCCGGGCGTACGCGGCGGCGCTGACGGCGCTGATGACCGGCGACGCCTACGCGCAGTCGGCCCGCGTGGCCCGCGATCACGGCGGCCCGTTCGCCGGCTACGAGAAGAACCGCGAACCGTTCCTGCGCGTCATGCGGAAGCACCGCGACGCGCTGCGCGACGTCGACGCCCCGGCCGTCCCGGCCGACCTCTTCGAGGCGGCGCAGGATGCCTGGGACGAGGCGGTCGAGCTCGGCGAGCAGCACGGCTACCGGAACGCGCAGGCGACGGTGCTCGCGCCCACCGGCACCATCGGCTTCATGATGGACTGCGACACGACCGGCATCGAGCCCGACATCGCGCTCGTGAAGTACAAGAAGCTGGTCGGCGGCGGCCTGATGAAGATCGTCAACCAGACCGTGCCGATGGCGCTGTCGCGCCTCGGGTACGCGCCGGCGGCCGTGCAGGCGATCGTCGACTACATCGACCAGCACGAGACGATCGAAGGGGCGCCCGGCCTGCGCGAGCGCGACCTGCCGGTCTTCGACTGCGCGTTCAAGGCGGCCAAGGGGACGCGGTCGATCCACTACATGGGCCACATCAAGATGATGGGGGCGGCGCAGCCGTTCATCTCGGGCGCCATCTCGAAGACCGTCAACGTCCCGAAGGAGGCGACGGTCGACGAGATCATGCAGGCCTACATCGAGTCGTGGCGTATGGGCGCGAAGGCGATCTCGATCTACCGCGACGGCAGCAAGCGGACGCAGCCGCTGAACACCTCGAAGGGCACCGCCCCGGCCGAGGCCGCCAAGGCGGCGGTGGCCGCCGCCGGCCAGCCGGTCCGCCGGAAGCTGCCGGACGAGCGGCGGTCGATCACCCACAAGTTCGACATCGCCGGCCACGAGGGCTACATCACCGCCGGCCTGTTCGACGATGGGACCCCGGGCGAGATCTTCCTGGTGATGGCGAAGGAAGGGTCGACGATCTCGGGCTTCGCCGACGCCTTCGCCCAGGCGATCTCCTACGCCCTGCAGTACGGCGTGCCGCTGCAGGTGCTCGTCGACAAGTTCAGCCACGTCCGGTTCGAGCCGTCCGGCATGACGAAGAACCCGGAGGTGCGCTTCGCCAAGTCGATCGTCGACTACATCTTCCGGTGGCTCGCGGCGAAGTTCCTGTCGCCGGACGAGCAGTTCCGCGCCGGCGTCAACGTGCGGGAGGCAGTGGCCGAGGCGCCGGCACCCGGCGTCCAGACGCCGGCCCCGGTAGCGGCGCCGTCCGCCAGCGCCTTCGCGGCCATGCAGAACCAGGAGGACGCGCCGCCCTGCTCGACCTGCGGCGCCATCATGGTGCGCAGCGGCAGCTGCTACAAGTGCGCCAACTGCGGCAATACGTCAGGCTGCGCGTAACTCCGGTCCGGCCTTCGTGGGCGTTGAGCGAATGGGGCGGCCGTGGCTGCCCCATTCGTGTTTTTCGGGCTCTCGTTGACTCCGGCGACGTAACCGCTGGGTGTAGAATACGGCGTCTGGAGTGCAGGTCTGTGAAGCGTAAGCCTTACTATTCCACGCGATTCGGGCGTGCCTACCTGGGCGATTCCTTGGAGGTCATGTCTGACCTGCCAAGTGAGTCGATTGACCTCGTCGTGACTTCCCCTCCATTCCCGCTGACCTTCCGTAAGAAGAAACCCTATAACTCTGTGGGAGAGGACCGATTTGTCGAATGGTTCACACCCTACGCTGCGGAGTGTCGACGGCTTCTGAAGTCGACCGGAAGCCTGGTCATCGACTTGGGCGGCGTGTGGAATAAAGGCACGCCGACACGCTCTCTCTACCAGTACCGCCTCATTCTTGCGCTCTGCGACACTGTGGGCCTGCACTTGGCCCAGGATTTCTACTGGTACAATCCGGCTGCGCTTCCGGCTCCGGCTGAGTGGGTCAATGTAAGGCGGATTCGTGTGAAGAGCGCTGTGAACCTCGTCTGCTGGCTCAGCAAGTCAGAGTGGCCGAAAGCGAACAATCGGGAAGTGCTGAAGACGTACAGCCGAGACATGCTGCGGCTGATCGAGAAGGGATATCGCGCGAAGGAACGACCGTCCGGGCACAACATTACGAACAAATTCCAGAAGAACCACGGTGGAGCCATTCCGCCGAACTTGCTGGAGATCGGGAATAACGATTCCAACAGCAGGTATCTGAGGGCCTGTGTCGAGGCTTCGCTTCCTGTCCACCCAGCCAGGTTTCCCAGGTCCCTCCCTGAGTTCTTCATCAAGCTTTGCACCGATGAAGGCGATACGGTGTTGGATCCGTTCGCTGGCTCCAACGTCACTGGGGAGGCTTCCGAGCATACGGGCCGGCGATGGATTGCAGTTGAGCTTGCTGAGGACTATCTGAAGGGCTCTCGGTTTCGATTCCTCCCACCCAATGATGCGGCTCGAGCAACCGAGAACCGTTCTCGCAGGCGAGCATAAGTGCAGGATCTGACGCGGTACCTGAAGGTAATGGGCTTGTTGTACGACGGCGCGCCCGAAGAGCCCAAGCTATTGCAGCGGGCTCGGGCCCTGGACAGGGTCGTTCGCGGTGAGCCATTGGAGCAGGTGGCCCAACAGACGAAGTTGTCCCGTTTCCATCTGTCCAACTGGACCGATTCCATTCAGCAGGGCGGCTTGTACGAATGGCTCGATGCCAGCGAGCCGACGCAGGACGCGCTCGCTCGGGCCAGGCAAGGTATTGTCCAGATGCTTCTGGGGTCGCTCGCTGAGACTCATTTCGAAGAGTTGTCGCGGGACGTACTGGGGGCACAGGGGTTTGGCGTCGAAGACGAGCGTGTGGGGCGGACGGATACGGACTATCGCCTGATCGACGCGGAAGGTCGACCGATCTGCCGCCTGAATATCAAGTTCCACGGGACGCTGTTCAGGGAGTCGGCCCAGTATGTTGGACTCGAGCCCGAAGACTGCTTCGCGCTGGCCACGTACAAGATCCACGGAGCGCTTCGCCGACAGGATGAGGAGAGGGTTCCTTACGTTTTTCTGATCATCAGCGTGCCAGATATCCGCCGGGCTGAAATCGAGCCCCTTGTGTCAAACGATTTCGCTTGGCTGGCGGCGATTTCCAGTCGGGCGGTTGAAGAGGCCATCGTCAGATCCCTGTTGTCCGAGGGATGGGTTGAGCCGCTTCGCAGCCAAGTCAGAGGCTCTCATTTTCGTGTGATCTCAGCGCGTCGCGCTCATCACCTGCTCAGAGACCTCCTGTTCGAACGAGTTCATGCTCTGAGACTGCGGGGGTTCAACCGCACGTTCAGGGGAGCCGAGATCAACATGCATCTTTCACTCTCCAGAGAAATGATTCCATATCAAGACTTCTTGACAGCCATCGCCGAAAGAGGGCCCCTGCAGGTGGCTGTTCGCCTCGAACGAGGCGAAATCTGATCTCGGCGACAGAAGGAGTCAACCCGTGAAAGCTGTCGTGTTGCGTGAGATCGGTCCCCCGACGAACCTGAAGCTGGAAGAGGTCCCCGATCCCGCCCCCGGTCCGGGCGAGGTGGTGGTGCAGTTGAAGGCGGCGGCGCTCAACCACCGCGACGCCTTCATCCGCCAGGGGCTCTACGCCGGCATCACGCTGCCGATCATCCTGGGCTCCGATGGCGCCGGCGAGGTGGCCGCGGTGGGCGAGGGGGTCGATCGCAGCCTGCTCGGCCGCGCGGTCGTCATCGACCCCGGCATGGACTGGGGACCGGATGAGCGGGCGCAGGGGCGCGCCTATCGGATCCTCGGCCTGCCCGACAACGGCACCTACGCGCAGCGCGTGAAGGTGCCGGCGGCCAACGTTCATCCGAAGCCGGCCGCCCTGTCGTTCGAGGAGGCCGCGGCGCTTCCGCTGGCCGGCCTCACCGCCTATCGTGCCGTCGTGACCCGCGCGGGCGTGCAGCCGGGCGAGACGGTCGTTGTCACCGGCGCGGGCGGCGGTGTCTCCTCGTTCGTCCTCCAGATCGCCCACGCGATCGGTGCCCGTGTGTTCGTCACGTCGGGCAGCGACGAGAAGATCGCCCGGGCCAGGCAGCTGGGCGCGGAAGCCGGTGTGAACTACCGGACGGGTGACTGGGTGAAGGGCCTGGGTGGCTTGATCGGCGGGGATGGCCCGGACGTCGTGGTCGACAGCGTCGGCGGCGAGACCTTCGGACAGGCCCTGGCGCTGGCGAGGCCCGGCGGCCGCGTCGTCACCTACGGCGCGACGACGGGCGCCACGGGGAAGCTGGAGGTCCGGCGGATCTTCTGGAAGCAGCTGACCATCCTCGGCAGCACGATGGGGACGGCCCGCGACTTCGCCTCCATGCTGGCGTTCTGCGATCGGCACGCGCTCCGGCCGGTGGTGGACCGGGTGTTCCCGCTGGCCGAGGCGGCCGCCGCCCATGCGCGGATGGACGACGCCGGGCAGTTCGGCAAGATCGTCCTCCGGATCGACTCGCGCTAGTCGCTGCGCACGGCGCGGGAACCCTGCCAGGCGAGCAGGACCAGCGCGAGGGCGAACACGCCCCGTGCGATCTGCGGCGCCAGCGCGACCTGGCCCGTCAGATGGGCGGCATCGTGGATGGCCAGGGCCTGCAGGCCGAGCAGCGAGCCCAGGGCGAACGCGAGGCCGCCAGGCAGCATCACCCGCACGAACGCGGCGCTGAGGATGAGCAGGAGGCCGAAGAGGACGAGCGCCAGCTCGGCCCACCATTCGAGCCGGGCGCCCCGCAGGAGATCGAGGATCGCCCAGCCGATGGAGTAGGCGCCATACCCGGCCATTCCCAGTGCGGCGGCAGTGAGCATGCGCAAGAGCCTATCGTAATCGCCGCCCGGATGCAGCCCCCGCGAGCCCGGCGGTTCACGCATGGCTCGCGGGCTTATTTGGGGATCGGCTATAGTCGTCCCATGGTTACGCGCCGTGTCGTCCTGTCGCTGACCGCCGCCGCGCTCGCCACGCTCGCGCTGCTCGCGCCGGGCCTGGCGGCCCAGGGCGGCGGCGCCGCCGTCGCGGTCGATCCGCTCCACAAGCCGCTCGACACGCTCCTCAACGAGTACGTGCGCGACGGCCTCGTCTATTACGGTGCGGTGAAGCAGGACCGCGTGGTGCTGGACCGCTACATCGGCGCGCTCGGCGCCATCACGCCCGCCACCTATGCGGCGTGGAGCCGCAACCGGCAGATCGCCTTCTGGCTGAACGCGTACAACGCCTTCGTGCTGCAGACGGTGATCGACCACTATCCGATCCGGGGCCGGGCGGCGAACTACCCGCGGAACAGCATCCGCCAGATACCGGGCGCGTTCGACCGGATCCAGCACCGGGCGGCCGGTCGGCTGGTTACGCTCGATCAGATCGAGCAACAGATCCTGCCGACGTTCCACGACGCCCGCCTGTATTTCGCCCTCGGGCGGGGAGCGATCGGGTCGGGGCGCCTGCACAGCGAGGCGTACGACTCGATGCGCCTCGAGGCCCAGTTGACGAGCGTGCGCGACGAGTGCCTCGACCGGTCCGCCTGCGCGCAGATCGACGAGGTCGGCAACCAGATCGCCGTGTCGCCGATCTTCTCGTGGGACAGCGCGGACTTCGTGGCCGACTACGCCGGCCACGCGGCGCCGATGTACGCCACCCGGAGCCCGATCGAACGGGCCGTGCTGGCCTACGTCCGGCCGGAACTGCTGACGCTCGAGAAGGACTTCGTCGCGAAGAACACGTTCCGGATCGTCTACCAGAAGTTCGACTGGCGGCTGAACGACATGTCCCGCCGCGACTGAGCCCGGCAGCCGGCCGCCACGGCGCCGGCCCGGCACGCACCTCGCCCATGGACTTGCAACTGACCGACAGAATCGCCCTCATTACCGGCGCCAGCCGCGGCCTCGGCCTCGCCGCGGCCGAGGCGCTCGTCGCGGAAGGCTGCCGCGTCGCGGTCTGCGCGCGCACCGAACCGGCGCTCTCACAGGCCGTCGGCCGCCTGCGGCAGCTGGCCGGCGATCCGGCGCGCGTCCTCGCCGTCCAGGCGGACCTCTTCACGGCCGACGGTCTGGCGACCGTTGTCGAGCGGACGGTGGAGACGTTCGGGGGCCTCGACATCCTGGTGAACAACCTGGCGCTGGCCCGTGGCGGGACGATCGCCGACACGTCGGATGCCGACTGGCAGGAGGCGTTCGACGGGACGCTCTACCCGGCCATCCGGGCCTCGCGGCTCGCGGTGCCGCTGATGAAGCGGCGGGGAGGCGGCGTCATCCTGATGATCGCGTCGATCTGGGGGCGGGAGTCGGGCGGACGGATGACCTACAACGCGGTGAAGGCGGCCGAGATCAGCCTGGCGAAGTCGCTGGCCCAGCAGCTGGCCGGCGACAACATCCGGGTCAACAGCATCGCACCGGGCTCGATCCTGTTCCCGGGCGGCTCGTGGGACCGCCGCCAGCAAGCGGACCCGGACGGGATCGCCGACTTCATCCGCCGCGAGCTGCCGTTCGGCCGCTTCGGCCGGCCCGAGGAAGTCGGGGCCGTGGTGGCCTTCCTGGCCTCTCCGCGGGCGAGCTGGATCAGCGGCGCCTGCGTGACCGTCGACGGTTGCCAGTCGCGGTCGCTGATCTAGCGGGGGGCCTGACCGGTGCCGGCCGGATCTGGACGGCGCCGTCGTCGAGCGAGACCGGCGCGGCCGGGAGTCGGCCGCCGGATCGCCGGCTGCCGCTGAAGGTGTGGCGGGAAACACCCGCACTGTCCAGGCGGGTGCGCGGGCGGAACAATCGCAGACGGCTGGTCAGCCCTTCAGGGTCGCCCTGTTCGGTGGCTTCCAGCTCTTCGAGATCCGCCGACGACAAGAAGAAACCCCGACGCCGCGGCCGCGGCTCGGCTGCTTCCATCAGCGTCTCCTTTCTTCAGTCGGGGCTCTGCCACGAACCCCGGCTCACTGCACTCGCTCGCACTGTGGCTCGCTCCGTTCCGTTCGGGGGCCCGCCGTGCGGGCCGTTATCGTACACAGAAGCACCCTGCCGGCATCGTAGCGCCGGTGTGCGGGCGCGTCAACGGGATCCGTGGCCGTCCAGCTCGATCTGCGGCGTGAGGCGCCCCCCGGATGCGCGTCCGAACACCAGGTAGTAGACGGGCACGCCGGAGAGGATGACGCCGAAGGTGAGCACGGTCGAGAGCGGCTGCTGCACGAAGGCGTTGGCGACGAAGTAGACGACGACGAGGATGAAGATGGCCGGAACCAGCGGATAGCCGGCCACGCGGTACGGCCGGGGCAGGTCGGGGCGCGTGCGGCGCAGCCGGTACAGCGCCGCCACGCTGAGCGCGTAGAACGGCCAGATGGCCAGCACGAACATGCCCGTCATCGCTTCGAAGCTGCGGCTCATGACCAGCGCCATGCCGAGCAGGGCGGCGAGGACGATGGCGATGTACGGCGTCCGGTAGCGCGGATGAACGGCCGCCATCTTCCGGAAGAACAGCCCATCGTCGGCCATGGCGAAGAAGATCCGGGGCGCGGCCAGTGTGATACCGTTCAGCGAGCTGAAGGTCGAGATCATCACGAAGACCGACACCAGCGCGACGCCGCTCCGTCCGAAGATCGCCGCCATCGTGTCGGCCGCGACGAGCGGCGACCGGCCCATCACCCCGATCGGCAGCACGTAGACATAGGCGAGGTTCACCAGCACATAGATGACCACGATTGACAGCGTGCCGGCGATGATGGCGCGCGGCAGGTTGCGCCCGGGGTCGGTCACCTCGCCCCCGGCGAACGACACGTCGGCGAACCCGTCGTAGGCCCAGAGCGCCGCGACCAGCGCGACGCCGAACGCCCCGAACGGCACGTGCGTTCCCGCCGGTGCCTGCAGGTGTGCCGCCGTGGCGCCGTGCGCGCCGCCGAGCGCGAACGCCGCGAGCACGAGGACGGCGAGCGCTGCATACTTCAACGACGTCGACACGTTGACGACCACCGCGCCGAGCGAGACCCCGCGGATGTTGATGAGCGCCGCGAATGCGATGGCCGCGGCCGCGACGCCCCGCGCGGCCATCACGTGGGCGACGGGGTCGACCCCGAACGATCGCAGCAGGTACTCGCCGAAGACGATGGCGATGCCGCCCAGCGCCGACGCCCGGATGACCAGCAGCTGCGACCATCCGAACAGGAACGCCGGCAGGCGCCCCCACCCCTCGCGCAGGAACACGTAGATGCCGCCCGTGTTCGGCAGCGACGCGGCCAGCTCCGCGAACGACAGCGCGCCACAGAGCGTGACGAGGCCACCCGCGATCCAGACGCCGAGCATCAACAGGGGATGCGGCACGAGCGCCGCCACACTGGCGGGCGATCGGAAGATGCCGGACCCGATGACGATCCCCACGACGAGAGCGGTGGCGCTCCAGCCGCCGAGGCGGCGGGCGAGCGCCGGTGGAGCGGCGGGCGCCGCGGGTGTCCGGATGGTCATGGACGGTAAGCCTAGAGGCCTTCCAGGAGCCGGTCAAGCGAGGGGGACGGGGTCTTTCACCTCTTGATCGCCCCTGCGGCCGCTGCTAGGATGGCTCGTCATGGGCAACCGCGTGAACGGCGGGACCGGCGAGGGGCTGTCCGGGCCGGACAGCCCCTCCGCTGGCCTGCCGAGTCGGCCGGCAACCGGCCGCTCGCGCCGCGACACCGCCCTGAACGCCGCGCTCGACCGGCTGGCGCCCGACTGGCTCCAGGACCGTCCCGACACGCCGGATGGCCACGTGACGGCCGTGCGGCGCCTGCCGGCCGCCGACGCCGTCACCGGGCCCTTTCCCGCGGACCTCGACGAGCGGGTCCGCCGTGTGCTCGGCCGCCGCGGCGTGACCTCGCTCTACTGTCACCAGGCCGAAGCCATCGAACACATCCTCAGCGGCCGGCACGTCGTCGTGACGACGCCGACCGCGTCGGGCAAGACGCTCTGCTACAACGCGCCGGTGCTGCACGCCATCCTGCAGGATCCGGCGAGCCGCGCGCTGTACCTGTTCCCGACCAAGGCCCTCGCGCAGGACCAGCTCGCCGAGTTGCACGCGCTGTCGGACCTGGTCGGCGAGGAGTGCGGCGCGGAGATCGGCGTCTTCACGTACGACGGCGATACGCCCCAGGACGCGCGGCGGGCGATCCGGACGCGCGCCCACGTGGTGCTGAGCAACCCCGACATGCTGCATTCGGGGATCCTGCCGCACCATCCGCGCTGGGCGAAGCTGTTCGAGAACCTGCGCTACATCGTCATCGACGAGCTGCACACCTACCGTGGCGTCTTCGGCAGCCACCTCTGCAACGTGCTGCGGCGGCTCCAGCGGATCTGCCGGCACTACGGATCCGACCCGGTGTTCATCTGTTCGTCGGCGACGATCGCCAATCCCAGAGAGCTGGCCGAAAGGCTCACGGAGCGATCCTTCGAGATCGTCGAGCGCAGCGGCGCGCCCCGCGGCGAGAAGCTGTTCGTCTTCGTGAACCCGCCGGTGGTGAACCGCCAGCTCGGCATCCGCCGGTCGTATCTCGGAGAAGCGCGCCGCGTGGCGGGCGAGTTCATCCGGCGCCAGCTGCAGGGGATCGTCTTCGCCCAGAGCCGGCTCGCCACCGAGATCCTGACGACGTACCTCAAGGACGAGTTCGAGCAGGAGCCTGGCAGTCACGGCGCCGTGCGCGGCTATCGCGGCGGCTACCTGCCCAACCGCAGGCGGGAGATCGAGAAAGGGCTGCGCGAGGGGCACGTCCGGGCGGTCGTGTCGACGAGCGCACTCGAGCTCGGGATCGACATCGGCGCGCTCGACGTGGCCGTGCTGGTCGGCTACCCGGGGACGATTGCGGCCACCTGGCAGCGCGCCGGGCGGGCGGGACGGCGGGCGAGCCGGTCGGCGGCGGTGCTCGTCGCGAGCAGCGCGCCGATCGATCAGTTCGTCATCCAGCACCCGTCGTACTTCTTCGATGCCTCGCCGGAGCGGGCGCTCATCGACCCCGACAACCTGCACATCCTCGTCGATCACATCAAGTGCGCGGCCTTCGAGCTCCCGTTCGGCACGGCCGAGCGCTTCGGCGCGCACGATCTGCAGGAGATCCTGGGGATTCTGGCCGAAGAGGGGTTGGTCCACCGGTCCGTGCCTGCCGACGACCTCGATGCCGCGGACGAGACCGCCGGCACCTGGCACTGGACCAGCGAATCGTACCCGGCCGACGCGGTCAGCCTGCGCTCGGTCAGCTCCGACAACTTCGTCGTCGTCGACACCACGCACGAGCCTCGTGTCATCGGCGAGACGGACTTCACCAGCGCGCTGTCGACGCTGCACCCGAAGGCGATCTATCTCATGGAGGGCCGCCTGTTCCAGGTCGAGATACTCGACTTCGAGGGGCGCAAGGCCTACGTCCGCGAGATCGACTGCGACTACTACACCGACGCCATCACCTATTCGCGCGTGACGATCCTCGACGAGTTCGCGGCTTCCAGTGATGCACGTGCCTTGTCAGAGCGTGGCAGCCCTGAGCCGTTGCGAAGCGGGTCCCCGCACTCCCATGGAGAAGTCCATGTCGTCTCGCGCGTCGTCGGGTTCAAGAAGATCAAGTTCTACACGAACGAGAACGTCGGCTCGGGCGAGCTGGATCTGCCCGAGCAGCAGATGCACACCACCGCCTACTGGCTGACGATTCCGGCGGCCGTGATGACGGCATTGCCCTTCGCGGCCGACGACCGGCGCGACGGCGTGAGCGGCCTGGCGTTCGCCATGCGGCAGGTCGCGCAGCTGCTGCTGATGTGCGACCGGCACGACATCGGGATTTCCGTCGACCAGAGCGGTGAGGAAGCGGCGACGGCGCTGAGCACCGAGCCCCGCATCTTCGTGTACGACAGCTATCCGGGCGGGATCGGGTTCAGCGAACCGCTGTACCGGATGCACGCGGAACTGCTCGCTGGCACCCAGGCGCTCATCGCAGGGTGCGGCTGCCAGTCCGGGTGTCCGACCTGCGTCGGCCCGGCCGGCCAGACCGGGCCGCTCGCGAAGACCGCGGCGCTGCGGATTCTCGACCTGCTGCTCGACGCGCCGGTCCGGCCGGCCGCCGCCACGCTGCAACCCTGAACCGGGCTCCGGACATGGAACCTTCGCGCCTTGGTTCGCGCATCCGCGACGTCCTCCGCCAGGGGGGCGCGCATCCGGTGCCGGCGGCGGAGCCGCCGGACGCCGCCGTGGCGCCGCCCGCGCGCGCCGCCGCGGCAGGCGAGGCCATCCTCCGGGCGCTCGGCGGCGTCTTCGAGGGCGCGACGGACGCCGCGACCGCCTGCGTCGTCGTCGAACGGGAGTACGAGGGGCGGGGGCGCCACGGCGACGATGTCATCGGCGAGTACGCGCGACAGGCGCGCGCGCTCATCGGTCACGCAGGCCTCCTGAGCGGACGGCTCGACGACCTCGTCCGCCTGCCGCTGCTCTTCTTCGACCTCGAGACGACCGGCCTGAGCGGCGGTGCCGGGACCCACGCCTTTCTCGTGGGCTGTGGGTTCTTCGACGGCGACGCCTTCCGCACGCGGCAGTTCTTCCTCACGAGCTACGCCGTCGAGCGGCGCCTGCTGACCTCGGTGGCGACGGAACTGGCCGGCGCCGGCGCGCTCGTCACCTTCAACGGCAAGACGTTCGACCTGCCGGTCATCGAAACGCGGTACCTCTTCAACCGGCTGGCTGTCCCGAGTGCGGATCTGCCGCATCTCGACATGCTGCATCCGGCGCGCCGCATGTGGCGTGGTCTGCGGGACGACGAGAGTCGCCACGTCGAGGGCGAAGACGAGGCGCCGTCGGGCTGCTCGCTCGGCGCCCTGGAGCAGGCGGTGCTCGGCTTCCGTCGGACGGGCGACGTGCCGGGCAGCGAGATTCCCGCCCGCTACTTCCAGTACGTCCGCACGGGCGAGGCCGGGCCGCTGGCGCCGGTGCTCGAGCACAACCGCCTCGACCTCCTGTCACTGGCCGGCCTGACGGTCCGGGCGCTGCGTCTCATCGACGGCGGACCGGCGGCCGCGCGCACCGCGCGCGAATGCCTGGCGATCGGCCGGATGTACGAGCGGGCCGGTCGGTCAGACGATGCGGCCGGCTGCTACGAGCGGGCGGCCGGCTGGGGGCGCGGGACTGGCGTGATACGCGTCGAGGCGGTGCGGCGGCTGGCCGCCCTGCACCGGCGCGCGCGCCGGCATGCCGAGGCGGCCGGGTTGTGGGAGGCGCTGGTCCGCGACGAGGACTGCCCGCCGGGCGTCGCCCGCGAGGCAGCCGAGGCGCTCGCCATCCATCACGAGCACCGATCGCACGACCTGCTGGCGGCGCGGCGCTACGCCCGGCGGTGCCTGACGCACACCGGCACCCGTGCGGAACAGCAGGCGCGGAAGCGGCTCGCCCGGGTCGAGCGGAAGCTGGAAGGAGCGGAGTCGCGGCGCCCGGGCGGACTGCTGGCGGGCGAGGGGAACTGACGCGGCCCGTACGCACGAACGGCGGCCGGAGGGCCGCCGTCTGCATCGTGCGAGCTGGTCTGCGGGTTACGCGTCGGCGCCCTGGGGTGTGCGCGCGGCCTTCTCGTCGCGCTTCGCCTTGGCTGCCTTCTTCCGGTTCACGACGTTCTCGACCGTCTGCTTCCCGAACTTCTTGGTGAACCGCTCCACACGCCCTTCGGTGTCCACCAGCTTCTGGCGGCCCGTGAAGAACGGGTGGCAGTTCGAGCAGATTTCGAGGTGCAGCTCCTGCTTGGTCGAGCGGGTCTTCCAGGTCGCCCCGCACGCGCAGCGCGCCTCGACCTCGTAGTACTTGGGGTGAATCCCTTCCTTCACAGCCGGCTCCTTGCGGATTCAGTCAAAACGCCATTATACCACGGCCGCCCGGCGCAAGACCCTGGCAGGCCGGTCACGCCCGACCCCCCGGTTTCAGGCCTGAATCGGCCCCCGCTCTCACATGATGACCATCGTCCGGTCCCACCGGTGCGCCCGGAGGGCGTCCCGCAGCCGGGGTGGCAGGGGAGCGCCATCGCTGGCCGACAGGTTCCGCTCGACGTGGAGTGGCCGTCGCATCCCCGGGATCGTCGTCGTGACGTCGGGATTCGCCAGGATGAACCGGAGCGCCAGCTCGGGCAGGTCCATCCCTTCGGGCACCAGATGGCCCAGCCGTTCGACCCGCTCGAGGACCTCGGCGAGGTGGGGCGGCGCGAAGTACACGTTCCGCCAGTCCCCCTCCGCCCATCGGGAATCGGCCGTCAACTGCCCGGTCAGGCTGCCTTCGTCGAAGGGGACGCGCGCGATGACCGCGATGTTGCGCCGCCGGCACTCCGGCAGCAGCGCATCTTCCGGCGCCTGGTCGAAGATGTTGTAGACGACCTGCACGGCGTCGACGATCCCGGTCGCCAGGGCCTGCAGGACGTTGGCGGGTTCCCACCGGTTGACGCTGATGCCGAAGGCGCGGATCAGTCCTTCACGCTTGAGGTCGTCGACTTCGCGCTGCCACCGCTCGTCGCCGGCCCACTCGTCGTTCCAGACGTGCAGCTGCTGAAGGTCGAGGGTCTCGACCCCCAGGTGCTTCAGGCTGGCTTCGGTGTACTCGCGGATGTGGCCCGGCGGGAAGACGTCATCGAGCCGATCGCCGGCCCGCGCGGGCCACTTGAACGTCGCCGGTGGCACCTTGCTGGCGATGTAGAGCCGGCGGTCCGGGAAGGCCCGGAGCGTCTCGCCCAGCAGCCGCTCGCTGCGGCCCTGGCCGTACGCCCAGGCCGTGTCGAAGAAGTTGCACCCCAGCTCGACGGATCGCGCGAGCGCTCGCAGCGACTGCTGGTCGTCGGATCCCGTCCAGCCCCCCATGCCCCACATGCCGTAGCCGATTTCGGCGATGTCCCAGCCCGTGCGTCCGAAGGTCCGATAGCGCATGGCGTAATCATAATACCCACCGCCGCGCGGCTGGTGGGCGGCCGCGGGCCGCAGCTCCGCCCGGCCGGGAACCGCACCGTGGCGGGCCTAGCGACGGTCCGACGCAGGGACCTGCGGCACCAGCAGGGCGACCGACGCGCGTCCCGGTGGCAGCCAGCGGCCGAAGGGGAACTGTCGCACCGGCCGGTAGCCGGCCACTGGCGCGAGCGACACGATGGCCTGTGGATGTGCGGGCCGGATCCAGATCTGATCGAGGAGCGGCGAGCGTCCGCCGCCAGCGAAGAAGTACCAGTTGTTGACCTCGAAGCCGCCGTCGATGGCGTCCGGCGCTACGCCTCGCTCGTCCATCGCCCAGTGGACGGCCTGCCACCGCGCGCGGTTCAGCGCCAGCGTGTCGTGGGTCGCCGGGACGGCAAAGAGCGCGAACCCGGCGAGGATGGCCCCTGCACCCAGCCACCGCGCGCGAGAGGGCGGGGCCGGTGTCCCGGAGGCCGTCCAGATCGTCAGCAGCGCCATCACCGCGATCAGGGGCAGCAGATAGCGATCGTAGAACCCGGCCGCGGGCAATGGCAGCAGCGGCAGCATGTACCAGGCGGCGCACCCGAACAGGAAGGTGCCCACGACCGGATCGGGGCGGTGCCTGGCCGTCCCGTTCGTGGCGATCCAGACGCCGCCGATGATCAGCCGCTCGACCAGCAGGGCTCCGCCCACGACCCCGGCGGCTGTCGTCAGCTGCCAGACCCAGAGCGGTGCGGTGGGATGAGACGCGGCGCCCGGCATCATGACGGGGAAGAGCGTGAGATTGGTCAGGATATTGCCGCTGAGCGGCATCGTCGCTCGCCGCGCGATGAGGGTCGCAGCCGACACGACACCGGCCAGGAGCGCGATCGCCCGGGCCGCGCGGGCCGCACTGCGGGACGGAGCGGTCAGGCTCGCCGGCGGCAGGACGGCCTGGACCGGCAGCGTGAACAGGCCGGTGTACACGAAGCCCGTGCCGATCGTGATCACGACCCGCCAGAGCACCGGAGCGAGCCCCAGGCGGATCTGTGCGAACAACTGCTGGAGGCGGCCGTCATAGGCCGACGGCAGGCCCGGACCGGATCTCAGCACGACCGCCCACAGGAGGAGGGCCGTCAGGGCGGCAGCCAGCGGTGCCAGCGAGCGGACGCGGCGGGCGCGGATGGCCTCCGCCAAGGATGCGGCGAGCGCCACCGCCAGCCCCAGCTGGCGGAGAAGCGTCGCCAGCGCGGTCAGTGCGATCCCCGCCCAGAACCACCGGGACCGGCCATCCTGCCAGGCCTTCACGAAGGCCAGGATGGCCGCCACCATCAGGACGGTGAACGGCACGTCCGTCATGAAGGAGAAGGACAAGGCGAAGTAGAGTGGGTTGAAGGCGATGGCAGCCGCGACGAGCGCGGCTGGCCCGGGGCGAAGGCCCAGCTGACGGGCGAGGCGGAAGACGAGGCCGACCCCGACCAGGCCGGCGACCAGCGTCGACAGCCTGAGGGCGGTGAACGAGAAGCCGGCCGGAAGGCAGAAGAGCCAGCCCCAGAGAATCTGGGTGATCAGCGTCATCTGCGTGACGCTGATCAGCCGGAGCCGGTGATCGGTCAGGAGCGTCCGGACGGCCAGTCCGAAGGACCAGTCGTCGGCGAGCGGAAAGTTGCCGAGGGGATTGACGAGCAGGACGGCCGCCAGCCAGCCGGCGGCCAGGAGGCCCGTCCAGCGGAGTCCGGCACGCGCGTCCCGGTCCCCCGCATCGGCCATCGCTACTTGCCGCTGCTCATCGCACTGAGGAAGTCGGCGTTGCTCTTGGCCTTCGCCATCTTCGACAGCAGCAGCTCCATCGCCTCGACGGGCGACAGCGGGTTCAGCACCTTCCGCAGCACCCACACGCGGTTCAGGTCGTCCTTCGGGATCAGCAGTTCTTCCTTCCGCGTCCCGCTCTTCTGGATGTCGATCGAGGGGAACACGCGCCGGTCGGTCAGCTTCCGGTCGAGGTGGATCTCGAGGTTGCCGGTCCCCTTGAACTCCTCGAAGATCACTTCGTCCATCCGCGATCCCGTGTCGACCAGGGCGGTGGCGATGATCGTCAGCGATCCGCCCTCCTCGATGTTGCGTGCCGCGCCGAAGAACCGCTTCGGCCGCTGCAGGGCGTTGCTGTCGACGCCGCCCGACAGCACCTTGCCCGAAGCGGGCGCGACGGCGTTGTAGGCGCGGGCCAGGCGCGTGAGCGAGTCCAGCAGGATGACGACGTCGTGCCCGTGCTCGACGAGGCGCTTGGCCTTGTCGAGCACCAT
>JAGWRA010000002.1 GCA_028876655.1 Acidobacteriota bacterium | reverse complement strand
GCCGTCATCGGCCGATCGGGCGCCGTGGCCACCGGCGCCTGGGGAGGCGGAACCGGTGCGGCGGGCTCTGGCGGGCGCACCGGTGCCGGCGGCTGCGGGGGCGGCGGCGCCAGCGTCTCGACGGCCGGCCGCCGCGCCAGCAGCTCCTGCACCCGGCGCACCACCAGCTGCGGCTCGAACGGCTTGGCCAGGACGGCATCGTACCCGGCAGCCCTCGCCCGCGCCTCGTCGATCTCCTCGAAGGCGCCCGCCAGCAGGACGACCGGGATGTGGGCCAGCCGCGGCGTCCCTTTGATCCGCCGGCAGAGCTCGTAGCCGTCGAGCCCCGGCATGACGATGTCGGCCAGGACGATGTCCGGCGGCCGCGCCTCGATCTGCGCCAGGGCTGCCGCGCCGTCGTCCATCGCGACGACATCGATCGGCTGGCCTGCGAAGGTCAGTTCGATGACGCGATGGATGGCGACGCTGTCGTCGACGAGCAGTAGTGTGTGAGACATTCCGGCGTCCGGCGGGGCCCACGCTCCGGACGCCCGCACGCGGCCCGGGAGGCGGTCAGACGCGTTCGAGCCGGGTACGGACGTTCGCGTTGATGAACTCGACGATGTCCTGCATCGGCGTCCCGGGCAGGAAGACACCCTTGACCCCGATCTGGTGCATCTTCTGGATGTCGACGTCGGGAATGATGCCGCCGATGACGACGAGCACGTCCTCCAGCCCCTTCTCCTTCAGCAGTTCCATCACGCGCGGGCAGATGTAGTTGTGCGCGCCCGACAGGATCGACAGGCCGATGACGTCGGCGTCCTCCTGCAGGGCGGCGCCCACGATCTGCTCCGGCGTCTGGCGCAGGCCGGTGTAGATGACTTCCATGCCCGCGTCCCTGAGCGCGCGGGCGATGACCTTGGCCCCGCGGTCGTGACCGTCGAGACCGGGCTTGGCAATGACGACTCGGATTTTACGGCTCATGGCAGTTCCCACCGCAGACGGATGAAGACACGGGCGGCGCGGGCCGGACGGGCCCGCCCGCGGCCGTTCAGATGACGGGCACTTCCTCGTACTCGCCCCAGACCTCCCGGAGCGCGTCGCACATCTCGCCGACCGTGGCATACGCCCGCACGGCGTCGAGCAGCGGCGGCATCAGGTTCGCGGTCCCCGCGGCCGCGGTCCGCAGGGCGTCGAGCGTCCGGCGCACCTGGTCGTTGTTCCGGGTCTGCTTCAGCCGTTCGAGCTTCGCCATCTGCCGCTCGGCCGCCGCCTCGTCGATGTAGAGGATCTCGAGCGGCTCTTCGTTCTCGGCCACGTAGTCGTTGACGCCGACGATGATCTTCTCCCGCTTCTCGACCGACTGCTGGAAGCGGTACGCGCTCTCGGCAATCTCCTTCTGCGGGTAGCCGCGCTCGACGGCCTCGACCATGCCACCCATCTTGTCGATCGTCTCGAAGTACTGGTAGGCCCCCTCCTCCATGTCGCGCGTCAGCCGCTCGATGAAGTAGGAGCCGCCCAGCGGGTCGACCACGTTGGTGACGCCGCTCTCGTGGGCGATGATCTGCTGGGTCCGCAGCGCCAGCGTCGCCGCCTCGGTCGTCGGCAGCGCGAGCGCCTCGTCGAGCGAGTTGGTGTGCAGCGAGTTCGTCCCGCCGAGCACGCCCGACAGCGCCTGGAGCGCCGTCCGGACGACGTTGTTGTACGGCTGCTGGGCGGTCAGCGAGACGCCGGCCGTCTGCGTGTGGAAGCGGAGCTTCCACGACCGCTCGTCCTTCGCCCCGAACCGCTCGCGCATCACCGTCGCCCAGATCTTCCGGGCCGCCCGGTACTTCGCAATCTCCTCGAAGAAGTCGCTGTGCGCGTTGAAGAAGAACGAGATGCGCGGCACGAACTCGTCGACGTCCAGCCCCGCGTCCACGCCGTACTGCACGTACTCGATGCCGTCGCGCAGCGTGAAGGCCAGCTCCTGGAGCGCCGTCGCTCCCGCCTCCCGGATGTGATACCCGCTGACGGAGATCGTGTTCCAGCGCGGCACCTCCGTCGCCGAGAAGGCGAAGATATCCGTGATGATCCGCATCGACGGCCGCGGCGGGAAGATGTACTCCTTCTGCGCGATGAACTCCTTGAGGATATCGTTCTGGATGGTGCCGGACAGCCGCCCCCAGTCGGCCCCCTGCTTCTCGGCCACTACCAGGTACATCGCGTAGAGCATCGCCGCCGGCGAGTTGATCGTCATCGACGTGGTGATGCGCCCCAGGTCGATCCCCTCGAACAGCGTCTCCATGTCGGCAAGCGACGCGACGCTCACGCCGCACTTGCCGACCTCGCCGAGCGACAGCTCGTGATCCGGATCGCGTCCCATCAGCGTCGGCAGGTCGAACGCCACGCTCAGGCCCGTCCCGCCCGCCTTCAGCAGCTGCTTGTACCGGAGATTGGTGTCCTCCGGCGTCCCGAACCCGGCGAACTGCCGCATCGTCCAGAGCTTGCCGCGGTAGCCGGTCGGGTGGATGCCGCGCGTGTACGGGAACTCCCCCGGCTGCGCAAGGTCCCGGGCGTAGTCCACGTCCCGGACGTCGTCCGGGGTGTACAACCGGTCGATCGGCCGCCCCGAAATCGTGGTGAAGGGGATCCCGCGCTCCGGCGCCTTCTTCAGGGTCGGCTCGAGGGTCTCGCGTGCCCAGCGCTGCTTGTCGGTTTCCGTGCCATTCAGGACGCTTTTCATACGGTGCATTATATATGACCCGATGCCAGCTCGGGCGTGCCCGCCGGGGCCCCCGCCCGCGGCGGCCGGGCTCATGTCGCCTCCGTCCCGCGCCGATATCTCAGCTGTAAGCCACTCGCTTGACTTGGCTTTTTCGCCCACGCTAGTCTGGGCTGTTCGGCGGGGTCGCACGCGCCCTCACGGTCTCGCTCCGACCGCGCCGGGCCGCGGCTCCCCCCTCCCCGCTTTCTCATACGGCAGGAGCCCCATGGCGGCAGACGGTACGATTTTCGGCGCGATGCTCGAGGAGTTCAGCGGGGCAGCCCGCATTCTCAACCTCGAACCCGGCATCTGGAAGATCCTCACCAACCCCAAGCGGCAGATTATCGTGGCGTGCCCCGTCCAGATGGACGATGGGCGCATCGAAGTCTTCACCGGGTACCGGGTGCAGTACAACATCACCCTGGGCCCCGGGAAGGGCGGCATCCGCTACCACCCCGACGTCTCACTGGACGAGGTCCGGGCGCTGGCGGCCTGGATGACCTGGAAGTGCGCGGTCGCCCACATCCCCTTCGGCGGCGCCAAGGGGGGCATCATCTGCGACCCGACGAAGATGTCGCGGCGCGAGCTCGAGGCCCTCACGCGGCGCTACGTCGCGGAGATCATCGACGCGATCGGCCCCGAGAAGGACGTGCCCGCCCCCGACGTCAACACCAACGCCCAGGTGATGGCGTGGATCATGGACACCTACAGCATGCACGTCGGCCACACCACCACCTCGGTGGTCACCGGCAAGCCGATCGAGCTCGGCGGCTCGCTCGGCCGGCGCGAGGCGACCGGCCGCGGCGTCATGATCTCCACCCGCGAGTCGGCGAAGCACCTGGGCCTCGACATCACGAAGGCCAGGGTCGCCATCCAGGGCTTCGGGAACGTCGGATCGATCTCGGCCCAGCTCATCGGCGAGCTCGGCGCGAAGATCGTCGCGGTCTCCGACTGGAAGGGGGGCGTCTTCAACGAGAAGGGGCTCGACGTCCCGGCCCTCATGGCGTACGCCGAGACCCACGACCACTCGGTCGACGGCTTCCCGGGCGGCGAGCCGCTCACCAACGAGCAGCTGTTCAAGCTCGACGTCGACGTGCTGATTCCGGCCGCGCTGGAGAACCAGATTACGGCCAAGAACGCGTCGTCGATCCGGGCGAAGATCGTCGTCGAAGGGGCCAACGGGCCGACGACCCCCGACGCGCACATGCAGCTGCACCAGCGTGGGGTCTTCGTCGTCCCCGACATCCTCGCCAACAGCGGCGGCGTCACCGCCTCCTACTTCGAGTGGGTGCAGGACCGGTACGGGTACTTCTGGAACGAGCAGGAAGTGAACGACCGGCTGGAGGCGAAGATGCACGAGGCCTTCAACGCCGTCCTGCAGACGGCCCTGAAGTACAAGATCGACATGCGGACGGCCGCCTACGTCGTCGCGATCGACCGCGTGGCGACCGTCACCAAGATGCGCGGGATGTACGCATGATCGGGCGGGGCGCTGCCCCGCACCCCGGCTCGGAAATCAGTTCACGACCCGGAAGGCGACCAGCTGCGTGGCGTGCGCGTCACCACTGGTCGCCTTGATCTGTACGAGGTACGCGCCCGACGGCAGGCTGCTGAGCGGCACGGTCACGCGGTCGGCCGGCGCCCCCGCCGTCACCGGCAGCGTCGTCATCGACGCGCCCGCCTGGTTCAGCAGCGCTGCCGTCACCGACGGCGCCGTGCCGCCGGGGCCGTAGGCCTCGAAACGGATGAGCAGCTGATCGCTCCGCGAGAAGCGGCGCGACGCCGTCGGGACGGCGCGCGGATCGCGCAGCAGCTGGTTCAGTTCGTACGCGCTGGCGGCCCGGTACACGGCGGGCGTGCTGATCGCCACCTGCGGCGTGGTGAAGTCGGGCACCTGCACCGTCAGGTCGTTGAAGTCCAGCACCTGGCCGCCCGATCCCTGCACCGTCAGCCGCATGTCCATCGGCCCGGGCGCCGCCTGGAAGACCACGCGTGACGGGCCGGCCGGCGCCGTCCCGGGATCCTCGCCCCCGCCATCGCCCGCGTCCGACACCACCAGGCTGCCCGTCGGCGGCGGCGCGTTCGACGCCAGCGCCAGCTGCGGCACCGGCCCGCGGAAGTATGCCGCCCCGGTACTGGCGGCCGCCGTCAGCATCACCCGCGCCGGCTGCGCACCGGCCCGCGTCGTCTGGCCGAACCGTCCGTCCACCGGCTGCCAGACGAAGGTGACCGCCGTCTTGCCATCCGTCCCGCGCGACGTGCCGACCCAGGTCTGCACGACCTGGCTGTGATCCGTCGCGGCGATCGCGGACAGCGCGTGCTCCACGGCCGGCGCGGGCCCCGGCCGAACCGCCCGCGCCATCGCCTCCTTCGCCTGCGTCGTCTCTTCGGTCGTCAGCGCCCAGTAGCCCTTCCGCGCGCGGACGGTCACCCCGGGCCGATCGACCGAGACGTCGATCCGGTGGAACTTGCCGTCGGTCGGGGTCGCGGTGGACGTGTAGCCCAGCAGGTAGTAATCGCTGGCGTCCTTCACGAGCTGTCGCAGACCGCGCTCCATGTTGTTCTGGTTCACGATGGCCCGCCCGCCGGTCTCGTCGGCGAGGACCCGCAGCGTGTCCTGCGTCTGGGAGAGGATCTGCGCATCCTGCTGGGTGCTCACGTGCTGGCCCATGTCGAACTCGAAGGGGGCCAGACCGCGCGGGTCCAGCGTGTAGAGCGAGGCGTTGTTGCGGTTGGCGGCGTTGTAGACGATCCGCAGTTCCTCCTGGATGTCCAGGGTCGAGAAGAAGTTCAGCGCGTCCTCCTGCGGGCTGCCCTGGCCGGCCGTCTCGTTGAACATGTTGGGGTTGCCGAGGCCGGGCGCGCTGGCGTCCGGGTTGCGCAGCTGCGGCGGCACGTAATTCGAGAAGCCTTCGCTCACCAGGATCACTTCCTTGCGCCCCTCGCGCAGCGTCCCCATGTAGGTGACGAGCGCCTTCAGCGCCGACAGCGACACCTGGTTGCGGATGTCCTCCACGACGCTGGTCGGCTGGTCGGCGTACTGCTCCTCGAAGCTGTTCATCGGCTGATAGTTGTACTTCCGGCCGACGAAGTGCTGGATGGCGCTGGCAACCGCCTGGTGGTTCTGCGTGAAGTTCAGGTCGCTGGTCGGCGTCAGGGGATACATCACGGCCACCAGGTCGGTCGGCGCCAGATCCTGCTCGACGAACTTTTCGAGCGGCGCCCGCACGGCCATCGAGTTGCCGCGGCGCACGT
>JAGWRA010000281.1 GCA_028876655.1 Acidobacteriota bacterium | reverse complement strand
GCGGTCTGCGCGATCTCGGCAGCCCTGCCGGGAACGGCCCACCCCGCCGCCATCGACTGGCGTCAGACCGTGGCGGGATTCGGGCCGGCGCTCGTCCTCTGGCTCGCCGCACTCACGACGGTCTGGTAAGTCGCCGGTCCTGGCAGTCCCGGCCGCCTGCCGATGGCAGAACCTGGCCGGGTTCGACGATCGCGTCCGGCCGCGCGCGGCCTCCGGCCCGGAACGAGCCGCCCCGCGGCGGCCCGTTCCGGCGTCCGATGTGTCAGTGTGCCGCCTGGTGGTCGGTCGCCGCGATGAACTTCGCCACGTTGTCGTGGAGCTGCTTCAACGACGGCAGATCCGCGTACACCATGTGCCCCGAGTCGTAGTAGGCGTACGAGATGTTCTTCGCCAGCGCCGACGAGATCTGCAGGTGCTGCATGGCGTACACGGCCGCGTAGAACGGCGTCGCCAGGTCGTAGTACCCCGCGTTCAGGAGGACCTTCAGGTCGGGGTTGTACTTCATCGCCACGGCCAGGTCCGGCATCACGTTCGTCGCCTGATCGAGCTCGCGGCCGGCGCCGGGCGGCGCATGCAGGTAGTCCCAGTGCGCCAGCACCGAGTCGTAGTACTCGGGACGGTAGGTCAGGTCGGGCTTGAAGTCGAGCGTCTCGCGCACGTACTGGTTGAACAGCGACACGTAGGCCGAGCTGATGGCGGCCGCCTGCGGGTCGTACTCCGCCTCCTGCGCCAGCGGATCCATCGTCGGTCCCGCGAACCGCGTGTCCAGCCGCCCCGTCGTCTCCGAGGGGCCGAGCAGCTCGTGCTCGAACTCGCCGCCGTTCACCCGCAGGTCGGCCTTCAGCCAGTAGCCGGCCGACAGCCCGGTGTACTGCGCGAGCTGCTGGGCGATCTGCTGCTTCTGCGCCGCCGGCAGCGTCGTGCCGGCGTTGAGCGCCTGCGCGTAGTCGCCCATCGCGAACTGCTCCACTTTCGTGAGCAGCGCCGGCAGCTGCATCGCAGGGTCCGACAGCTTGTGGTGGTACCACGCGGTCGCCGCGTAGGTCGGCAGCGCCAGCTCGTACGGCAGGTCCATGCCCGGATTGGTTTCCGGGTTGTCGACGTTCGAGATGTCGAAGTTGAGGACCTGCGAGAGCAGGATCACGCCGTTCAGGTCCACGTCGTCCTCGGTTTCGAGGTCGTTGGCGAGCACCGCCGAGCGCGTCGTCCCGTAGCTCTCGCCGAACAGGTACTTCGGCGAGTTCCAGCGATTGAACTCCGTGAGGTACCGGGTGATGAACTGCGCGAACGCGTGGCCGTCGCCGTCGACACCGTAGAAGGCCTTCGGCTCGCCGGCCCCGCCCTGCGCCTTCTCGAGGACGCGGCTGAACCCGGTGCTCGGCGCGTCGATGAAGACGAGGTCGGTGGCGTCGAGCAGGCTGTCTCCGTTGTTGACCAGGCGGTACGGAGCGGGCGCCGTGTGCCCGTGGTTCGCCGTGGTCACCCGCTCGGGACCGAACGCCCCCATGTGCAGCCAGATGGTCGAAGAGCCGGGACCGCCGTTGTAGAGGAAGGTGACCGGACGCGTCGACGGGTCCTTCACGCCGCTCTTCGTGTACGCGACGTAGAAGATGCTGGCCGTCGGCTTCTCCTCCTTGTCCTTCAGGATGATCGTCCCGGCCGTCGCGTCGTACGGAATCCGCTCGCCGTTGATCGTGACGACACCGTGGGTGACCGACTTCATCGGCTTCGCCTCGGGTGTCTTCGCCTCCGGCTCCGCCTTCGACGCGGCCTGTTCGGTGGACGGGTGCCCGGCCGCCTGCGCGGCCATCGCGGGCAGCCCCGCACAACACATCGCCGCTGCGGCCAGGGCGACAACACTACGCCTCATCTGCGTTCCTCCTGCGCGAACCTGCTGCGCGTCTTCGTGACGTGGATGTATCCGCTGATTCTATGCCGCGCGGCCGGGCTCCGCTATTGAGCTTGGGCGGGCCGACGCCGGCGGTACAATGGCAACCGACGAACGGACGCCCCTTCCGGTTCCAACTCATGCGTATCCGCCTCAACGTCAACGGCACCGATCGCGACGTCGACGCACCGGCCGGGACGAGCCTGCGATCTCCAGAATCTGCTCGCCGGCCTCCGGAACGCTGACGGGCGCCGACCGGCCTTGATCCGGACGCCGCGACCGGGTAAGCTGGGACGAGAAATGAGACTAAGTCTCAAAAACGTCCGCATCCCGCTCGCCTTCGCCGTCGTGCTGGGGGCCATCGTCTGGGTCACCCTGCTGTCAGGCGGCAATCCGGATCCAACCGCCCCACACGCCAGCGCCACCGTCGGCATCCTGGACATCGGGGTGCTGGTCTTCCGCGAAGGGCTCGAGTGCATCCTCGTGCTCGCGGCTATCACCGCCAGCCTCAACGGATCGACGCAGCCGTACCAGCGGCCGATTGCGGCCGGGGCCGGCCTGGCGTTCCTCGCCAGCCTGCTGACCTGGGCCGTGGCCATCCGGATCATCGACGACCTGAGCGGCAGCATCCCCGCCCTCGACATCCAGGCGGCCACCGGGCTGCTGGCGATCCTCGTGCTCGTCATCGTGATGAACTGGTTCTTCCACAAGCTGTACTGGACCGGCTGGATCTCGATGCACAACCGGCGCAAGCAGCAGGTGCTGCAGGGGGCGGGCGCCTCGAAGCTGCGGCTCTGGTGGGGGCTCGGGCTGCTGGGCTTCACCTCGCTCTATCGCGAGGGGTTCGAAGTCGTCCTGTTCCTGCAGAGCTACCGGCTGCGGCTCGGGGGGACGCCGGTCTTCTACGGCGTGCTGCTCGGCCTGCTCTTCACGTCGGTCGTCGCGGTGCTGACCTTCGTCGCCCACCGGCGCCTGCCCTACCGGCGGATGCTGGTGCTCACGGGCGTGATGCTCGGCGTCGTGCTGGTCGTCATGGTCGGCGAGCAGGCGCAGGAGATGCAGCTCGCCCACTGGATCCCGACGACGGCGATACCGGCGCTGGCGACCGTGCTGCCGGCCTGGGCGGGCCTGTGGTTCGCCTGCTTCCCCACCGTCGAAACGCTCGCGGCCCAGGGGATCGCGATCGTCCTCGTGCTGGGCTCCTACATCGTCGCGCGGCTGCGCGAGCGGGCACGCGTGCAGGCGCGGCCGCAGGAGCCGGAAGAACCGGCGGCAGCCGGCTACGTCGAGACGGTCACCTCGCCGTCCTGAGGCTCAGGCCGGCGACGGCCGGACGTCGAGCGGCCGCATCATCTCGTTGTCGCTGTGCTCGAGGATGTGGCAGTGCCAGACGTAGCGGCCGGCGTACCCCTCGAAGCGGATGACGATCCGGGTGACCATGCCCGGCGCCGCCCGGACGGTGTCCTTCCAGCCGGCTTCCGACGGCTCCGGCGGCTCGGACGGGCCCAGGTAGCGGACGGTCCCCTCCGTCCGGAACTGGAACACGTCGAACGGCCTCCGATCCAGAATCTGAAACCGCACCAGATGCAGGTGGATCGGGTGTGAATCCTCCGTCACGTTCACCAGGTTCCAGATCTCCGTCGTGCCAAGTGCCGGCGTCTCGGTCGCCGGCGCGCTCCACGGCGTGCCGTTCAGCAGCATCCGCCGCGGCGTGCCGTTCATGTGCCGGACTTCCCCGAGGGTGAGGGTGCGCGTGCGGACGGCGTCGGCCTCCCGCAGCCGCGGCACGTCGCGCAGGCGGTCGGGCACGCGGCTCTCGTCCCGCACCACGCCCCCGCCGACCCGGAACTGCAGCATGCCGTCGAGGTCGTTGCGCATCGCCAGCCGCCGGCCCGCGCAGCCGGCGAAGTCGGCGACGACATCGGCGCGCTCGGCGGGCGCCAGGTGCGTCGACGCGACGGCGACCGGCGCCGGCAGCAGTCCCTGATCCGTGCCGATCTGCAGAACCGTCACCCCTTCCGGCCACCGCAGATGCAGGAAGCGGCTGTTGGACGCGTTCAGCAGCCGGAAGCGGTAGCGGCGCGGGGCGACCTCGAGGTAGGGTGCGAGCCGCCCGTTCACCAGCAGGGCGTTGCCGAAGTACTCGGGGATCCACGGATGGCCCGGCAGGCCCGAAGTCGGATAGAAGAGCCGGCCGTCGCGCGAGAAGCTTCGATCGCAGAGAATCAGCGGCCACTCGTACTCACCAGCCGGCAGCCGCAGCGCCTCTTCCTCCGCGTCGCGAATCACGTAGAGACCGAGCAGCCCGGCGAACAGGTTCAGCCGGTGGATGCCCATCGCGTGGTCGTGGTACCAGAGCGTCGCGGCGTCCTGATCGTTCGGATAGAAATCGCGGTGCGACTGCCCGGGAACGTGCCACGCCTCCGGATAGCCGTCGCTTGCGGCCGGCACCCGCCCGCCGTGCAGGTGGACGACCGTGCGAACCTCCGGGACGCCGGGTCCCGCGCCGTCGAGCGTGCGATCGACGGGGAGGAAGTGCGTCGATGGCAGGGCGTTGATCCAGTCGACCCACACGCCCTCGCCGCGGCGGGCTTCGATGGTCGGTCCGGGAAACGACGGACCGAAGCTCCACCAGGTGGCGGCCGGCAGGTCGCGATGCACCTGGTGGGCGATCGCCCGCATCGTGAACCGGTAGTGCGGAAGGTTCCGGCCCCCGGCCGGACGGAACCCGGCCGGACGAGCGACCGCCGGACGGGGCAGCGGATCGAGAAAGGGCGTCAGCGTGCCCGGATCGAACGGCATCGATCCGGCAGGAGGTGCCGCGCGCGTCCGGCCCGGCTGCCACGCGAGGGCCGCGGCTGCGGCGGCCGAACGATGCAGGAACGTCCGTCTGGAGACGGCCATCGAGGCTCGGCCGCTGCTAGCGTTGCGGCTCGCCGGTCTTCCCGTCGAGCACCAGCGGCGCGAGCGGCTGCTGACGGAAGTCGAACATCGCGCCGAGCGATCCCGCGAGCGCATCGAACGAGCCGTGGCCCAGCCGCCGCCCGTGGAGCCAGCGGTCCTCGATGAAGCGGATGACCGACGACTGGTCGGTGACCGTGTGGTCGACGAAGTTCGGCCGGGCCCAGGGCGAGATGACGAGCAGCGGCAGGCGCGGGCCGTAACCGCATCGCCCCTGCGCATGAGGGTTGCCGGCATCGATCCCGGGCAGGGCGGTCGAGCCGTCACCGCAGGCACCGACGGCGCTCAAGGCGTCGGACGGCGTGGTGGACTGGTTGACGATCGGCCCCAGCTGATGGTCGTACCAGCCGTCCGAGTCGTCGTAGGCGATGATGACCGCCGTGTGACGCCACTCGGGCCGCTGCTGCAGGAAGTTCAGCACGTGCACGATGAACGCCTGCTCGTCGAGCGGATCGGAATTGCCGGCGTGCCCGTTCTGGTAGGCCGGCGGCTTCAGGAAGCTCACCGCCGGGAAGTTCCCGGCCTGTACCGCCGCGAAGAAGTCGTGCAGGTCGTACTGGTGATTCGCCCGGTCGCCGTTGTGGCCGATGGCGGCCACGGAGGACGGCCGCAGGTGCTTTGGGTTCGCCGTCGACCGGTAGTACTGGAACGGCTCGTGGTGCGGCACGTAGTCGTTCGACAACACGTGAGTGACCGCGGACAGCGTGGTGCGGAAGCAGCCGGTGCTGCCATCCGGATTCGTGACGCCCAGGTCGAAGCCCCCCTGGAACCAGCCCCACGTGACGCCGGCCTTCGTCAGTGCGTCACCGATGTTCGGCCCACCCATCCGCACCAGGACCTTCGCGGACGATGAGCAGACATCGTCGAGCGGATCGACGTCGCTGATGAGCGTCGTGCTGCCGTGCCCGCCGTCGATCGTGCCGCCCCGGCCGTTCAGCCGTTCCACGATGCCGTTGGTCTGCCCCGACACGAGATTGATGGCCCCTGGCGTCGACGGCCCGAACGTCGTCCCGTACGAGTTGTCGCTCATGGCGAAGTGCTGCGCGTAGTTCCAGAGCGCCGTGACGGTGTTCCCGTCGAAGTAGCCGAGCGTCACGCCCTTGGTCAGGAGCGGGCTGCCGGCGGGCGCGTCGAGCGTGATGCGGCCGTGCGGGCCGACCGGCATGGTGCTGTTCCCCACCGATCGCGGGAAGAGGTCCATCAGGCCGTTGTGGAAGGCGAGCTGCTCGGCCGTGTAGCCGTGGTTCTGGTCGGCGGTGGCGGCCTGCGATCGATCGAGCCGGAACGGATTGACGGCGCCGGTGCCATTCGCGGTGTTCAGCGCGTTCGGGTTGCGCGTCAGCAGCGCCCCGCTCAGGCCGTTGACCGACGGCGTGCCGGGCGCGGCGTGGAAGGGCGGCTCGCCGGGCGGGTTCGCCGCGTCCGGATAGGTGCCGAAGTAGTGGTCGAACGAGACGTTCTCGTCGAAGATGACCACCAGGTGCTCGATCGGCGCTGCAGCCTCCGCCCGCGCCGGGCGCGGCGCCTGCGCCTGTCCCACCAGCCATCCACCGCTCAGGGCGAGCATCCCCGCCAGTACGGCCGTCCTCACTCGTCGATGCATCGTTGTCCTCGCGAAGGTCCGTCAGATGATACCGGCGCCAGCGGGCCGGCGCCAGCGGCGCCGGTAAACGGCCGGCGACCGGCTGGTGACGAACGGGTAAATTCGCCCCGGCCGGAAGTTCCTTGCAGCTCTGCCTTTGCGATGCGAGGATGAGGCGCTGCGGCCGCGGCCGCGCGAAGGGAGTCCCCATGACCGTCCGCTCACGCAGAACGCTGCTGGCCCTCGCCGTCGGTCTCGGCCTGGCCGGCTGCCACCGCACGCCGCCAGCCCCGGCCGGTCCGACGGTCGCGTCGGTCAACGCGTCGCTGACCGCGAAGATCCTCTGCTCCGGCGTGTTCATCGCCGGCCGCGATCCTGCCGAAGTGCTGACCGACGACGTGCGGGTGGACGGCAAGGCCGTGCTGGCGAGCGGCGCCGTGACGGTGCGCCGCCAGCCCCCGGCGGTCGTCATCACCGAGCCCGGCATCCACGTCGAGGCGGTCTATCGCCAGGGTGTGGGGTGCACGCTGCTGAACGGCGCCTCGGAGGCGGAGGTGTACGGGCAGTACACCGCTCCGCCCGCACCGGCCGTGACGCGGTCCACGGCGCCGTGGCCCGATGGCGACGGTGGTCCGGGCCCGCTCCCGACGGACGTGAACGCCACCGCCCTCGACGCGGCGCTGACCTACGCCTTCTCGGAGCCGGCACAGCCGGCGGCTCCGGCCGGCGGCCAGGCCCCGCAGAAGCTGATTCGCGACACCCGGGCCGTCGTCATCGCGTGGAACGGCCGGTTGATCGCCGAGCGCTACGCGGCGCCGTTCACCGCGACGACGCCGCAGCTCGGGTATTCGATGACGAAGAGCCTGATCAACGCCCTCACCGGCATCCTCGTCAGAGAGGGCAAGCTGTCGGTCGACGAGCACCCGCCGGTGCCGGAATGGAGGGCCGGCGACCCGCGCACCGCCATCACGCTCGACGACATGCTGCACATGAGCACCGGGCTGCAGTTCGTCGAGGCCTATTCGGATCAGCTCGTCGACACGGTCCTGATGCTCTACGCCGAGCCGGACGCGGCGCACTATGCGGCCGAGAAGCCGCTGCTCCAGACACCCGGTTCGGTGTGGCAGTACTCGAGCGGGACGACGAACCTCATCTCGCGGATCGACCGGCAGGCCGTCGGCGGCGCGCTCGCCGACTACTTCACGTTCCCGCAGCGGGCGCTCTTCTCGAAGGTCGGCGCCGATTCGGCGGTGATGGAGCCCGACGCGAGCGGCACGTTCCTCGGCTCGACCTTCATGTACGCGACCGCCCGCGACTGGGCGCGTCTCGGGCAGCTGTACCTGGACGACGGCGTCTGGCACGGGGAGCGGATCTTCCCGGAGGGCTGGGTGAAGTACACCGCCACGCCGGCTCCCCACGCGCCCGACGGCCGGTACGGGGCGCAATTCTGGCTGAACGCGGGCGATCCCGCCGACCCGTCGAAGCGGTCGTGGCCGCACATGCCGACCGACACCTTCGCGATGATCGGCTACCAGGGGCAGGCCGTCGTCATCATCCCGTCGCGTCATCTCGTCGTCGTCCGGCTGGGCGAGACGATGCCCGACCCCCCGGATCCGGGCAAGGGGGATTCCGACGCCTTCAGTCTCGATCACTTCGTCGATCTCGTGCTGCAGGCCCTGCCGGCGGCGAAGTAGGCGCGCCGGCTCTCCAGCAGGCACTCTGGAGCCGGCCGCGAACGGCTGAGGTTGTCCGTCTCGTCTGGGAGCGTGCGCGCACGGCGTTGCGGAGAATTCCGCGGCGCCGGTCGGGCGGCTCGACGACGACGCGCGGCCCGCTCCGGCGGTGCGCCGGGCATTCGCGTCGTTTCCTGCGGCGGCAGGCGATCGGCCGGGCGAGGCACGACTCGTGCAGGAACGTTCCCGGTCGTCCGACTCGAGGAACCCCATGCCGACGCCTGCCCGCCCCCGTGACATGACCCCCGTCGTCGATCTGACCCGTCTGCGCGGCACGGGTCCGGTGCGGTTCCAGCGCCCGGTCTACGTCGACCTGCTGCCGACCTGCCGGCACGCCTGTCCCGCCGGCGAACAGGTGCAGGTGTGGCTGGCCCTGGCGCAGGCGGGACGGTATCGCGAGGCCTGGGAGACGCTGGTGCGGGACAACCCGCTGCCGGCCGTCCACGGCCGGGTCTGTTACCACCCGTGCGAGCAGGCGTGCAACCGCGGCGAGCTCGACGCGCCGGTGAGCATCCATGCCGTCGAGCGGTTCCTCGGCGACCTGGCCGCGCAGCGGGGCTGGCGGCTGCCGATCGACGCGCCGCCGAGCGGGCGGCGGATCCTCGTGATCGGGGCGGGGCCGAGCGGCCTGTCGGCTGCGTATCACCTGGCGCGGGCGGGTCACACGGTCGAAATCCGCGACGCCGGGCCGCTGCCCGGCGGGATGATGCAGTTCGGGATTCCGGCCTATCGCCTGCCGCGCGAGGCGCTGCAGCAGGAGATCGCGCGCATCGAGGCGATGGGCGTGACGATCGTCACCAATCACCGGGTGACGGACCTGGTGGCCGAGAAGGAGGCCGGGCACTTCGACGCGGTGTACCTCGCCATCGGCGCCGGGCTCGGCAAGCACGTGGACATCCCGGCGCGCGACGCCGCGCGCGTGCTCGACGCGGTCTCGCTGCTGCACGACGTGCAGACCGACGGCGGCCCCCGCCTCGGCCGCCGCGTCGTCGTGTACGGCGGCGGCAACACGGCGATGGACACGGCGCGGACGCTGAAGCGGCTCGGCGCCGACGAGGCCCTGATCGTCTACCGGCGCGACCGGGAGCACATGCCCGCGCATGCCTTCGAGGCCGACGAGGCCGAAGAGGAAGGCGTGCAGTTCAAGTGGCTGAGCACGATCAAGGAGGTGTCCGGCTCGAACCTCACGGTCGAGATCATGGATCTCGACGAGCAGGGGCGGCCGCGGCCGACCGGCCGGTTCGAAGCGCTGGAAGCGGACGCGGTGGTGCTGGCGCTGGGCCAGGAGACCGACAGCGGGTTCCTCCGCCAGATTCCCGGCCTCGAGTTCGGCGCCGACCGCGCCGTCCGGATCGGCCCCGACATGATGACCGGCCACCCGGGCCTCTTCGCGGGTGGCGACATGGTTCCCGGCGAGCAGTCGGTGACCGTGTCGGTCGGCGAGGGGAAGCGGGCGGCGCTGCACATCGACGCCTGGCTGCGCGGCACGCGGCACCACGAGCCGGCGCCGCCGCCCATCGTGACCTTCAGCATGCTGCACCTGCCGGTGTACAGCGACGCCGATCCGCGCGCGCAGAAGACGCTCGAGGCCGCCGCGCGGGTGACCGGCTTCGAGGAAGTGGTCGCCGGACTGAGCGAGCCGGAGGCGCGCTACGAGGCGCAGCGCTGCTTTTCGTGCGGCACCTGCTACGAGTGCGACAACTGCTACGCGGCGTGCCCGGAGGGGGCCATCGTCAAGCTCGGCCCGGGGCGGCGCTACCGCGTCGACGACACGCGATGCACCGGCTGCGCGGTCTGCTTCGAGCAGTGCCCGTGCCACGCCATCGAGATGGTGGCCGAGCCGGAGGGGGAGCACTGACATGGCGGGCCGGGTGGCGATCATGGACGGCAACACGGCGGTGGCGCACGTGGCCTACCGCGTGAACGAGGTGTGCGCGATCTACCCGATCACGCCGGCGTCGTCGATGGCGGAGCTGGCCGACGAGTGGGCGTCGACGGGGATCGCGAACATCTGGGGGAACGTCCCTGTCGTGCAGGAGATGCAGAGCGAGGCGGGGGCGGCCGGCGCGGTCCACGGGGCGCTGCAGGCCGGCGCGATGACGACGACCTTCACGGCGTCGCAGGGCCTGCTGCTGATGCTGCCGAACATGTTCAAGATCGCCGGCGAGCTGACGCCGACGGTCTTCCACGTCGCGGCCCGATCGGTCGCCACGCAGGCGCTCTCGATCTTCGGCGACCACTCCGACGTGATGGCGGCGCGGACGACCGGCTTCGCGTTCCTCGCCTCGGCCTCGGTGCAGGAGGCGCACGACGCGGCGCTCATCGCGCAGGCGGCGACGCTGCGGTCGCGGGTCCCGTTCGTGCACTTCTTCGACGGCTTCCGGACGTCACACGAAATCAACACGCTCACGCTGCTCGAGGACGCCGACCTGCGGGCGCTCGTCGACGACGATCTGGTGCGCGCGCACCGGGCGCGCGCGCTCAGCCCCGAGCATCCCTTCGTGCGCGGGACGGCGCACAACCCCGACACCTTCTTCCAGGCGCGCGAGACGGTGAACCCGTTCGTGAACGCCGTCCCGGAGACGGTGCAGGCCGTCATGGATGCGCTCGCCGCCCGGACCGGCCGGCAGTACCGGCTGTTCGAGTACTCGGGAGCCCCCGACGCCGAGCGCGTCATCGTCATCATGGGCTCGGGCGGCGACGTCGCGCGCGAGACGGTCGCGGCGCTGCAGAAGAAAGGGCAGCGCGTCGGCGTGCTCCAGGTCCGCCTGTTCCGCCCGTTCTCGGCGGCGCACTTCCTGGCCGCTCTGCCCGGCACCTGCCGCGCGGTCGCGGTGCTCGACCGGACGAAGGAGCCGGGCGCGCCCGGCGAACCGCTGTACCTGGACGTGATGGCGGCGATTGCCGCGGCGGTGGGACACGGCCAGCGGTCGCCGCTGCCGCGGGTGATCGGCGGGCGGTACGGATTGTCGTCGAAGGACTTCACGCCGGCCATGGTGAAGGCCGTCTTCGACGAGATCGCCGCCCCGGCGCCACGCCACGGCTTCACCGTGGGCATCGTCGACGATGTGACCCACACCAGCCTCGAGGTGGATCCGGCCTGGTCGATCGAGCCGGACGGCGTGGTGCGGGCGGTCTTCTACGGCCTGGGGTCCGACGGCACGGTCGGCGCCAACAAGAACAGCGTGAAGATCATCGCGGAAGAGGCCGGCCTGCACGCGCAGGGCTACTTCGTGTACGACTCGCACAAGTCGGGGGCGCAGACCGTGTCGCACCTCCGGTTCGGGCCGGCACCCATCCACGCGCCGTACCTGATCGCGTCGGCGAACTTCGTCGCCTGCCACCAGTTCCACTTCCTCCAGCGGCAGGACCTCCTGCGGCTGGCCGCGCCCGGGGCGACCTTCCTGCTGAACAGCACCTTCGGGCCCGACACCGTCTGGGACGAGCTGCCGCGCCCGGTACAGCGGCAGATCATCGAGAAGCGCCTCCGGCTCTTCGTGATCGACGCCACGCGGGTGGCGCAGGAGGTCGGGCTCGGCAACCGGACGAACACCGTCCTGCAGACCTGCTTCTTCGCCATCTCCGGCGTCCTGCCGCGCGCCGACGCGATCGACCGGATCAAGGAGGCGATCCGCAAGACCTACGGTGCGAAGGGCGACCGGGTCGTGCAGCAGAACTTCGAGGCGGTGGACCGGACGCTGTCGCGCCTGCACGAGGTGGCGGTGCCGGCCCGCGTGACGAGCACGGCGGAGCGGCCGCCGACGGTGCCGGCCGACGCCCCCGCGTTCGTGCGCGCGGTGACGGCCCGCATGTTCGAGGGGCTGGGCGACACGATTCCGGTGAGCCTGCTGCCGGCCGACGGCACGTTCCCGTCGGGGACCGCGGCCTTCGAGAAGCGGAACGTGTCCGACGAGGTGCCGGTCTGGCAGCCGGCGCTGTGCATCCAGTGCGGGCAGTGCAGCTTCGTCTGCCCGCACAGCGTCATCCGGGCACGGTACTACGACGGCGATCGCCTGCACGAGGCGCCGGCGACCTTCAAGTCGGCGCCGGTCAACGCGCGCGGCTATCCGGGCGTCCGCTTCAGCCTCCAGTTCTACGTCGAGGACTGCACCGGCTGCGGCCTGTGCGTGGAGGTCTGCCCGGCCGTCAGTCCGGAGGACGCCTCGGTGAAGGCGATCAACCTCGACGCCAAGGCGCCGCTGGTGGCAGCCGAGCGGGCGAACATCGCCTTCTTCGAGCGGCTGCCGGTGAACGACCGGGCCCGCGTCGATTTCGCGAACGCGCGCGGCGTCCAGTTCCTCGAGCCGCTCTTCGAGTTCTCGGGCGCCTGCGCGGGCTGCGGCGAGACGCCGTACCTCAGACTCCTCTCGCAGCTCTTCGGCGATCGCCTGATGGTCGCCAACGCGACCGGCTGCTCGTCCATCTATGGCGGCAACCTGCCGGTCACGCCGTGGACCGTCAACCACGAAGGGCGGGGCCCGGCCTGGTCGAATTCGCTGTTCGAGGACGATGCCGAGTTCGGCCTGGGCTTCCGGCTGGCCGCGGACAAGCACCTCGATCTGGCGCGCGGGCTCCTCGGCGGCCTGCGCGAGGAGCTTGGCGAGGGGTTCGTGGAGGCGATCCTGACGGCGCCGCAGATCCGCGAGTCGGAGATCCGCGCGCAGCGCATCCGGGTGGCCGGGCTGAAGGCGAAGCTGCTGGCGCTGGCGGACCGGAACGCCCGGGCGCGCGACCTCCTCTCGGTCGTCGACCATCTGGTGCGACGCAGCATCTGGATCGTCGGCGGGGACGGCTGGGCGTACGACATCGGCTACGGCGGCCTGGACCACGTGCTGGCGAGCGGCCGGAACGTGAACATCCTGGTGCTCGACACCGAGGTGTACTCGAACACGGGCGGGCAGGCGTCCAAGGCGACCCCGCTCGGCGCGACGGCAAAGTTCGCCGCCGCCGGCAAGCGGGTGGCCCGCAAGGACCTGGCGCTGCAGGCGATCGCCTACGGCAACGTCTACGTCGCGCAGGTGGCGATGGGCGCCAACCCGCAGCAGACGCTGCAGGCGTTCCGCGAGGCGGAGGCCTATCCCGGCCCGTCGCTGATCCTCGCCTACTCGCACTGCATCGCCCATGGCATCGACATGCAGTTCGGCATGCGGCAGCAGGACCACGCGGTGGCGAGCGGCTACTGGCCGCTGTTCCGCTACAACCCCGCGATGCGCGAGGTGGGCGAGAGCCCGTTCCGCCTCGACAGCCCACGCCCGACGCTGAAGTTCCGTGACTACGCCTGGAACGAAATCCGCTACAAGTCGCTCGCTGCCAGCCGGCCCGACGATTCGGAGCGGTTGATGGCGCAGGCGCAATCGGCGATCGACGAGAAGTACCGGCTCTATGAGGAGATGGCCGGCTGGGCGCCAACCCGTTTCCACCCTGCAACGGCCTGATGCAACGTCTCCGATGGCGGCAATGAGGTCGGGCAGCTTCATGTCCTTTCGACATTATATTTGTCGAAAGGAGCGTTGGTTCAAGAGGCATCACTGAGCAATGCCTCTAAAT
>JAGWRA010000280.1 GCA_028876655.1 Acidobacteriota bacterium | reverse complement strand
GTCTCGATGACCGGCAGCGCCGTCAGCGACCCGCCGCCCAGCGCCCCGTTCAGCTTCGCCGCCCGCTCGAGCAGCCGCGAGTGCAGGTAGAAGACGTCGCCCGGGTACGCCTCGCGGCCCGGCGGACGCCGCAGCAGCAGCGAGATCTCGCGGTAGGCCTGCGCGTGCTTCGACAGGTCGTCGTAGACGCAGAGCGCGTGCCGGCCCGAGTCGCGGAAGTACTCGCCCATCGTGCAGGCCGCGTACGGACTGATGTAGAGCAGCGGCGCCGGGTCGGACGCGGCCGCCACGACCACGATGGTGTAGCGCATCGCGTCGGCGTCCTCGAGCGTCTTGACGACCTGCGCGACGGTCGACTGCTTCTGGCCGATCGCGTTGTAGATGCAGACGACGTCCTTCCCCTTCTGGTTCAGGATCGCGTCGATCGCGATGGCCGTCTTCCCCGTCTGCCGGTCGCCGATGATGAGCTCGCGCTGGCCGCGGCCGATCGGCACCATCGCGTCGATGGCCTTCAGCCCGGTCTGCAGCGGCTCCTTCACCGACTGGCGATCGACGACGCCCGGCGCGATCCGCTCGACCGGCATCAGCTGCTTCGAGAGGATCGGCCCCTTGCCGTCGACCGGCTGGCCGAGCGCGTTCACCACGCGGCCCAGCAGCTCGTCGCCCACCGGCACCGAGATGATCCGCCCCGTCCGCTTCACCGGGTCGCCCTCGCGGATCTCGGCGAACTCGCCGAGCAGCACGACGCCGACGCTGTCCTCCTCGAGGTTCAGCGCGATGCCGTAGAGCCCGTGCGGGAACTCCAGCATCTCACCCGCCATCGCCCGCTCGACGCCGTGCACGCGCGCGATGCCGTCGCCCAGCGAGATGACGGTGCCGACCTCGGCCACGTCCACGTCGACGGCGTAGCTGCCGATCTGCTCGCGGATGATCTTGGAAATCTCTTCGGCCTTGATGTCCATCACTCCCCCACCAGGTGCGCCTGCAGGCGCGCCAGCTGCCGCGTCACGCTGCCGTCGTACACCGTGCTCCCGATCCGCGCCACGGCGCCGCCCACGATCTCCGGATCGATCCGCGTCGACAGCTGGACGTCCCGCCCCGCCACCGTGCGCAGCCGCTCGACGAGCGCCCGCTCCCGGTCGGCCGGCAGCGCCACGGCCGTCGTCAACTCCACCCGCACGACCTTCTTGTAGTCGAGCACCCGCTCCCGGTACACGGCGAGCAGGTCGGGCAGCAGCACCAGGCGATCGTTACCCGCCAGCAGCAGCAGCAGCTTGCCCAGCACCGTCACGACCGGCGACCGCGCCAGCAGCTCGCGGATCACGCCCTGCTTCTGCGGAGCGGGAATCGCCGGGTTCACGAGCACCTCGTGCAGCGTCCGGTGCGCGGCCAGCAGATCGACGAACTCGCCGAGCTGCCGCTCGACCAGCTCGGGATCGCTCTCGGCGAGCGCGACGTCCAGCAGCGCACGGGCGTAACGGGTGGCGGCAGTGTGACTCGTCATCGGGCCCCGCGCGTCGTGTCGAGTTGATCGAGGTACCGATCGACCAGGCGCAGTTGATCGGCGTCGGTGATCGTCCGCTTGATCCGCTGCGTGGCGAGATCGACCGACAGCTCGGCGGCCCGCGTCACCAGCTCGCGCTGCGCCACGCGCAGCTGCAGATCGATCTCCCGGCGCGCCTGCTCGAGGAGCCGCTCGCGTTCGGCGGCCGCCGCCCGGTCGATGCGCGCCTCTTCGGCGGCAATCTCTTCGGCGCCCCGCACCTTCAACTGCTCGAGCTCGCCGGGCAGGGTCTGCATCCGGCGATCGATCTCCTGCAGCCGCTCGGCCGCCGCCCGCCGCATCTCGTCGGCGTTCACCAGGTCGGCGCGGATCTGCGTCCGGCGATCTTCGAGGTACTTGCTGAACGGCGACCGGAGCAGGTAGACGAGCGCGCCCGCCAGGATCAGGAAGTTGGCCAGGCGGGCCAGCATCTGCAGCACGGTCTCGTCGTGCCCGCCCTCTTCATGCGTCGCCGCCGCTTCGGCAGCCCCGGCCTGCGCCGCCGACAGCGACACCGCTCCGGCCGGACCGAAGGATCGGGCCCCGGCGCCCGGCACGAGCGCGCCGCCCGCCAGCAGGGCGAGCGCCAGCACCAGTGCGGCAGGCCAGGCCCGACGGCCCTTGCGCCGAATTTCACAAACGTCGACGGAGCGTACGTGCGTCACGTGCGTTCCTGCGTCCTCAATCCCCGCGGTTTGTTTACGAGGCTTGTCTGCCGAGCACCCGCTCGACTATGGAATCGGCCAGCGCGCCGGCGTCGCGTTCGAGCTGCGCCCGCGCCGCGGCCGCATCCGCCTTCAGCGTCGCGCGCGCGCCGGCCACTTCGTCGTCCACCTCGCGCCGGGTCCGCGCGAGGATGTCCGCGCGCCGATCCATGGCCTGGCGCCGGCGCTCGTCCATCTGCCGGTACACCTCCGCGCGGGCGGCCTGCGTCCGGCTCTCGAACTCGTCGGCCGCCGTCCGGGCCCTCGTCGCCGACTCGTCGGCCAGCGACCGGGCCGAGGCGATCGCCTGCCGGCGCCGCGCGATCACGTCGTTGATCGGACGCAGCAGCAGCCGGTCGAGCACGACCGCCAGCAGCAGGACGAAGAAGATTACCCAGACGAGCGAAAGGTCCGGGCTCACTCGGACGCCTCCCTTACACGCACGGAGTCAACGGCCAGACAAAACAACAATTTATACCATCGCCCCGCGCACGTACACAAGGGGGTAAGGCCGAGGTTCCGCCGCTCAGCCGTTCCGGCGATCCCGGACGACCAGCCGTGCCCCGGCAGCATCCGGCTCGGCGACCCGCCCGATTTCCACAGCCGAGACCCCGGCCTGCCGGAACCGCTCCACCAACTCGGTCGTTGCCCCCGCCGCCGCCGAGACGAGCAGTCCGCCCGAGGTCTGGGGATCGTAAAGGAGGTCCACCCGGCGCGGATCGACCCCATCATCCACCCGGACACCTCCCCGGAAATGTGCCTGGTTCGAGACGAGGCCGCCCGAACGGTTGGCCGCCACCAGCTCGAGCACCCCGTCGAAGACCGGGATCCGCCCGGCCTCGATCTCCAGCGTGACGTGGCTCGCCACCGCCAGCTCGGTCGCATGTCCCGCCAGGCCGAAGCCGGTGACATCGGTGCACGCCCGCACCGCGGTGCCGGCGGCCGCCGCCGCCACCTCGCCCGCCGCCCGGTTCAGGGTGCACATCGACGCCACCGCCTGGCGCACCAGGATGTCCGGGGCCCGGTCGAACTTGATCGCCGTGCCGATGATGCCGGTGCCGATCGGCTTGGTCAGGAACAGCCGGTCGCCGGGCCGGGCGCCGGCGTTCGACAGCATCCGTGCCGGATCGACCGCGCCGGTGACGGCGTAGCCGAACTTGATCTCCCGGTCCCGGACTGTGTGGCCTCCGAGCAGGACGGCGCCCGCCTCGCGCAGTTTGTCGAAGCCGCCACGGAAGATCGCCTTGATGGTCGGCTCGTCGAGCCCCCCGTCCGGGAAGCCGGCAATCGCCAGGGCTGTAACCGGTCGGCCGCCCATCGCGTAGACGTCGCTGAGGGCGTTGGCCGCGGCGATCTGGCCGTACTGGTAGGGGTCGTCGACGATCGGGGTGAAGAAATCGACGGTCTGCACGAGCGCCGGGCCGGCCTCCCAGGCGTACACACCCGCATCGTCGTGGGTCCTGAAGTCGATCAGGATCCGCGGGTCGGACTGCACGGGGATGTCGCTCAGAACCTGAGCGAGCTCGCCAGCGGCGAGTTTGCTCGCTCAACCGGCGCAGGCGACCATTTCGGTCAGGCGCTTCTGCATGTCGATCTCGTGTTTCTTCAATTCGCGCGGGGCCCCACCCCCGCGCGGACCTGACGCCGATGCCTCGCCTCGGATTCACAGGTCCTCGGCTCGGCAGGGCCTTCGGCGAAGCTCTCTTCGATCGCTCGCGACCTCAACGCGAGGTTCCGTCCGTCAACTGATCGTAGATCCGGATCAGCTCGTCTTCCGATCCGAAATCGATCTCGATCCGGCCCTTCTTTCCCCGGCGGACGATCCGCACCGCCGTGCCGAGAGTCAGGCGCAGCTGCTCTTCGGCCGCGCGCGTGTGCACGTCGGTCTTCTTCGGGGCCGGCGCCGGCGGCTTCCCGCCACCGGCGAGTTTCCGGACCAGGGCTTCCGTGTCGCGCACCGACAGGCCGCGCGCAAGGACGTCGCGCGACAGGTTCCGCTGTGCGGCCGCGTCCGCCAGGCCGAGCAGCGCCCGGGCGTGGCCCATGGACAGCCGCCCGCCCGCGATTTCGGCGCGCAGCTCCTCGGGCAGCTTCAGCAGGCGCAGGTAGTTGGCGACCGACGCGCGATCCTTCCCGACGGCCGCCGCCACTTCCTCCTGCGTGCGGTGGAACTCATCGGTCATCCGGCGGTACGCCTCTGCCTCCTCAATGGGATTCAAGTCGGCGCGCTGCACGTTCTCGACGAGCGCCATCTCGAGCAGCGAGCGTTCTTCGCCGTCGGCGACCTGGCGGATCGCCACCGGCACCCGATGGAGGCCGGCGCGTTGGGCGGCCCGCCACCGGCGCTCGCCGGCGATGATCTCGTATCGCTGCCCGGCGCGGCGGACCACGATCGGCTGGATGATGCCGTTCGCCTTGATCGATTCGGCGAGCTCGGCGAGCGCCGTTTCGTCGACGCGCGCGCGCGGCTGGTAGCGATTGGGCGAGAGCAGGTCGATGTCGACCTCAATCGGTCCGGGTGTCGGGGCCGGCGCGTCGGGAATGAGCGCGCTCAGGCCCTTGCCGAGGGCTGGGCGTTTGTCCATGGCTGCGGTTCTCCGTCGAATCGGTCGCCGATCACGCCGGAACGGACGCCTGGCCGTCGCGCGTGAGCAGCTCGCGCGCGAGCGACATGTAGGCGGCCGCGCCGCGCGACTTCTGATCGTAGAGGACGATGGGCAGGCCGTGGCTGGGGGCTTCCCCGAGCCGGACGTTCCGCGGGATCACCGTCTCGAACACCTTGCCTTCGAAGAACGCCCGCACGTCCCGCGCGACCTGCTGGCCCAGGTTCGTCCGCTCGTCGTACATCGTCAGCAGCACGCCTTCGATGTCGAGCCCGGCATTGAGGGCCCCGCGCACGCGGCGCATCGTGCTCACGAGATCGGCGAGCCCCTCGAGCGCGAAGTACTCGCACGGGAGCGGAATGAGCACGGCATCGGCCGCCACGAGACCGTTCAACGTGAGCAGCCCGAGCGAGGGCGGACAGTCGATGAAGATGCGGTCGTAGCGATCGCGCAGCGGGTGCAGGAGCAGGCGCAGCCGTTCCTCGCGCTGCGGCAGCGTGACCAGTTCGATCTCGGCGCCCGTCAGATGCGCATCGGCCGGCACGAGGTGCAGGTTGTCGATCCGGGTCGTGAGGATGAAGGGCTCGAGATCGGTGAGCGGCTCGGGTGTCGTGAGGGCGCTGTAGATGGTGCCGCTCGCGGTCGCCTGGTTCTTCAAACCGACGCCGCTGGTGAGGTTCGCCTGCGGGTCCATGTCGACCATCAGCACCCGCAGGCCGGCGAGCGCGAGGGCGGCTGGCAGGTTGATGGCCGTGGTCGTCTTGCCGACCCCGCCTTTCTGGTTGGCGATCGCGATGATGCGGCCCATTTTAGGTCTTTCGACAGAAACAATGTCTGCCTGGGTCTATTTGACTTGTCTGGCACATTGTAACCGAGACCGTCCCTATTCACGCGGCCTTTCTTGGGCCTCAGGCTAGGCTAGTCGTTCCACGTGGAACACAGCAGCTGCTCTGATTGTAAGCCTTTGAAAATTAAGACTTAGCATCTTGCCGACGCATCGCGGCTATCACCTGGCTGAGGTCGCACGGAGGTAGAGACGGCGAGGCTTCGGGTATGCACAGTGTTCCACGTGGAACAAACCTAGGAGGGCAGGTCGCCTGGCAGCACTTAACGACCTGGAACGGACGCCTTTTCGAGGATGACGAGACGGCTCCGAAGGGACGGAACGAGGGGTTCGGTGCTTCGCCAGACCAGGGGTGCGAGCGGCTCAGGCAGTTCACCGGACGGTCCGCGGAAAAGAAAGACTTGCCCTCCAGGACGAACGAACGCCTGAACGGTTCTCAGCGTGCGCCCCTCGACCCGGACGGCTCGCATGGTCTGGAGGTCGAACGCCTCGTGCAATTCCGGCCGGGTCAGCAACTCCTCGAAACGGGCATTCTCCACCTCTGCCCCTTCCAGAGCCAGCGTCCGCACCGCCTCTCGAAGGAAGGCGCATTTCCGCACCTTCACCTCAACCATCGAGAGCCTCAGAGACGGCAGCGCCACCTTCAGCGGAAGCGCCGGTGAACCACCTCCGGAGCCGATGTCGATGACGGAACGAGCCTCCGGACGGACATGCCGCGCCGCAGCCAGTGGCTCGATCAGTAACCGATCCACCGTCTCGTCCGAGAGTTCCGCCAACGGCAGAGATGTCAGGTTGATCTTCTGATTCCACCTGGCGAGCAGCCGGTAGTACGCCTCGAGCCCCTCGATGACGACGTCTGTCACGGCGAGCTCGACCTTGCCTGCCCGTTTGAGGAGCCGCGTCCGGAATTCTCGTGAGGTCATCAGCCGTTACCCGGCAGCCGTCGGCCCGCCGGCGGCCGCCGGCCGTCTCAGCCTCGCACCGATGAGCGCTACCGCCGCCGGCGTCAGTCCCGGAATCCGCAGCGCCTGACCGAGCGTCTCCGGCCGCGCCTCGCTGAGCCGCTGCACCGCCTCCCGTGACAGTCCGGGTACACCCTCAAAGACAAAATCCTCCGGGATCTCCCGCCTCTCGTCGCGCTGGAGCCGCTCGACAGTCGCCATCTGACGCCGCAGATACCCCTCGTACTTGATCTCGGTTTCAACGCTGGCGATATCGAGTGCCTCCATCCCACAGCCAAGCTCGAGCAGCACTTGGCTGTTTCGATGCAGCTCGGCCAACTTCACCTCGGGCTGCCTCAGAGCCTGGCCGCCGGCATCCGCTCCCCGGTCGATACCGCAACCGTCGTCTCGGCTATGGCCTTCCGGTTTCTTTCGAAGCGCCCACGCCTCGCCTCAAACCGTTCCCAGCGCTCGTCGTCCACGAGTCCGGCCTCACGGCCTCGCGGCGTCAGCCGAAGGTCGGCATTGTCGATCCGCAGGAGGAGACGATGTTCTGCGCGCGAGGTGAACATGCGGTACGGCTCCAGACATCCCTTGGTAACGAGGTCGTCGACCAGGATTCCGATGTAGGCCTCGTGCCGCCCCAGGATGAACGTCCCCCCACCGCTCACCTTCAAGGCTGCGTTCATCCCAGCGACGAGACCCTGCGCCGCCGCCTCCTCGTAACCCGAGGTCCCGTTCACCTGGCCCGCCAGGAACAGTCCTTCGACCCGCCGAGTCTCGAGCGTCCGCCGCAACTCGGTCGGTTGGATGAAGTCGTACTCGACCGCATAACCCGGCCGGAGCATCTCCGCGTCCTCGAGGCCCGGCAGGCTCCTGATGATCTCCTCCTGCAGACCGCGCGGCAGGCTCATCGAGCAGCCGTTGACGTAGATCTCCTCGCTCTCGATCCCTTCCGGCTCGAGGAAGACCTGGTGGCGCTCCCGATCCGGAAACCGGACGATCTTGTCTTCCAGCGACGGGCAGTAACGCGGCCCAATCCCCTGAATCTGCCCGTTGAACAGCGGTGACGCCGACACGTTCTCCCGCACCAGCCTGGCCACCCGCTCGTTGGTATAAAGCAGGTGGCAGTCGATCTGAGGCCGGTTGATCCTGTCGGACCGGAACGAGAAGGCGACCGGTTCGCTGTCTCCCCGCTCCTCGACAAAGAGCCCCATCCGCACGGCCCGTGCGAAATCGATGCTCCGCTTGGCAAGCCGCGGCGGCGTCCCTGTCTTCAACCGCCCCCACCGGAAGCCGAACGACTTCAACGATAGCGCCAGCCCCACCGACGGCGGCTCGCCAACACGGCCAGCCGGCCGCCGCTCCTGCCCGATGTGAATCAACCCATTCAGAAAGGTCCCCGTCGTCACGACCACCGCCGGCGCCTTCAGTTGTTGCCCATCAAAAAGCTCTATGCCGGTTACTTGCCCGCCCTCCACCATCAACCGCTCGGCCGTCCCAAAGACCCAGCGGATATTCGCCTCGCTCTCGAGCCGGCTGCGCACCCACTGTCCGTACGTCCGCTTGTCGGCCTGCGCGCGCGGTGACCAGACTGCCGGGCCGCGGCTCCGGTTGAGCAGCTTGAACTGGATTCCCGTGCCGTCGATCGCTTCACCCATGAGGCCGCCCAGGGCGTCGATCTCGCGCACCAGATGTCCCTTGGCGGTCCCGCCGATCGCCGGATTGCACGGCATGTGCGCGACCGTGTCGGGCGCCAGCGTGCACAGCGCCACCCGGCACCCCATGCGCGCGGCACTCCACGCCGCCTCGCACCCGGCATGGCCCGCCCCAATCACGATCACGTCGGCGTCCTGTTCCATCCTCTTCGCCTACTTTCCGATGCAGAAGCGCCTGAAGATCTCCTGCAGCACCTCGTCCGGAGCCCGGCGTCCCCTGACCTCTTCGAGCGCCTCACGCGCCGCGTGCAGATCCTGCAGCACGAACTCTTCGGGCACCGGCCCGCCTGCGCCATCCAGTCCGTCGACGGCCCGCTGCAGTGCCACGGCCGCATTCTCCAGCAGCCCGATCTGCCGCCGGTTCGTGATGGCGGCGCTGTCGCGCGGCGTCAGTTCCACCCCGAGCGCCTCGATCACCGCCGAGGCGAGCTGCCCGCACCCGGCGCCGCTCTTCAGCGAAACGTCGAGCCGTGGCGCTCCCGCACACAGCCTGTCCGATCCCTGCCCCGTCCATGCGTCGGCCGCGTCTGTCTTGTTGACCACCAACAGCGTCCGCCCGACCGTCGCCCCCTCCATCACCCGTGCATCATCCACATCCAGCGTCCGCGACCGATCCAGCACGACCAGCTGCAGGTCCGCCGCCGCGGCCGCCTCGCGCGCGCGGCCGACGCCCTCCGCCTCCACTGCATCGCTCGTTTCACGCACGCCCGCCGTGTCCACCAGGGTCACCTTCAGCCCGCCGAGGTCGACTGTCTCGCTGACCAGATCCCGTGTCGTCCCCGGCTCCGCCGCCACGATGGCCCGTCCCGTTCCCACCAGGAAATTGAACAGGCTGGACTTCCCCACGTTCGGCTTTCCCACGATCGCGACCCGCGCCCCCTCGCGCAGCAGCCGCCCGCCGCGGCCGCCCGCCAGCAGCGCACCGATCCGCGCAGCAATCGCGGTCGTCTCCATCCGCACCTGCGCCGCCTCGATGAAGTGATAGCCCTCCTCGGGGAAGTCGATCGAGGCCTCGAGCCGCGCGATCAGCTCGAAGAGCCCGCGCTCGATCTCCACAATCGCTCCGGTCAGCGTCCCGTCGAGCTGGTCGCACGCGGCCCGTGCCTGCAGCGGTGTCACGGCGTCGATCAGGTCTGCCACGGCCTCCGCCTGCACCAGATCGATCCGGCCGTTGAGGAACGCCCGCAGCGTGAACTCGCCGGGCTCCGCGAGGCGTCCGCCCGCGGTCATCGCCGCATCGACGATCGCGTCCAGCACCACGGGGCTGCCGTGTGCCGCGATCTCGACCGTGTCCTCGCCGGTGTACGAGCGCGGGGCCGGGAAGAAGGTGGCGACGACCTGATCGATTGCGCAGGTGCCGGTGGAAGGGGAATCCGGAGAGGCAGCGGACGCGGAGGCGATTCCTGGCGGAACGGCTGCGCGGACCCGCCCGAAGCTCGCCCGGCGGGGCTGGAGCGGCGCCGAACGCCCGAGCAGCGACTGCGCGATCGCCTGCGCCGCGGCGCCGCTGATGCGCACCACGCCGAGGCCGCCTCGCCCCGCCGGCGTCGCAATCGCCACGATCGTGTCGGCCGTGGAGAACATGCTTCAACGGCGCGGGGCCCCACCCCGCGCTCGCCAGTCGCTTACGCTCCGGATCCTGCGACGGGCGGTGTTGCCGCGTTCCTGGGCAAGAAGAGCGCGCGACCTCGGACAGCGGCCTTCGCCGTCGACCCGTGCCGGGCCGCCCTACTTCCCCGAAATGATGACCTTCTTCAGGTGCGCGTCGCCGACGCTCTCGGTCGTCACGCCGGGCACTTCGGCGGCTGACATGTGCACCAGGCGGCGTTCGTACGGGTTCAGGGGCCCGAGCTCCTGATCGAGGCCGGTGTCCTTCGCCTTCTGCGCCAGGAACCTCGCCATCTGCTTCAGTTCGAGATCCTTCCCCTTGCGGTACTCCAGGCAGTCGAGGAAGACGCGCTCGTCGTCGGCCAGTTGACGGCCGAACACCATGTCGACCATGTGCTGCAGCGCGCGCAGGGCTTCCCCGCGGTGCCACAGCAGCAGCTCGGCACCTTCACCCCCGATGTTGATGCGCGGCCCGGTCTCCGTCGCCTCGATGGTCGTCGTCGCCGACAGTCCCATCGCCGTCGTGACCCGGGTCAGGAACTCGACGATCTCGTCTGTCGCTTCGGTCGTCATTCATCACTCCGGGGGCCTCGAGTCGCAGCCGTCTAGTTCCCGCCCGCCGCGGCGTCCGTCTTGCCCGAGCCCACCTTCTTCACGCGGCGCTCGGCCGGCGGCCGCACCGCCTTCACCACCGGGGGGCCGATGAGAGAGTTTGTGACGTACTGCTGCCCGATCGCCCACACGTTGCTGACCAGCCAGTACAGCACCAGCCCGCTCGGTGCCCAGAGGAACATCACCGTGAACACGATCGGCATGACCAGCATGATCTTCTGCTGCGTCGGGTCGGCCGTGCTCGGCGTCATCTTCTGCTGCACCATCATGGAGATCCCCATCAGGATCGGCGTGATGTACAGCGGGTCGTGCAGCGAGAGATCCTTGATCCAGAAGATGAACGGCGCCCCGCGGATCTCGATCGCCGTCTCGAGCAGAGAGTAGATCGCGTAGAGCACCGGCAGCGTCAGGATCATCGGCAGGCAGCCGCTGGCCGGGTTGACCCCCTTCTGCCGGTAGAGATCCATCATCTCCACGTTCATCTTCTGCCGGGCGGGGTCGGTGGCCTTGAACTTCGCGTAGCGCGCCTGGATCGCCTTGATCTCGGGCTGGATCTCCTGCATCTTCCGCATCGACACCACGCTCTTGTGGCGCAGCGGGAAGATCGCCAGGTTGATGAGCACGGTCAGCGCGATGATCGACCAGCCGTAGTTGTGGATGTAGCCGTTCAGCCACTTCAGGGCGCGCAGCAGCGGCACCACCAGGAACGAGAACCAGCCGAAGTTGATCGCCCGGACCAGGTTGCGGTCGATGCCCGCCAGCACGTCGAAGTCCTTCGGACCGAAGAACACCTTCAGCGCCTGATCGGGCTGCTCGGGCTGCACCTGATAGGCCACCAGGTCCTGCACCGGGGCCTTCGGCGCCGACGACTCGGGAATCGCCAGCGGTTCGTACTGCACCTGGATGCGGCCGGGGAACAGCAGCGCCGACATGAAGTAGTTGTCGTCCACCCCGGCGTAGCCGTAGGTCCCCTCGTAGCCGGCCTGCTTCGAGAGATCCTTCGCCGAGAGCCGCTCCACCTTCTCGGTGCCGGCGTGGAACAGGATCCCCTCCGGCTTCTGCACGTAGCGGCTGGTCTCGCTGTTCCACATGTCCCCGAGGCCCGGCCCCCACTCGACGGCCGGGTTCATCACCTGTCCGGCGCGGCTGACGGTCGCCTGGAAGCCCACCACGTAAGAGTTCGGCTGCAGGGTGAACTGCTTCCGGACGCTGAGACCGCTCGCGTCCCGGTATTCGAAGGACACGGTGACCGGATGGGTGCGGCCGTCGATGACCGTCCCGGCCGATCCGCCCTGCACGGCGTAGAGCGCCTCGTTCAACTGGGCGGTAACGGCGGGATCGGCCACCTTCAGTGAGAAGGGATACGGATAGCGGTCCATCACCTGCGTGACGACCAGCTCGAGCGGCTTGCCCTCGCGGTCCTTGTAGTGCTTGAGCTTCCAGCTCTTCAGTTCGCCGCCCTTGTTCGTGAAGACCGCCTCGACCGCATCGGTTTCCACCCGGATGTCTTCGGCCTGACTGGCCGAGACCAACGCGGTGGACCCGGCCGCCGGGGCCTGCTGCGCGGCCTCCCGCGCCGTAGACCCGGCAGTTTTCCCAGCCTGCGCCGCGGGGATGCCAGTAACGGCCGTCTTCCCCGGCACGGCCTTTCCGGCCGCCGCTGGAGTGGTCTTCGGCTTCGGTTTCGGGGTCTCGAACAAACCCTGAAAGGCGTACAAGACCAGGAACGACAAGAAGATGGCGAGGAGGACTCTCTTCTCCATGGGGCGCGATCAGACCGTGCGGGTGGTGGTGGTGGTCGCTGTCGACCGGATAACGTCGGGTTCCGGCACCGGGTCGTAGCCGGACGCACCGAACGGATGACAACGACTGAGCCGTTTCAGCCCCAGCCACCCTCCCCGGAGGGCGCCGTACCGCCGGACCGCCTCTGCCGTATAGGTCGAGCAGGAAGGCACGTACCGGCAGGAACCCGTAAACAACGGAGAAATCAGGATCTTGTAGCCTCTGAGCGCAACCAGCACGAGACGCGCCGGCAGCCCGGGATCAGCGGGCGGCCCGCCGGCGGCGGAGGGCGCGGTCGAGGTGGGATCGGTAGTCGGCTTCAAGGCTGGCAAAACTCGCCTTCAGCAGCTCGAGCCTGGGAATGACCACGATATCGAAGCCCGCCGTGGCCGGATGACGCCTGAAGAGCTCGCGCACCAGCCGCTTGGCCCGGTTGCGCTGCACTGCCCCGCCCAGCTTGCGCGTGGCGGCGATGCCGAGACGCGTGACGCCGAGGGTGTTCGGCAGGAAGAAGACGGTGCTGAACCGCCCGTGACTCCGGGTGCCGCTCTCGTAGACGCGCTGGAATTCAGCGCGACGACGGATACGGGTCGCGGCCCTGGGTTCGGCCATGATCTGCCCCCTGCGGCACGCGTCCGGCCCGGCCGCCCTCGAGCCCGGCTCTGGGGCGACCGCTTCAGCCCTCGTCGCTGACGGTCAGACGCTTGCGGCCCTTGGCCCGGCGCCGCTTCAGCACCAGACGGCCGTTCTTCGTCTGCATCCGGACCAGGAAGCCGTGAGCCCGATGGCGACGGCGGTTGTTGGGCTGATATGTGCGCTTACCCTTCATCGGAAACCCTTATGAACGCTTGTGTTCCGGGCGCTTCTCGGCGCCGTCTGGAGCCATCGCAAAGTCAAGAACCATCAATGGTAGCGGAGCCCTCTGGGGACTGTCAATCGATCCGGGTGCAAATATCCGCCCGCTGCACCAGACAGTTGAAGGCTCTGGCAGTCCCGGGCAGCTCTGTGCTACATTCGCCCTCTTCCGCCTCCCCGGCCATCCCGCATATGGACACAATATTCGGTCTCTTCCCAGAGTTTTCCACACCTGTGGAAAAAACTGTGGAAATTCGGGCTTCTTCAGCCACGCATCAGCCAAGAGGGCCGAAAACCAAGGATTTGAGCGCGGGCGAAAGTCCGGAATGCCCATCACTGAACGCTTCCCGACGGCTCACCCGCGAGTTTCCCGGGCTTATGAGACCGTTCATGGGCGAAAGTCGTGTAACAGGCATTTTTCATCCGGATTTCGGCCTCGTTCTGCCGGGTGCGGCGCGGATGGATCGGGCGCAGGCGCTATGACGGGAAACATCTGGGACGACGTGCTCGCGCGGATCGAGAGTAAGGTGAACCGGCACAGCTTCTACACCTGGTTCAAGCCGACCAGCTTCGTCGGAGAGACCGGCGACACGCTCACGGTGCGCGTGCCGAACCCGCTGTTCAAGGACTGGCTCACCAAGCACTACTCCGCGGTCATCAACGAGGCGCTGGGTGACGTCCGTCGCACGGGCGTCACGGTGGTGTTCGTCACCGGGGGTGCCGCGACGCCGGTGCCGGCACCCGTCGAATTGCAGGATCCCCAGCCGGCACCCGAGCCTCCCCCGCTGGATCCGCTGCCGGCGGCGGCCGGCGGGTCGGGTCTCGGGGGCCTCAACCCCCGCTACACCTTCGACACCTTCATCGTCGGGTCGTCGAACCAGTTCGCGCACGCCGCATGCCGTGCGGTTGCCGAGGCGCCGTCCCGCTCCTACAACCCGCTGTTCATCTACGGCGGTGTGGGGCTCGGCAAGACGCACCTGATGCACGCCGTCGGCCACTACGTGCTCGAGCACGACCCGCACCTGAAGCTCACGTACATCTCGTCCGAGCGCTTCATGAACGAGATGATCAACGCACTGCGGTACGACCACATCATCGACTTCCGCGAGCGCTATCGCACCGTGGACGTGTTGCTCGTGGACGACATCCAGTTCCTGGCCGGCAAGGAAGGGACGCAGACCGAGTTCTTCCACACGTTCAACGCCCTGCACGAGGCGCAGAAGCAGATCGTCCTCAGCAGCGACTGCCCGCCGCACGAGATCCCTTCGCTCGAGGAGCGCCTGCGATCGCGCTTCGAATGGGGCCTGATTGCCGACATCCAGCCGCCGGATCTCGAGACGAAGGTCGCCATCCTCAAGAAAAAGGCCGAGGCGGAGGCCGTCCCGCTCCCCGACAACGTCGCGATCTACATCGCCGGGAAGATCAAGTCGAACATCCGCGAGCTCGAGGGCTCGCTCATCCGCCTGGTGGCGTACGCCTCGCTCACGGGGCGCGAGTTGTCGCTGCCGCTCGCCCAGGAGGTCCTGAAGAACATCCTGGACCACGACGAGCGCGCCGTCACGATCGAGATCATCCAGAAATACGTGGCCGACTACTACCAGCTGAAGCTGGCCGACCTGAAGTCGCGCAACAACTCGAAGTCGGTGGCCATGCCGCGGCAGATTGCGATGTACCTCTGCAAGATGCTCACGCGGGCGTCACTGCCGGAGATCGGCCGCAGCTTCGGCGGCAAGCACCATTCGACGGTCATCCATTCCATCCGGAAGGTGGAGGAGCTGCGCCGGTCGGACGGAGATTTCAACACCCAGATCGCGACGTTCCTGGAGGCTTTCCGGTGAAATCCACAGGTTTTCACAGCCCGGGCTGTGGACGGCCCGGCCAGCGGCTGTGCGGCCCGGGCTTCCACAGCCGGGGCCGGGGGCGTCCTGCCATGGACCCTCAGAAAGATGCACAGTTTAAGCCGTTCAAAATCAAGGGGTAATCGCGTTCGGAACGCTTTTCAACAGCACTCTTTTCTTATATAATTTCTTACTCTCGTTACTGCCCTCTAGCCCGGGATCGCGGGACCCCCAGAGCCCGCTTTCGAGGTCAGCACAGCCATGGAACTCGTCGTCCGGAAGAACGACCTTCTGCGAGAACTGCAACTTTTCCAGGGCATCGTGGAACGCAAGAACACGATCCCCATCCTGGCGAACGTGCTGATGGAGGCGAAGGGGGACGAGGTCCGCCTGCTGGCGACCGATCTCGAAGTGGCGCTCCAGAGCCGCTGCGCCGCGTCGGTGTCCAAGGCCGGATCGCTGACCGTGCCCGCCAAGAAGCTGTACGAGATCGTCAAGGCGCTGCCGGACACCGACATCCGGATCGAGGAGGACAAGGCGGGCGTGAAGGTCGCCGCCGACCGGTTCGAGTCGCGCATGCAGACGCTGCCGCGCGAGGACTTTCCGAGTCTGCCCCAGTCGGCCGATGTCGCCATGGCGGTGCTGCCGCGCGCCGGGCTCCGCGAGATGGTGGCCAAGACGCAGTTCGCGATCACGGGGGAGGACACCCGGTACTTCCTGAACGGCGCGCTCCTCGTGCTGCGGCCGGACGCGATGAGCCTGGTGGCCACCGACGGGCATCGCCTGGCGCTGGTGACGGCGCCGCGGGAAGGAGCCAAGGGCGAGGAAGAGGTGAAGGCGATCCTGCCGAAGAAGACGCTCGGCGAGCTCTCGCGTCTGCTGGCGGAGGCCGACGGGGACGTGCAGTACCGGCGGGGGGAGAACCACCTGTTCTTCGAGGTGGGGGGCCGCGTCCTGATCTCGCGGATGATCGACGGGCAGTTCCCGGCCTACGAGCGGGTGATTCCGAAGGGGAACGACAAGCGGCTGGAGTTCGACCGCGATCGGCTGACGAACGCGGTGAAGCGCGTCGCATTGCTGTCGAACGAACGATCGCGGGCCGTGCGCCTCCGGCTCGACAGCGGCGCCGTCGATGTGTCGTCGAACAGCCCGGAATTCGGCGAAGCGCACGAGGCGCTGCCGGTGGAGTACTCGGGGCCGGCATTCGAAATCTGTTTCAACGCGCAGTACATCCTGGACTTCCTGAGCGCCGTGAACACGGATGTCGTATCCCTGGACCTGAAGGACGAAGTGAGCCAGGCGCTGATGAAGCCCGTCGGCGCCGAGGGGTACGACTACACCTACGTGATCATGCCCATGCGGATCTGACGGCGGGCGCGAGGAACAGCCAGACCGTGTCCCAACTCGACAACAGCAACAGCGGCGATCTGCAGCAGGTTCCGGCGGCCTCCGCCCCGGATGGCGCGGCGGCGGACGCCCGGACGGCGGCTGACGGCAACGGCCACGGCCGGACCCTGTCCGGCGGCGACGACTACGGCGCCGACAAGATCCGTGTCCTCGAGGGGCTCGAGGCGGTCCGCAAGCGCCCCGCGATGTACATCGGGTCGACCGGGCCGGCCGGCCTGCACCATCTCGTCTACGAGGTGGTCGACAATTCGATCGACGAGGCGCTGGCGGGCTACTGCGATCAGGTCAACGTCAGCATCCACCTGGACAATTCGATCACCGTCGTCGACAACGGGCGTGGCATCCCGGTCGATCAGCATGCGAGCGGGAAGTCGGCGGCCGAGGTCGTGATGACGGTGCTGCACGCCGGCGGGAAGTTCGACAACGAGAGCTACAAGGTCTCGGGCGGACTGCATGGCGTGGGTGTCTCCGTGGTGAACGCGCTGTCGGAGACGCTCGACCTCGAGATCTGGCGCAACGGCCAGGTGTACCGCCAGAGCTACGACCACGGTCATCCGACCGCCGACCTGGCGATTACCGGCACGACGAAGAAGCGGGGGACGAAGATCACCTTCAAGCCCGACCGGGAGATCTTCGAGACGGTCGAGTACAGCTTCGACACGCTGGCGCAGCGGCTGCGCGAGCTGGCCTTCCTGAACGGCGGCATCCTCATCACGCTCGACGACGAGCGCGACGGGAAGAGCCACCGGTTCCAGTACGAGGGCGGCATCGTGTCGTTCGTCACGCACCTGAACCGGAACAAGGCCGCCGTCAACGACACCCCGATCTACATGAAAGGGGAGAAGGACGGCATCGACGCCGAGATCGCCCTGCAGTGGAACGACGCGTACACCGAGACGGTGTACGCCTTCGCGAACAACATCAACACCCACGAGGGAGGGACGCACCTCTCGGGTTTCCGGGCGGCGCTGACGCGCACGATCAACACCTACGCGTCGCGGAACAACCTGGCGAAGGACCTCAAGGAGAGCGTCAGCGGCGACGACATCCGCGAAGGGCTCACGGCCGTCATCAGCGTCAAGATCCCCCATCCGCAGTTCGAGGGGCAGACGAAGACGAAGCTGGGCAACACCGAGGTGAAGGGGATCGTCGAGGCGATCGTCAACGACAAGCTGGGGGCGTTCCTCGAGGAGAACCCGTCGGTCGCCCGGCGGATCATCAGCAAGGCGGTCGACGCCGCACGTGCGCGCGAGGCGGCGCGGAAGGCGCGCGATCTGGTGCGCCGCAAAGGGGCGCTCGACAGCAGCACGCTGCCCGGCAAGCTGGCCGACTGCCAGGAGCGCGATCCCGCCCAGAGCGAGCTCTACATCGTCGAAGGCGAATCGGCCGGCGGGTCGGCCAAGCAGGGGCGCGACCGCCGCTTCCAGGCGATCCTGCCGATCAAGGGGAAGATCCTGAACGTCGAGAAGGCCCGCTTCGACCGGATGCTGGGCAGCGACGAGATCAAGACGATGATCGCCGCGCTCGGCTGCGGGATCGGCGCCGAGGACTTCGATCTGGCGAAGCTCCGGTACCATCGCGTCATCATCATGACCGACGCCGACGTCGACGGATCGCACATCCGGACGCTGCTGCTGACCTTCTTCTACCGGCAGATGCCGGCCCTCATCGACCACGGCTACGTCTACATCGCGCAGCCGCCGCTCTTCCGCGCCAAGCGCGGCAAGGGCGAGACGTACATCAAGGACGAGCGCGAGCTCGACGGCTACCTGGTGAAGCGGGCGGCCGAGGCGCGCGTCCTGCGCCTGCTCGACGCGGGAACCGAGATCTCGGGCGAGCGGCTCGAGGCGCTGCTGCACCGGCTGATCGCCTTCCGCAAGCTGCTGCAGCTCGTCGAGCGCCGGGGGCTCGATCCCGAGGTCATCCAGACGCTGCTCGATCAGCAGGCCGACCGGGCCTTCTTCAGCCAGCGCGCGCAGCTCGAGGCCCTGGCGGCCCGGTTGACGACGGCGACGCGGACGCTGACGGTGCGCGAGGACGAGGAACACAACCTCTTCGCGCTCGAGATCGAGGACCGCTCGAACGGCTACCCGCGGTTCCACACGCTCGGGTTCGACTTCGTCTCGTCGGGCGAGTACCGGACCCTGCTCGCCAGCTACCGGGAGATCCGCGACATCCGCGGGCGAATGGTGGTCAGCACGACCGCCGCCGGCGCGGCCCAGGAGGAAGAACCGGCGGGGGAGGGGGCGGAGTCCGGCGCAGAGCCGGTGCGGGAGCGGCCCCGCGCCGCCAGGGCGCCCGTGGACGTGCCGATCGGCTCGATCCACGAGCTGGTCGAGTTCTTCCTCGAGGCCGGCAAGAAGGGGATTGCCATCAACCGCTACAAGGGGCTGGGCGAGATGAACCCGGACCAGCTCTGGGCGACGACGATGAATCCCGAGACGCGGACGCTCCTGCAGGTGCGGGCGGAGGACCATACGGAAGCCGATCAGATGTTCACGACGCTGATGGGCGACCAGGTGGAGCCGCGCCGCAAGTTCATCGAAGAGAACGCGCTGGACGTGAAGAACCTGGACGTCTGACGGGCGACAGGCTCCGGGCTTCAGGCTCCGGAGCCCCGCGCTGCGCCCCGCACCCGGCAACCCCGTAGCCTGTAGTCCGTAGCTCGTAGCCGACCCAGTTCACCCATGGATATCGCCGCCTCGAAGCTGCCCGTCAACATCGAAGACGAGATGAAGCGCTCGTACATGGATTACGCGATGAGCGTAATCATCGGGCGGGCGCTGCCCGACGTGCGCGACGGGCTGAAGCCGGCGCACCGGCGGGTGCTGTACGGGATGCGGCTGATGGGGCTCGCCTCCAACCGCGCATACCGCAAGTGCGCGAAGATCGTCGGCGAGGTGATGGGCAACTTCCATCCTCACGGGGACGCGTCGATCTACGACACGCTCGTCCGGCTCGCGCAGGAGTTCAACATGCGGTACCCCCTGGTCGACGGCCAGGGGAACTTCGGCTCGCTCGACGGCGATCCGCCGGCCGCCATGCGGTACACCGAGGCGCGCCTGCAGCCGCTCGCCGAAGAGCTGATGGCGGACCTCGAGAAGGACACCGTCGACTTCGTCCCCAACTACGACGAGACGACCGAGGAGCCGACGGTACTACCGGCGCCGATCCCGAACCTGCTGGTGAACGGGTCGGCCGGCATCGCCGTCGGCATGGCCACCAACATCCCGCCGCACAACCTCCGCGAGGTCATCGAGGGGGTCGTCTGGGTGATCGAGCAGGACTACCTGGGCGAGACGGGCCCCGATGCGCCGCCGCGGCCGGGCAAGGCCCAGAAGCTGCAGACGCTGATGAAGCTGATTCCCGGCCCGGACTTCCCGACGGCCGGCTTCATCATCGGGCGCAGCGGCATCCTCCAGGCGTACCAGACGGGGCGGGGATCCATCACGCTGCGGGCGCGCGCGACGATCGAGGCCCATCCGAAGACCGACAGGGAATCGATCGTCGTCACCGAGATCCCCTACCAGGTGAACAAGGCGAAGCTCATCGAGAAGATCGCCGACCTGGTACGCGACAAGGTGATCGAAGGGATCGCCGACCTGCGGGACGAGTCCGACCGCGACGGCACGCGCATCGTCATCGAGCTGAAGCGCGGCGAGGTGGCCGACGTCGTCCTGAACAACCTGTACAAGCACACGCAGCTGCAGGTCGGCTTCGGCATCATCATGCTGGCGATCGTCGGCGGGCGGCCGCGGGTGCTGAACCTGCTGGAGTTCGTCGAGAGCTTCATCGAGTTCCGGCGCGAGGTGGTGCGGCGGCGGATCGAGTTCGAGTTGCGGAAGGCCGAGGCGCGGTACCACATCCTCGAGGGGCTGCGGATCGCGCTCGACCACATGGACGCCGTGATCTCGCTGATCCGGGCCGCCCGGACCGTGCCGGAGGCGCGCGCCGGCCTCGTGACGCAGTTCTCGCTCAGCGAGGTCCAGGCGCAGGCGATCCTCGACATGCAGCTCCAGCGGCTGACCGGCCTGGAGCGGCAGAAGATCCTCGACGAGCTGGCCGAGCTGCTGCAGACGATCGAGCGCCTGCGGGCGATCCTGGCCAGCGACCGCCTGCTCATGCAGACCATCGTGGATGAGCTTCGGGCGCTGCAGGCGAAGTACGGCGACGACCGCCGGACCGCGATCGTCGAGCAGGAGGGGGAGTTCCGCATCGAGGACCTGATCGCCGAGGAAGACATGGCGATCACGGTGAGCAACACCGGCTACATCAAGCGGACGGCGATTTCCACCTACCGGAACCAGCGGCGCGGCGGCAAGGGCCGGATCGGCATGCGGACCCGGGAGGAGGACTTCGTCAGCCACCTGTTCGTCGCCTCGACCCATGCCTACATCCTGATCTTCAGCGATCGCGGGCGGGTGTACTGGCTGCGGGTCCACGAGATTCCCGACGTCGGCCCCGACGGCAAGGGCAAAGCGATTGCGAACCTCGTCGCCATGGAGGCGGGCGAGCGGATTGCGGCGCTGCTGGCGGTGAAGGAATGGGAAGCCGATAAGTTCGTCGTGATGGGGACGCAGAGCGGGGTCATCAAGAAGACCCTCCTCTCGGCCTTCAGCAATCCCCGGGCGGGCGGCATCATCGCGATGGGCGTCGACGAGGGGGATGCGGTGATCGCCGTCCAGGTGACGGGCGGGGAGGAGGAGGTCATCCTCGGCACCCGCGCCGGCATGGCGATCCACTTCCGCGAGGGCGACGTCCGGCCGATGGGACGCACGGCCCACGGCGTCCGGGGCATCACCCTGCGGGAGGGCGACGCCGTGGTGGCGATGGAGGTGGTGCACCCCGGCGGCACGATCCTGACGGTCACCGAGCACGGCTATGGCAAGCGGACGCAGGTGGAGGAATACCGCGTGCAGAGCCGGGGCGGTGTGGGTATTATTAACATCGCCACGACGGACCGGAACGGTCAGGTCGTCGGTATGGTCTGTGTGCAGGAAGAGGACGAGCTCCTCCTCATCACTCAGCAGGGCAAGATCCTGCGCATGGTCACGCGCGATATTCGAACGATCGGCCGCGCCACACAGGGGGTCCGGTTGATCGAGATGGAGGGGGATGACCGTGTCGTCTCGATCGCACGGTTGGTCGAAAAGGATGATGAGGATGCCTAGAAGGAGGGCTGGTATGCATCGGCCGAGGTTCACGGGACTTGCTCTACTCGCCCCTGCGCTCATGGCGACCGGTCTGCTTCTGACCGCCTGCTCGAGCCAACCCGAACAGCCAATCCTGCAGCAGTTCTTCACGGCCTCGCGGCTGCGGGACAACCAGACGCTCGCGAACTTCGCGGCCGTCTCGCTCGATCCGACGACGCAGGGATCGGTGATGTCGTTCTCGATCACCAACGTCACGCCCGAACAGAGCCAGCCCCTGCTGCTCAAGGATCTCTCGGCAAAGCTCGCCGCGGCCAAGGCGGCCGACGATGCCTTCACCAAGAAGAAGCTCGCCTACCAGAACGACCACATGGAGGCCATCGAGCGCGTCCTGAAGGCCGAGGCGGGCAACGGCAAGGTGGAGAAGCGCGACGAGCAGGTGAAGACGGATTGGGATCAGTGGCGGAAGGAGACCGAGGACTCGACCAAGAAGGTCTCCGACGCGCAGCAGGCGCTGACCGATGCCAGCGGCGTGGCCCAGCTCAGCATCAACGGCGCCCGCCCGAACCCGATCGACATCAACCAGTTCAACGGCCAGGTGCTGTCGAAGGACGTGACCGTCTCGGCCAATCTGACCAAGCCCAACGGCGGTGGAACCGCGAAGACGAACATCGTCGTCACGATGAAGAAGGCCACCTTCACCGGCGCCGACGGCAAGCCGATCGAAGGCCGGTGGGTGATCACGAACGTCAAGGTGGGCTAGCGTCCGGCCTTTCTGAATGCGAGGGTGGGGGCTCCGGGCGTCAGGCGCCGGGGCCCCGGCCCGCATCCCGCGCTCTGCAGCCTCCAGGCCCCTCGTCCGGGTCGGATCCCTTCCCGCGTCGAATCCTCAGGCCAGTTCGAGCTTCGCGTACTTCGCCCGCAGCGTCTTCCGTCCGACCGTGTTGAAGCGGACGACGACCTTCGCGTCCCCCTCGAGCGGCTCGACGCTGATCACGCTGCCGACGCCGAACTGCGGATGGCGGACCTGCGAGCCGGGACGGAGCGCCGGCACGGACTGATCCTCGTCCTCGGCGGCGAACGCCGGCGCCTGCGTCTCGACCGCCTCGCGCCCCGGGCGATCGGTGCGGAAGCCGCGCTCGCGGGCGCCGCCCCAGGTCGACAGGCTGCTCTGGTAGCCACCGCCCCACGAGGCCTCGATGAAGTCGACCAGCTCGGCCGGCACCTCGCCGATGAAGCGCGACGGCTCCGTGTTCTGGTACTCGCCGAAGATGCGCCGCCGGGCGGCGCTCGTCAGAATGAGCCGGTTCCGGGCGCGTGTCATGCCGACGTAGCAGAGGCGGCGTTCCTCCTCCAGCTCGGCGTCGTCGTCCGCCGCGCGCGCGTGCGGGAACAGGCGCTCCTCGAGGCCGGTCATGATGACAACCGGGAACTCGAGCCCCTTGGCGCTGTGGAGCGTCATCAGCCAGACGTGCGCGTCCTTCGTCCCTGACTCCTCGTCCGCTTCCGACAGGAGCGACAGGCGGTCCACGAAGCCCCCGATCGACGCCTCCGGCTCGCGTGCCTCGTACTCGCGAGCGGCCGAGACGAGCTCCATCAGGTTGCCGATCCGCTCGTCCGCATCCTCCGTCCGGTCGTCGCGCAGGTCCTGCACGTAGCCGCTCTGGTCGAGCAGCCGCTCGAGCGCGGTCGATACCGGCTCGCGCCGGGCCACGTCCGACAGGGCGACGATGAGGTCCCGGAAGACCGTCAGCGACGCCCGGGCCCGGTTCGCGAACGCCTGGCTCTCGAGGCCGTAGACCAGCCGCGACCAGAGCGAGGAGGCGTTGGGCGACGGCTGCAGCCCGGCGGCGAGCAGGGGCGGCATGTCGGCCGGCGCCGCGCCCGCCGGCTCGGCGTTCTCCAGCGCGTCCATGACGCCCTTGCCGATGCCGCGGGCCGGCACGTTGATCACGCGGCGCAGGCTCACGTCGTCGTGGGGATTGATGATGAGCTTGAGATAGGCCAGGGCGTCCTTGATCTCCTTCCGCTCGTAGAAGCGGACGCCCCCGACGATGCGGTAGGCGATCCCCTCGCGCATCAGCGCATCTTCGATCGCGCGGGACTGGGCGTTGGTGCGATAGAGCACGGCCAGTGTGGTGCCGCGATCGTCGGCCAGCGCCCCGGCAGCCGTCCGGACGATGTAGTCGGCCTCGGCCAGCTCGTCGGTGCCGCGGAAGCAGGTGATCTTCGCGCCGCCCCGGCGATCCGTCCAGAGCCGCTTGTCCTTCCGGTTCCGGTTCCGGCTGATCACCGCCGAGGCGGCGTCCAGGATGATCTGGGTGGATCGGTAGTTCCGTTCCAGCCGGACGACCGTGGTTTCGGGGAAGTCTTCCTCGAAGTCCAGGATGTTCCGCAGGTCCGCGCCGCGCCACTTGTAGATCGACTGATCCGGGTCGCCGACCACGCAGACGTTGCGGTGGGTCTCGGCGAGCCGCCGGATCAGGAGGTACTGCGGCCGGTTCGTGTCCTGGTACTCGTCGACCATGATGAACCGGAACTGCCCCGCATAGCGCCGCCGCACCTGCTCGGCCTCCTCGAACAGCTGGACGCTGGAGAGCAGGAGGTCGTCGAAGTCGAGGGCGTTGCTGTCGCGCAGCGCCTGCCGGTAGAAGGCGTAGACCTTCGCCATCTGCTCGTCGCGCCGGTTCCAGCCGGTGGACTCGAGCTCGTCGGGATCGACCATGCGGTTCTTCGCGTGGCTGATCCGCGAGAGGGCGGCCCGCGGCTGGATGAACGCATCGTCGATGTTCAGGCTCTTGAGGGCCTGCTTGACGACGGCGAGCTGGTCGGTCGAGTCGTAGATGACGAAGTCGCGGGAGAGGCCGATGGCCGGCGCCTCGCGGCGCAGCAGCCGGGCGCAGAGGGAGTGGAACGTGGAGATCCACATCCGGCCGCAGTCGCGGTCGAGCAGCGCCTCGACGCGGCCGCGCATCTCGCCCGCGGCCTTGTTCGTGAAGGTGACGGCCAGCACCTCGTCGGGGCCGGCATGGCCGCCGGCGACGAGGTACGCGATGCGATGCGCGATGACGCGGGTCTTGCCCGAGCCGGCGCCGGCGAGGATGAGCAGCGGGCCGTCGACGTGGGCGGCGGCCTCGCGCTGTTCGGGATTGAGGGACTCGAGGAAATCCATGACTGCGACCGCGAACCGGGGATGCCGACGGCGGCCCGGCGCTATTCCACCGTGACGCTCTTGGCGAGGTTGCGCGGCTGATCCACGTCGCACCCCCGGCGGACGGCGATGTCGTACGCCAGCAGCTGCAGCGGAATCACCAGCACGATCGGCATCAGCAGCGCCGGCACCTCCGGCACGCTGAGCAGGACGTCGGCGGCCGGATCGAGGAGGCTGCGCACGTCTTCGTCCTCGCCGGTGGCGACGGCAATCACCGTCCCGCCGCGCGCCTTGGCCTCCTGGATGTTGCCGAGCATCTTCTCGAAGACCGCATCGCGTGGCGCGAGCGCCACGACCGGCATGTCCTCGTCGATGAGCGCGATCGGGCCGTGCTTCATCTCGCCGGCGGGATAGCCCTCGGCGTGGATGTACGAAATCTCCTTCAGCTTCAGCGCGCCTTCGAGGGCGATCGGATAGTTGATGCCGCGCCCGAGGTACAGGAAATCGCTCCGGTTGTGGAACCGCCCGGCGATCTCCTCGATGGCCGGGGCTTCCTTGAGCGCCTGCTCGATGAAGGCGGGCAGCCGCAGCAGGGCCTCGAGGTGCGGCCGGAGGGCCGCCGGCGGGAGCGTGCCGCGGATCTGGCCGAGATAGAGCGCCAGCAGGTAGAGCGCGACGAGCTGCGACGTGAAGGCCTTGGTGGAGGCCACGCCGATCTCGGGCCCGGCATGGGTGTACAGCGTGCCGTGGCTCTCGCGCGTCGCCATGCTGCCGACGACGTTGCAGATGGCGAGCGTCAGGGCGCCCTTGCGCTTCGCCTCGCGCAGCGCCGCCAGCGTGTCCGCCGTTTCGCCCGACTGCGTGATGACGACCGCCAGGACGTCCGGCCCGGCAATCGGATCGCGGTACCGGTATTCCGACCCGTAGTCGACCTCGACCGGCAGCTGCGCGAGCGACTCGATGAGGTACTTCCCGATCAGGCCGGCGTGCCACGACGTCCCGCACGCGAGAATCGACAGCCGCTCGACGCGGCGGAACTGGTCCTCGGTGATCGCCATTTCATCGAGGAACACGTGGCCCTTCTCGAGCGACACCCGCCCGAGGATCGTCTCGCGCACCGCGGCCGGCTGCTCGAAGATCTCCTTGAGCATGAAGTGCTTGTAGCCGGCCTTCTCGGCCATGATCGGGTCCCACGTGATGTGCTGCGGCTCGTGCGCGCGCGGGTGCCCCTCGAAATCGCTGAAGACGACCCCCTGCCGGGTGACGACGGCCATCTCGGGGTCGTCGAGGAAGACCATCTCGCGCGTGTGGCTCAGGATGGCCGGCGTGTCGGAGGCGACGAAGTACTCGCCGTCGCCGAGTCCGATGACGAGCGGCGGGCCGTTGCGCACCGCGACGATCTTCTCGGGATCGTCGGCCGAGATGAGCACCAGCGCGAACTGGCCGCGCAGCCGCTTCAGCGCCCGCCGCACCGCCATCTCGAGACCGTCGTCGCGCATCTCGCGCTCGACGAGGTGGGCGACGATCTCCGTGTCGGTCTCGGTGACGAACTTGTGGTGCTCGGCCGCCAGCTCGCGTTTCAGGTCGAGGTAGTTCTCGATGATGCCGTTGTGGATGACGACGATGCGGCCGGTACAGTCGCGGTGCGGATGGGCGTTCTCCTCCGTGGGCCGGCCGTGCGTCGCCCAGCGCGTGTGCCCGATGCCGTACACGCCGTCGACCGGCGCCGCCGCGATGGCGTCCTCCAGGCGCGAGAGCTTGCCGGCACTGCGCCGGATCAGCACCTGCCCGTCACGCACCAGCGCCACGCCCGCCGAGTCGTACCCGCGATACTCGAGCCGCCGCAAACCGTCGATCAGCACCGGAAGGACCGGCTGGTCGCCGAGGTATCCAATGATCCCGCACATGTCGATGCCGTCTATTCCTTCTTCGATCCCGACGCCTTCTTCGCGGCCCAGTCCGGCTTGTTCACCTGGCGGCCGCGCGCAATCGCGAGCGCGCCGGCAGGCACATCGTCGGTAATCGACGAGCCGGCGGCGACGTACGCCCCCTGGCCGACGGTGACCGGTGCGATGAGCTGGGAATCGCTGCCGATGAAGGCGTGGTCCTCGATGACGGTCGGATGCTTCCGCTCGCCGTCGTAGTTGCAGGTGATCGTGCCGGCGCCGACGTTCACCTTCGCGCCGATGGTCGCATCGCCCAGGTAGGCGTGGTGCATCGCCTTGGACCCCGGGCCGAGCACCGTCTTCTTCAGCTCGACGAAGTTGCCGACCCGGGCGCCGGCCGCGAGGGTGCTCTCCCCGCGCAGATGGGCGAACGGGCCGACGCTGGCCCCCGTCTCGACCCGCGAATCCACGATCAGGCAGTGATTCAGCACCGTGACCCCGTCGGCGAGCGTGGAGTTCACGATGCGCGTACCGGCGTGGATCTCGCAGGCGCGTCCGATCGTCGTCCGGCCCTCGAGGATGACGAACGGGTGCAGCACCGTGTCGGGCCCGACCTCGACGTCCTGGTCGACGTACGTCGTGGCCGGATCCTCGATCGTGACCCCGGCCGCCATCAGCTCTTCGTTCTTCTGCTGTCTCACCAGCGTACCTGCTTCCGCCAGTTCGCTCCGGCTGTTGATGCCCTGAATCTGGCCGGCATCCTCGACGACCACCGTCTCGACCCGCGCGCCACGATGGCGGTACACCGCGACGATGTCGGTCAGGTAGTGCTCGCCCTGCGCGTTGTGCGCGTCGATCGCCCGCAGCGCATCGAACACCGAATCGAGGCTGAAGACGTAGATCCCGCTGTTGATCTCCCGGATCGCCCGCTCGGCCGGCGCGGCGTCGCGCTCCTCGACGATGCGCGCCAGCCGGCCGTCGATGCGGACGATCCGGCCGTAGCCGTACGGGCGATCGACCACCGCCGTCAGCACCGTCACCGCCGCGCCCGATGCGACGTGATGCCCGACCAGGCGCGTGAGCGACGCCGCCGAGAGCCGCGGCACGTCGCCCGACAAGACCAGCAGCGCTCCGGTTGCGCCTGCCAGCCGCGACTCGGCCTGCTGCAGCGCGTGCGCCGTGCCGAGCTGCTCCTCCTGCACAGCGTACTGGAGTCCGGGCCAGGCCGCCAGTGCCTCGCGCACCCGATCGCCGCCATGGCCGATGACGATCGTCGTCGAGCGCGGCGCCAGCGGAGCGGCGGCGCGCAGGACGTGGGCGATGAGCGGCAGGCCCGCCAGGCGGTGCAGGACCTTCGGCTGGGAGGAGCGCATGCGCGTCCCCTTGCCGGCGGCGAGAATGACGATATGCGTGTCCATCATGAAATGCCCGCCGCCCGGACCGGCGGCAGCCGGCTAGTGTGACGGGCGGCTCCGGGCGACCCGCCGGTGATCTGGCGTGGGTGGGGCGTCGAGCAGCGCGCGGACGTCAGGCAACTGGCGCAGCGACTCGAGGTCGGGGTCCTGCCGGGCCTGCAGGCGGTTGTCGGGATTCAACGCAATCGCCTGGTGAAGCGCCCGGGCCGCCTGGTCCAGCTCGTTGCGATGCACGCGCACGAGGGCCAGCATGTAGTGCGCATGATCGTTGTGGGGATCGGCGGCCAGCACCGATTCGAGCTGCCGCAGCGCATCGTCCGGCCGCCCGCGATTGAGGGCCAGCGTGGCGGCGTACAGCCGCTCCTGCGCCGACTGCGGCACCGGCGGTGCCGCAGTCGCCTGACGTTCGCAGATCTTCAGATAGAGACGGACGCGCTCGTGGAGGTCGAGTTCCTCGGGGTACCGATCGAGAACCGAAGAGAGGAGGGCCGCGGCGCGGCCGAAGTCGCGTGCCTGCAGCGCCTGCATCCCCTGCTCGTAGAGCGCGACGGCAGCCAGAAAGGTCTCGCGGCGGCGGACGTCGACTTCGTCGACGACCGCGGGCGGACGCCCGGCCGATGGGTTGGAGGCGGACTTTCGACCCTGCGGTCTGGTAGCGGGTGCGGGACGATCCCGCCGCTGCTTCGCCATGCGGCCTCCAGGCAGCGTTCGGGGGATCCGGGGAGCGGAAGACGATCCCCAATTCTGAAAATGAACGGCGAGCGCCGTAAACGTTAGCAAAACCAGAGGCGAACGGTCAAGTTTGGCCCCGGAGGTGTCGGCGCCGCACCATTTTCTGTCGTTAGACCAATTTTTTGTGAGCTTCAATGGCCTGATAGACCTCCCTGGCGCTCAGTGAATGGCGACCGGCGAGGGCGGAGACCGCGGCGCGTCTTGAACAACCGACATTTTCGGTCATTTCACAGAATTCAGCGTAGAGCCGCTCAGCCGTGACCGGTTCAGCGAGACTCGATTCTGCCGGAGCAGCGGGCGCCAGCACGACAGTGAACTCGCCCTGGGGCTCGACCAACCGGGCAAGCACCTGTTCCACCGACCCGCGCAACCATTCCTCGTGCACCTTCGTCAGCTCGCGCCCGACAATTATCTGTCGATTGCCCAATATATCAAGGGCGTCGGCGAGGAAGGCCCGGACGCGATGAGGCGCTTCGAAGGCCACGACCGGCCTGTTTTCTGTCTTTAGACCTAACAGCCACTCCCGCCTCGCCCTGGCCTTCGACGGGGCGAAGCCGACAAACGTGAAATCGTTGAACGGAAGCCCTGATCCGACCAACGCGGTCAGGACGGCGCTGGGACCCGGCACGGGGACCACTTGGATGCCGGCGGCGATGGCGGCCTGGACCAGCTTCAGCCCGGGGTCGGACACACCAGGGGTCCCTGCGTCCGACACGACGGCGATGTCCTCGCCTGCGGCGAGCCGGGCGAGGAGCGCCGGCGCCTTTTTCGCTTCGTTGTGCTCGTGCAGGCTGGTGGTGGGCGTCGGGATGGCGTGGCGGGCGAGCAGCTTCGCCGTCCGCCGCGTGTCTTCGGCCGCGATCAGGGCGACCTCGCGCAGCACGCGCAGCGCGCGCAGCGTGACGTCCTCGAGGTTCCCGATCGGCGTGGCAACGACGTAGAGGATGCCGGGCATGCGACCGGACGTTTATTGTACCATTGAAGGATCCGGCGGGCTGCCGGCCGCGGTCCTATGCACCCATCAGAACCCCTCGCCCACTACGTCGACGACTACCTCGGCTACCTGCACGAGACCCATCCGACCGGCGCGACGCTCGATGGCGTCCACGCGCACGACGATCTCCTCGAGGACCTGGGCCGTCCGGCCATCGACGCCCAGGTGCGCGCTCTGGCCGGCTTCCGGCGGCGGCTCGACGAGATGAAGGTCGGGGAGCTGACACCGGTCGAGCGGATCGAGCACCGGATCCTGGCGGCGAACGTCCGGGCCCGGGCCTTCGAGCTCGAGGAGGTCCGCACCTGGGAGCGGAACCCGCAGACCTACGCCGACCTGCTCGCCACGAGCCTGGCGGGGCAGGCGCTCTTCGCCTACGCGCCCGCCGCCGAGCGGGCCAGGCGAACGCTCTCGAAGCTGCGGCAGGTGCCGCGGCTGCTCCAGGCGGCGCGCGACAACGTGAAGGAGCCGCCCGGCATCTTCGTGAAGGTCGGCCTCGAGGCGTTCCGCGGCGCGCGGACCTTCGTCGAGCGCGATCTGCCGCGCGCCTTCGCCGACGTGGACGACCTGCACCTGCTCGGCGATCTCGCCGACGCACAGACGGAGGCGGTGCAGGCCCTCGGCGAGTACATCGACTACCTCGAGCGCGACCAGGCGCCGAAGGCCCGCGCCTCGTTCCGTCTCGGACGCGAGAAGTTCGAGCGCAAGCTGCAGCTGGACGAGGGGCTGTCGCTCGACAGCGACCGTCTGCTGGCGATCGCGCTGCGCGAGCTGCAGGCGACGCAGGAGGAGTTCCGGCGCGCGGCCGCCCGGCTGGAGCACGGCGACCCGATGGACGCCTGGCGCCGCAGCAAGACGCGCCACCCCGAACCCGGGAAGCTCGTGCAGGCGGCCCGCGATCAGCTCGCCGAGCTCGTGCAGTTCCTCGAGCGGCGCGCGCTCGTCACGATCCCCACGGGCCGGACGGTGACGGTGGCCCCGACGCCGGACTTCTTCCGCTGGACGTCGGCCAGCATGTGGACGCCGGGCCCGTTCGAGACGCGGCCGGTCCCCGCGTACTACTACCTCACCGACGTCGAGCGCGGCTGGTCGCCCGAGCGGCAGGAAGAACACCTGCGCGACTTCAACGAAGCGACGCTCTGGGCCATCTCGATCCACGAGGTCTATCCGGGCCACTTCCTCCACTACGAGCACCTGCGCGGCGTGACGTCGAAGGTCCGCAAGTCGACGATGTTCGCGCCGATGTCGTTCGTCGAGGGGTGGGCGCACTACTGCGAGCAGATGATGGTGGAGGCCGGCTTCGGCGACGCCAACCCCCTCGTCCGCCTCGGCCAGCTCGCCGAAGCCCTCGTCCGGCTGGCCCGCTTCGTCGTCTGCATCCGGCTGCACGCCGAGGACTACTCGGTGGAGCAGGGCGTCCGCTTCTTCCGCGAGGAGGCGTTCCTCGAAGAGGGGAATGCGCGGCGCGAGGCCGAGCGCGGCACCTTCGACCCGACGTACCTGGTGTACTCGGTGGGAAAGCTGATGCTGCTGAAGCTGCGGGCCGAGTACAAGCAGCAGCAGGGGAAGGCCTTCTCGCTGCGGACGTTCCACGACACCCTGCTCGGACAGGGGACGGCGCCGTTCTGGGCCCACCGCCAGCTGCTGCTCGGCGAGGGGGCCGAGGGGGCGCTTCTGGAGCGACGCCGCGGCGGCTGGATTGACGGCACCTCGATCCTGCTGTAAGATAACGGGTTGTCTGGACTGAGATGCCTCTCTACGAATACCGGTGTGACGCCTGCGGTCACCAGTTCGAGATTATCCAGAAGTTCTCCGACCCGCCGGTGGAGACGTGTCCCAAGTGTGGAGGCGCGGTGACGAAGCTGATTTCGTCGCCCGCGATCCAGTTCAAGGGGACCGGCTGGTACGTCACTGATTACGCCAAGCGGAGCGGGACGCCCGCGGGCGACGGTGGCGGCGGCCAGGCACCGGAGTCGGGCAAGGGCTCGCCAGCAGCAGATTCCTCAACTTCGGGCTCGTCGGCGTCCTCGTCGGCGGCCCCCGCATCCAAGGATTCCTAACCTCATACATACACCGCTTGCAGCCCTCTTCCGCTCTGCGGAGGAGGGCTCCCGCATGTACGGCATTCTTCACTGGCGCCGGGGCCCCACCCCCGGCGCGAGCTGACGCCGACACCTCGCCTCGGATTTGCCTGTCCTCGGCTCGGTGTGGCCGCAGGCGCGGCGCAATCCTGCCGGGCTGCCGGGTATTTACTGCTTTCCCGCGGGCAGGCGGTGCAGGTCGAGTGACTCGAGGTACTGGCGGAAGGGCTCGGCCAGATCGGGGCGGCGCAGGGCGAAGTAGACGACGGCCTTGAGGAAGCCGAGTTTGTTGCCGGTGTCGTGGCGGACGCCCTCGACCTCGCAGGCGTAGATCGGCCGATCGCGCAGCAGCCGGCGCAAGCCGTTGGTGAGCTGGATCTCGCCGGTGCGATCCGACGCCGTGGCTTCGAGCGCCGGGAAGATGTCGGGCGTGAGGATGTAGCGGCCGATGATGGCCAGGTCCGACGGCGCGTCCTGGCGCGCCGGCTTCTCGACGAGATCCCGCACCTTGTAGACGCGCTCGCCGTAGGTCCGATCTGGCTCGACCGCGACGACGCCGTAGCTGGAGATCTGGTCCGTCGGGACGCGTTCGACGGCGAGGACGGGTCCGCCGACGCGGTCGAACACGTCGATCATCTGCTGGATGGCGGGCGGTGCCGCGTCGATCACATCGTCGCCGAGGATGACGGCGAACGGTTCGTCGCCGACCAGCTCCCGCGTGACCAGCACCGCGTGGCCGAGGCCCAGCGGTTCGCCCTGGCGCACGTAGGCGAAGTGGATCATGTTCGAGATCTCGCGCACCTGCTCCAGCAGATCCGTCTTGCCGCGCGCCTCCAGGAACGTTTCGAGTTCGATCGAGACGTCGAAATGATCTTCGATCGCGTTCTTGCCGCGGCCGGTCACCAGCAGGATGTTGTCGATCCCCGAGGCGACCGCCTCTTCGACGCCATACTGGATGATCGGCTTGTCGACGAGGGGGAGCATTTCCTTGGGCTGCGCCTTCGTGGCGGGCAGGAACCGTGTGCCGAGGCCTGCGGCGGGAAAGACGGCTTTGCGCACTCGTGTGGTCACGGGGCCATCCTATCGCAGGATACCGGATTTGGCACGGGCACCATGTAGAATACGGGCAGGCGAATTTCATGCTGGATCCCGCATTCGTCCGCGATCATCCCGACGAGGTCCGGGCGGGGCTGCGCAACCGCGGCCTCGACCCCGAGGCCACCCTTCAGGCCCTGGGTGCGCTCGAGGCCCGGCGGCGGCAGATCATCCCCGAGGTCGAGGGGCTGAAGCGCGAGCAGAACAGCGCCGGCGAGCAGGTGGCCCGCGCCAAGCGCGAGGGCGGTGACGTCTCGGCGCTGCTCGAGGCCAACAAGGCCCGGGCGCAGCAGATCAAGCAACTGCAGGCCGATCTCGACGCCATCGAGGCGCAGCGGCTTGACGCGCTGCTGATGGTGCCGAACCTGCCGCACGCGAGCGTGCCGGTGGGGAAGAGCGCCGCCGACAACGTCGAGGTGCGGCGCCATGGCGAGCCCCGGCGGTTCACCTTCACGCCGCAGCCCCACTGGGATCTCGGGCCGGCGCTGGGGATCCTCGACTTCGAGCGGGCGACGCGCATGTCCGGCGCGCGCTTCTCCGTGCTGATGGGGGCGGGCGCGAAGCTGGAGCGGGCGCTCATCAACTTCATGCTCGACCTGCACACGCGCGAGCACGGCTACACCGAGGTCGAGCCGCCGTTCCTGGTGAACCGGGCGGCGCTCACGGGTACAGGCAACCTGCCGAAGTTCGAGGCGGATCTCTTCAGGATCGCCGGCGACTGGGATCTCTTCCTCGTGCCGACGGCCGAGGTGCCGCTGACCAACCTGCACCGCGGCGAGATCCTCGACGGCCGGCGGCTGCCGCTGCGCTACACGGCCTACACGCCCTGCTTCCGCAGCGAGGCCGGCAGCTACGGGCAGGACGTGCGGGGCCTCATCCGGCAGCACCAGTTCGACAAGGTCGAGCTGATGTCCTTCACGACGCCCGACCGGTCGTTCGACGAGCTCGAGCGGCTGACCGGCTGCGCCGAGGAGGTGCTCAAGCGCCTCGAACTGCCGTATCGAACGATGGCGCTGTGCACGGGGGACATGGGGTTCGCCTCGGCGAAGACGTACGACCTCGAGGTGTGGCTGCCGAGCCAGGAGACGTATCGCGAGATTTCGTCGTGCAGCAACACCGAGGCGTTCCAGGCGCGCCGGTCGAGCATCAAGTTCCGGCCAGAGGGCACCGGCAAGGCCGAGCTCGTGCACACGCTGAACGGCTCGGGCCTGGCCGTGGGGCGGACGCTGATCGCCATCCTGGAGAACTACCAGCAGCAGGACGGCTCAGTCGTGATCCCGACGGCGCTGCGGCCGTTCATGGGCGGGATGGAGGCGATCGAGCCGCCGCGGTAGGTGACGGCTTCGGGCTCCGGGCTGCAGGCTACGGGCTCGATACGGACAGCAGCCTATTGCAGTGGGCAACGGGCAATCAGCAATGGGGATCACGATTACCACGCGGAGGGATGGCCGAGTGGTTTAAGGCAGCGGTCTTGAAAACCGCCGTGCGGGAAACTGCACCGGGGGTTCGAATCCCTCTCCCTCCGCCACTAATTCAGCCCTGATTTAATTGACTATTTCTGCTCATCAATAGTCAATCGTTCCAATTTCGTCCCTCTGGTGAGACGATGGAGCATGCTCCAGATCTACCGGAGGCATTACCCGCCCTGCACGCACCGATCCCGCCGCTACCGCCGCTGCAACTGTCCGCTGTGGGTCCAGGGGACACTCCGGGGCGAGTGGGTCAAGAAATCGCTCGGACTCCGCTCCTGGGACGCAGCCCAGGACATCGTCCGGGGCTGGGAGGCCTCCGGTGAAATCGGCGTCATTCGTGCTCAAGCCCCGACGCTGCCCGAGGCGATCGACCGCTACCTAGCCGACTGCGAAGCGCGTGATCTGAAGGAGCCGTCGCTCAAGAAGTACCGCCTGTTCCTGCGCGGGCAGCTGCTGCCGTGGTGCGAGAAGACCGGCCGGCGGCGGTTGAGGCAGCTCGACGTGCAGGCGCTGCGCGAATTCCGCGAGTCCTGGACGTATGCGCCGACCACGAAGGCCAAGACGCTCGAGGCCTTGCGCGCTTTCTTCCGGTTCGCCGCCGACGCCGGCTGGATCGTCTCGAATCCAGCCAGAGCCCTGAAGCCGCCCAGGCTGGCCCCCAAGCCGACCCTGCCGTTCTCCGAGGCCGAGATCAAGAGGCTCCTCGACGCCTGCAAGCGCTTCAAAGGCAACGGCGACCGTCTCTATGCGCTGGTCCTGCTCCTGCGGCACTCCGGCCTGCGCATTTCCGACGCCGTGGCTCTGACCAGGGATCGCCTGGTCGGCGACAAGGTATTTCTGTACACCCAGAAGACGGGCGTCCCAGTCTCCGTGCCGTTGCCGAAGAAGGTCACGACCGCGCTGCGGAAGCTGCCGGGCAAGCCCCACTTGTTCTGGTCGGGCGATGCCAAGCCGAAATCCGCCATCGAGGACGTCCGTCGCAGCTTCGGCCTGCTCGCGAAGCTCGCCGAGGTCGAGCACGCGCACTTCCACCGGTTCCGCGACTCGTTTGCTGTGTCCCTGCTCGTGCGGGGCGTCTCAGTCGAGAACGTCGCGGTTCTTCTTGGCAACACGCCGGCGATCGTGCTCAAGCACTACTCGCCGTGGGTGAAGGAACGGCAACGGCAGCTTGACGCTGCGGTTAGGAAGACCTGGAGGGGCAAATGAAAAGGGCCACCGCACGAGGTGGCCCTAATGAGAAGCTGGGGAGAATTCGTCCAGGAGTCAACGACTCTCGGTTCTCTTCTCTACAGCGGGTGTGGGAGCCGGACGCTCCGGCCTGTCCCGTTCCTGGCCGGAAAGTGCCCACCCCGGTCGGTTCTCGACGACTTCGCGGGCAGTTCGTTCAACGAACTCCCAGTACCGTCGTCCTTCATCTGTATCACGATTCTTCAGGGACATCGGAGCCTCGCTCAATGGGAAGGCGTGAAACGTATCCCGTTCGAACGGGTGAAATCAAGTCTGTTGTCGCAGTTCAGGACCGCGGTGGATCGACGAGCCTCAGCGGTCCTCGGACCGGATCCTCAAGGAGTCGATTCTTGGCCGCTTGGAATCGGTCAGAGGCAGCAGGGTCGTTCTCCAGTTCAGCTGCGATGAACTCCCGAATCGCTCTGGTGATTACCCGATTCTGTGGAGCCCCGTAGTGCGCTTCGCAGAAAGCCTGCAAATCGAGTGCTACGTCGCCGGGCAGTTTCAGCGGCAACGCTTTGCGCGACGGCTTCGTGGATCGTGCAGTTCCTGCAGGCACTTACGGGAACTTCTCCTGCTAGATATCGAATGATATCTGATGATATCTGACGCAGAAATGTGTGTCAACCAACGAAGAGGATCCCTACAATTTCTGCCATGTCCGGGAGAACGCTCGCCGAGGTCGTCACGCTGCCTCAGGGCGAGCTCATCTTTGCGTTGGTCGCGCCGACCGGCACGGATTTCGACCGGGTTCAAGCCACGGTCACAGATTTCCTGAAACAGTTTGGCTACGACACAAACGTCATCAAGTTGAGCGGTTTGGCGGAGCGGCTCCACACAGAACAACTCGGCGTCGTCATCAACAGCGCCACTGAGTTCGAACGCGTCAATTCAAGGATGAGTCTCGGCAACAAACTCAGAAACCAAGCCGGGCGCGGCGACATCCTCGCGCTCCACGCGATATCGGCCATCAGCGAGCGACGTGGTGAAGACGTCGCGCCACAAGAGCGTGTCGTCCACCTGCTCCGCAGCCTCAAACACCCAGAAGAAGTTGAGACTCTGCGCAGGGTCTACGGCACCGGCTTCTTCCTCATAGGCGTCTACTCTCCAGCGAGCAAGCGTCTTGCTTACCTGATGCAACGAAAGGGCGTTAGCGAGGAGCAAGCGAAGAAGCTCCTCGAGCGCGACCAGGACGAAGCTGACGACGCCCTCGGCCAGCACACCCGAGACACCTTCACTTTGGCGGACGTGTTTGTAACTGAAGGCAAAGACGACGAGCTCTCACGATTCATTGACCTCGTATTCGGCAATCCCTTCTATACGCCGACCCAAGATGAGCACTCGATGTTCCTGGCCTATGCAGCCTCGCTCAGGTCTGCTCAGCTGGCGCGACAGGTCGGTGCAGTTGTGGTTTCCGCAGACGGCGAGGTCATCGCGACCGGTGCGAACGACGTCCCCAAATTCCGTGGCGGCCTGTACTGGCCGGGCCCTAACGACCAGCGGGATCACGTTCGGGGATTTGATGCCAACGACAGAGTCGTCTCGGAAATGATCGAGGATGTCGTCACCAGAATTTCAGGCTGCTTGGCCGAAGGAACAGCGGAGGACGCACGCGCGTGTCTTGTTGACAGTAGAATCGCTGACCTCACCGAGTTCGGGCGCTCAGTTCATGCGGAAATGGAAGCCCTGCTTTCGTGTGCTCGTTCGGGAACCCGCGTCAAAGACGGGACGCTGTTCACAACGACGTTTCCCTGCCACAACTGCGCCAAGCACATTGTCGCAGCAGGAATCACAAGAGTGGTTTACGTCGAACCGTATCCGAAGAGTCGGGCCCTTGAACTTCACGACGACAGCATAGCGGTTGACAATCCTCAGGCGTGCGAGAAGGTGCAGTTCAACCCATTCGTAGGGATTGCGGCAAGGCGCTATTTTGACCTATTTTCCATGCGACTGAGCAGCGGTCTTCCTCTCAATCGGCGACGGGGAAGCGGCGCGGAACGTGCCGCGGTGGAGTGGACTCGCGGTTCAGCAACGCCACGGATCCGACTCTCGCCCTACTCGTATCTGCAACGTGAGCGTGAAGCCGTTGCTCTAATCGATCAGGCCGTGACCGCGATGGAACAGGAGCCCGACAGGCCGATGAACGGCAGTCAGCGCCCAGACAACTAAGCACCCGTTTCCGTTCGGAACCGGCGCGCTGAACAGCCGTTCCGGCATGCACTCGGCACGCAAGGCGTAGGCGCTGCGGTGCGGCTGGCTGGTGAGGTCCCCACGTGCCCAACGGTGCCCAGCATCGTGCCGGTCAAATTGCGATCGCGTTTACCCCAAAGACTGTCTCGCGACGAGCAGGGCCAAGCGGAGCATTTACGATCACTTCATGTTGTCATACGACGATGGACCCGCTCGGCGACCGATGCCGGTATTCGCAGCGTCCGATACACGCGGCGCCCGGGTCGCTGCCTCCAGAAGACGACGACGCCAGGTTCACGCAGGAATAGTCGACGCACGAAGTCCTTGCTCAGGCTCCACGCTTCCGCCAGATCCTCGACTGAGTAGTGCTTCTCAAGGACCGGCTCCGCAGATTCGACAGCCATGACCTTTCATCCCCGACGCCAGTAGGAACGGGCCGGCGCCGGCGTGGCGACGCTGTGCAGCGGCTGGGTGCGCAGCGACGACGCATTGGCGAGTTCGCAGGCACAGGGCGGTAGCGCCGGAGCCTTCGATCGCGAATGCCCGACGGGCGCACGCCTGAGGGCGAGCGGTCGTCTCGGGTCTGAGTTCAGTGGGGGAGCAGGAAGTCGAGCTGCGGCAGCGTCGGCTTGCAGCGGTCCGTGATCGGATGACTGATCACGGAGGAGGCACCGTCCGGTGCCGACGGGCTGTTCGCAGGATAGCGCCCCCGCGGAGGAGGGGTCAAGTTCCGCGCACCGCGCGTGTGGCTAGCGGCCTCAGAATTCTCTTGCTGATGAGCTTGTCCGGAAAGGCGAAAGCGCCTGCTACCCGTCCGCCTTGCAAGCCTTCAAGGGCCACAACAGCCCGTATTGCGCACCTTCAAGTAGAGGCCTCAAGATCCCGTCGGCTTTACCGCCCGTGTGGGTTCGATTCCCACCTCCGCACCATGTGCTAGCAAATTTGGACTTTTGAGTACGACAATGCCTCGTGTACAGAGTTTTGTAACAGACCTTTGTAATCGACAACCACTTTCGCCCCCTTCCGAGCAGATTCCGCGACGCGTCATTCCGCACCTGTCCCATGAACCACTCGGAAACCCTCGCACAGATGGTCGTTGAAGCGGCGGTTCCCGGTGCGCGGATGGTCTATCGTTCAGACCAGAGCCGCAGCGTGGCGGACTTTGACCTTCACCTGCCCACGGGCGTGCTCGTCGCCGCCGAAGTGACCGCCGCCATTGACAGGGCTGAACGCGATATCAGTGCGGCGATTGAAGATCTCAAGAAGGGCGGGCGCGCTATCAGGATCGGAGAGTGCAAGCGGGATTGGCTGATTCATCCGGATATCAGCGCGAACATAAAGGACATCCGTCGTCGCATCGCCAAGGCACTCGCGGCGTTGGAGCGAGACCGCATCTTCGAGTTCTTTGGTCCGACCGACGCCTATTCACATTCGGCGGTCCGTGTGGTCTACGAAGACCTGCACGTCTACAGCGGCTTCGTGACGCACTGGAAAGAGCCCGGCTTCATTCGCATGGCGCCCGTTCCGAGCGAAGGTGGCCTCAGCGGACCCAACCTACTGATCGCAGCTGCAGGGCGACAGTGCATGAAGTCTGACAACCGGGCCAAACTCGGCGGCGCCGGCACGGCAGAGCGGCACTTGCTCGTGTACATCGATCCGGGCTATTTTTTGCCGTGGCGATCGTTCTGGCATTTCGCTCCGCCGCCTAGCCGACCAACTGTGCCACCAGAGATCACGGATGTTTGCGCGTTCACCGAGTCGATCCGGCTCTCGAATCACTGCGCCGTGTGGCGAGCGAGCAAAAGAGAACCGTGGCACGACATCGGCGATGTGCGGTTGGCGCGGTCGCACGGAACAGGCGGCGAGTAGTCCCAAGCACCAGCGTACGCCAGCGTGACTTCCGTCTTGCAGGCCGAGCGTTGCGTAGCGAACGCCATGAGCTAGCTCACGATTGGCGCATGCCGCTCAGAATCACGCCCTTCAGGAATTCAGCACGATGGTGAGCAGGTCCTGGTCGTGCGCCGTACCACGCCACCAGGAACCCCGGCGGGCCTCTGCAATGCGTAAACCGGTCCGGCCAAGCAATTCCAACACAAACCGCTCTTCGATCGCGACGGCGGCCTCTGGGACCGCAGCATCGTGCAGTCGGCACAATCCCGAAGCGTGATTGACTTGGAACGACAAAAAGCTCTGGCCCGCTTCGACGCCGGCTCGTGTTTCATCGTTCAGAAGAAAGAAGCTCGCCAGGCACTTTCCCTCGGGCGCGAGTAGCCTCGCAATCTCCTGAAGGTATGTCTCCACCTGCTCAGGAAACATGTGCGTGAACACTGAAGCGAGGACGATGAAATCGAAAGCTCGATCGGGGAATGGAAAGCGGTACATCGTGGCCGACCCACGCCCACTCGGATTGTAGGCGCTGCTCTCGACATCCGCTCGGTGAAAGCGAAACGCCCGGTGGCGCGGTGTAATGTGATGCTGGCACCATGCCACGGCCTCTGGGTGGATCTCCACGCCATCGTAGCCGCCCTGCAGATAATCAACCAACCCGATGGCCAGATTCCCGATCCCGGATCCGATGTCGAGAACGCGATGCTGCGGCTGCAAACCACGAGTCATCAATTCCGCCCGGGTATTTCGGCACGCTTGGGCAAACGCCTCCGGGGCCAAGCTGTTGTAGTAGTAAAGGCGGAGATGCGCCGGCGGTAGCAGCAGGTCCTTCGACCGGCGCAGCACTCGGTCCAGTGGGGTGGCCAGGCGGTAGACGGCCCGACGAGTGCGGCTGGCCACTCGGCGCCACATGGGGCGCGCGGGCTTTCTTGTAGCGTTGAACACGTCTTCTTCGCCTGTGCCCGCTATCGGGGCGGCCTCGCACCGGCATCAACGTCGGCCCGGCGCAGGACGATCCGGTTCGGTGACCACCCCGCCCACAGGCGAGTATACTGCGTTCACATGCCAGCCCAACGTTACCTACATGAACTCGGCCATCGGGTCCTCCATCGCTGGCCGGCCAGCAAGTGCCTCGTGCTTGCTCTGCTGGATCCCCTGTACCGGACGATGCTGTGGCCATTCAAACTCAAGGCCCGCACCGGCTCGCCGATCGAGGCGCCTGAACTCGTCGCACGCACGGAGGCATACAACAGGGCCGCGGAAGATTACTATGCGGACTTCGCGAACAAGGACTTTCTGTTGCGAAAGCCGTTCAGCGAGTCGGCCACCGCGGCGCTTCACCTAATCGACACCGGCGTGCTCCTGCAAGCGCTGAACCTTCAAGCTGGCGACACAGTCGTCGAACTTGGTGCCGGCAGCTGCTGGCTCTCGCAGATGCTGAATCGCTACGGCTGCCGCACGATTTCGGTTGATGTCTCCCCGACTGCCCTCGAAATCGGGCGGCAGTTGTTCCAACGCGATCCTGCGACTAATTGGGACCTTCGGCCTCAATTTATCGCTTACGATGGACACACGCTACCGATCGACTCAGGCTCCTGCGATCGCGCCATCATTAGCGATGCCTTTCACCACATTCCCAATCAGGGTGAGGTACTCCACGAAATCTGCCGCGTGCTCAAGCCCGACGGGGTCCTCGGTATGTCCGAGCCTGGACGGGGCCACGGCGAACATCAGCAATCCCGCATGGAGGCCTCGACCGGCATACTCGAGAACGAGTTGGTCTTGGAGGACTTGGTTGCGCTCGCGTTGGCATGCGGCTTCACGCACGTTCATGTGGTCGTCGCCGGCGCAAGACACCCCTTCGAAATCCCTGCCCTCGACCTCGCGGCCTTCTGCGGGGGCAAGAACTTTGCACTGTACTGGAGGCGATTCTCGGGCGCGCTTGAGCGGCACCACTACCTGCTCTTCTACAAACGACGGACCGCACCCGATACCACGCGTCCTGGACGACTGCAGGCGACAATCAGCACCCCACGCCCTGACCACATCCTGCATCTTCGCAGCGGAGAGGCGGCTGCGCTCGCCGTCTCCATCACCAATGATGGTGACACCAACTGGTTGGCGTTGCCGCGTGACGGACGTGGCTGGACTCGCCTCGGTGTCCACCTTCTGAAGGAGGATGCGACCGGCTCGCGAGCCTTGGTGAACTTCGATTGGCACAGGGCTGACTTGTCTGCCAGTGTTGCTCCGGGCGAACAGGCGGACGTCGCGGTCACGCTGCCGGCGATCATCGATCCGGGTCGATACGTTGCGGTGTTCGACCTCGTTGTCGAACGCCTCGCCTGGTTCGCAGAGTACGGATCCTCCACGCTGGAGATCGTGCTCGACGTCGAGTAGACAGGTCAACCTGGGTGCGAGCTTCGAAACTGTGGACCGCCATTGCGCGGACCAGACACGGTGCTATTATTCGAGTCTCATCTGTCAGCGGAACTGGGGCCCACAGGCCGAAGCGGACGCCCAATGGAAACGAGTGACACGGATCTCCAGTCTGCCGTCGAAGCAGTTCGATGGTTTCACACGATCGATCTGGGTGACGGCGTCGTGACCCGGGGAATCGAGGATAGCCCCTACCGTCTTGCTCGTTTGGGCCTTCCGGCGTCCCTGTCCGGCTTGACGGTCCTGGACATCGGCGCGTGGGACGGCTTCTTCTCGTTCGAGGCCGAGCGCCGCGGAGCAGCCAAGGTCTTGGCCACCGATTCGTATTCCTGGCACGGCGAGGGCTGGGGTACGAAGGAAGGATTTGAACTGGCCAGACGTGTCCTCCGGTCCGGGGTCGAAGACATGGACATCGACGTGATGGAGTTGTCCCCTGAGCGGGTTGGCACATTCGACGTCGTTTTGTTCCTCGGGGTGCTGTACCACCTCCGGGATCCGCTCGCGGCACTCGAACGAGTCGCGTCGGTCACGAGCGGTCTGCTCATCGTCGAGACCGTAGTGGATATGTTGGGCATCCATCGGCCTGCCGCGGCGTTTTATCCCAGCACGGAACTCAACAACGATCCGACAAACTGGTGGGCGCCTAATGTTCCTGCGATGCACGGGCTGCTGAGAAGCGTCGGATTCGCGGATATCCGGACCTCCACCGCGGTCCCCGGCCCCGTGTACCGCGCTGGCCGCGCCCTCAAGCACTGGGCAACTGGAAGAAACGGGCTCCGGGCTGCATTTCGTCAGGATCGTGCCGTATTTCACGCCCGGCGATGACTGACACCAGAACCTCTGACGTCGCGATCCGTACATCGCTCGGCGCGTCAGGTTCTTCTAGAGGTCGCGGCGCACCCTATTGGCGCCACATTCTGGCGGCAGTGCTGATTTCGGCCGGACTCTGCGCGCTCTTCGCAACGCGGGTGTACGTCCAATTCCACGGCGCACGTTTCAAGATTGTCACCCGACCGGTCGTCGCCACCGGAACACACGTCCAGATTCAAACCAGCCCGGCCACGCATCTAAGCGTACTAGAGCCGCCATTTGCGCTCATCGCGCGTATCCAGAGTCAGGCGACGGGCCCGCGGGGATTCACGATCAAGATCGACGGCCGTTTGATCTGCCGCAGGACCGTGTCCCCGGGCGGACCTCGGCGGATTGACTGCGCCGTTGACGGACCGTGGGGCGGAGGACGTCACGAGATCGCGATCGATGGTCCAAGCAGTGCCTGGTCCGTGGACTACTTCGAGCTGGCTACCCATCACGGGGCGACCCGGGCCTACGATCTGGTCATCCTTCCTGCGGCCTCCCGTCAGTACACACCACCAGGAAGAGCCCTGACCGCCTGTATCGGGATTGCACTTCTGCTGATCTTCCTGGCCCCAGCTGCCGAAATCACCTCGAGCCGACTTCGCCTAGTTTATCGGACCGCCGTTATCCCGGTGGCGATCTTCTATCTACTCGTATTCCTTTCGCCGCTGGTCTCTCCGTACAAGGTTCTTCTCTCGGGGCTGGGATATACGGAGGGCGTACTGGTCCTGGTGTTCTCACGTCTATGGCTAGTGAGCGCGGCCGTCGTGCAGTGGTGGAACAAGCAGCGGAGGCCAGCCTGGGCGATGCCCGCATTGGTCAGTCTGCTGATGCTAATGCCGTACGGTCGCCTCGTGTATCACGATCTTTACACACGATATGCCGGCAACTTCAGCGGCTTCCTTCAGCTGAGCTCATCTCGGTATGATGCGGACCCCACAGTCAACGGACGCAACGACATTCGCCACACCTTGAGGTTCACGAAGGGCGGCTACGACGCACAGTTCATGTATCTGGAGGCGTACGACCCATTTCTGCGTCAATTCAGCAATCAGCCGTCAGTCTACGACCGGTTCATCGACGCGGCGCCCTATCGGTACGGCCGCATCGGCTTTACGCTGCTGACGAAGGTGGTCTCCGCTGATCGCTGGCGCCTGTACCCGTCGGTGATGATGGCGCTCGTGTTGGCGGGCCTGGGACTGTCCGGCTTCGTGCTCGCATCGTTCAGCCAGTTCAACGATGCCAGCCCCCTCTGGGGGCTGCTCATTGCGATCGTTCCCGGCTTCTGGCAGTCAATCCAAGTGAGCCTACCTGAACCGATTGCGGCAGCCTTTCTCCTGGGTGGCTATTTGTGCTGGCGACAACGTCGGTATGCATGGGCGGGCTTCTGGCTGGCAGCTTCGCTCCTCGTACGCGAAACCGGCACGGTGCTCGTGCTCGCACTTGCCATCGCGACGCTGTTCACGGAAGGCCGCCGCGAGGGGTTGCGGCTGGCACTTATCGCGCTCCTTCCAGTCGCGCTCTGGCGTCTGTATGTGGGTTGGGTGCTCTGGCCGACTTGGGGAGTCCATGCGTTCTTCTTCGACTCGAACGATCTGGCCACTCCACTCGCTGGCATTCGTGTCCTCTGGACAACGGTCTATCATCACAGTTACTACTCGGGCGTCGCCAGTTTTGCCAGAGCGGCCACGTGGTATCCTCTTGTCCTCATAGCCGGCAGCCTCCTCGCGATGTGGTCGGCGATCATCGCCCCAGGCGCATTAACCTTCGCTGCCGTCGTCTACGGGTTGGTCGCGGTTTCACTCAACTACCAAGCAGTATGGGTCTACATCGGCAACGCAGAGCGGACAACGTTCGAACTGTTTGTCCTGCTCGCACTCGTCACTGTCGCTATCAAGGGACACTCAAGGGCATTTCGTAGGGCCGCGATGGTCTTCTGGGCGGTGACCGCTGCTTACCTCTTGTTCGCTGGTGCCGACGCCCTACACATCCGGCATACCGTTCTATCGCCGCTGTTTTGAACCCCCGCTGAGTCGCTCCTGGCCTGGCAATTCGACACCTGATGCTCTCAAGGCGGGTGGCGCGTCTTGGTCAGATCAGTTGCCTGAAGAAAAGACGGACTCAAACTCCCGTGGGCTTTATCGCCCGTCTGGGCTCGGTTCGATTTCCACCTCCCGCACCAAGATCATCAACCACTTACAGCAAGACAGCCGTAAGACCATTCAAGGTGTTTGATGCGTCTGGATGACCGCTGGATGACCGGCGGTCTGGCGATGAGGGCTACTCGGACCGGAGCGCCGCCACCGGATCGACGAGCGCAGCGCGTCGGGCCGGAATGTAGCTGGCCGCCAGGGCGACGCCCAGCAGCACCGTGGCTGCAACCACGAACGAGAGCGGGTCGTTTGGCGAGACGCCGAACAACAATGAACCGATCAGCCGAGACATGGCGCCTGCGGCCGCGAGTCCGAGAACGGCCCCACCAGTCCCAACGAGGATCCCCTCGCGCAGGACCATCCTCATCACATCAGCCGTTCGCGCGCCCAGCGCCATCCGAATCCCAATCTCCGTCGTCCGCTGCGCGACCGAAAACGCCATGATGCCGAACAAGCCGATCGCCGCAATGGCCAGTGCGAGGCCTGCAAAGGCCGCCAGGAACACGGTCCTGAATCGGTACGGATTGACGTCGCTCGAGATGATCCGGTCCATAGGCGTAATGGAAGACAATACCAGCGACGGATCGACAAACGCCACGGCGCGCCGAAGGGTGCTAGAAAAGCCGCCCAAGGCCCGGTCGGTCCGGACGGCCAGGAACAGCGCGGGCCACGGCTGCTGAGCCAACGGACGGTAGATCTGGTTCGGTGGTGATGTGGCGAGCCCGGCGTACTTCACGTCCGACACAATGCCGACGAGCCTCATGGATACGTATCCCTTTGGTCGTCCGGGCACCGGCGGCATCGGGAAGGAGGCCTCGCGGCCGATCGGATTGCCAGGACCGAAGTACCGACGAGCCGTCGTCGACCCCATGATCATGACCATCGGATGACGCGCGTCATCGTCCGTCGAGAACAGCCTCCCCTCTCGCAGCCGGATTCCAAGGGCCTGAAAGTAGCCTGGTGTGGCGACGACCACCGACGCGGAAAAGCCGATGGTTCCCTCTTTGCCGGCGACCGCCATATTGATGTGACTCCTGTCAGGCGGCAGGCTGCTGCCTGCGCCTGCCGCCCGCACTCCAGGAATTGCACGAATCCTGGACAGCACGTTGGTAGCCAGTTCGGTCGTCTGCGCGTTGAACGGCCGTTGGGTCAGCTCCAGGTCCAACGATGCTGTCGTAACGTTCTCCGTCCGAACACCGATATCAGTCCTGAGTAGGCCCACCAGGCTCCGCATGAGCAGCGAAGCCGCGACCAGTAGGACGACGGCTGCCGCGAATTCCGCCACGCAGAGAAAGCGCCGCATTTGGCGACCACTTCGCGTGCTGTTTCCAGCAATATGACGGTTCGGGTTCGCACTGAACGATTCGAGAGCTGGAAGCGTCCCGACGCCGATGATGGTCAGCAGGCCGAGACCCGCAGCGAATATGATCACCGGCCGATCCAGGGCCAGGTGCCCCAGCCATGGCATGTTCTCGGGCGCCAGGCGCCGGCAGACAAGAATGGCCAACTGCGCGCACACCAACCCAATTGTCGTGCCGGCGATCGAGAGGAACCCCGCCTCGATGAAATCGCGGGTCATCAGGCGTCCCAACGACGCCCCGAGGGCCACACGGACGCTCGTTTCATGAGATCGAGCGGTCTTTCGCGCCAGGAGCAAGGTGGCGAGGTTCGCACAGGCGATCAGCAGCACCAACCCCACGGTGGCCCACAGGATCATCAATGAAGGGCGGAGGCGGCCATCCAGGCGCTCCCGCAGTGCCACAACAGAAGTCTCGACCTCTCGCGACCCAAACGCTTCAGGATGCGCGCTCACGACTGCGGACACTGCCGCGCGAATATCGGCTCGCGCCCGTTCGAGTGGCACACCGTCCTCAAGGCGCACAATCGGCCGGAAGGTGCTCCTGCCGGGACGCACTCGCACGGTGTCTGCGTAGGCTGCCGGCATCCAGATGTCGATGTCCCTGGACGGGAACGCGAACGATTGTGCGGCGACGCCGGCCACTACGTACTGATGTGAGGTGAGGGTCAGCTGAGCGCCAACCGCTGCGGCAGGCGTACGGAACAGTCGTCGAGCCAGCCTCGTGCTGATCACAACGACAGGCTGCAGGCGATCGGACGGACCCAAGAATCGCCCGGCTACCAGATTCCCTTCCAAGGTCGAGAAGAAGTTGCCAGAGACATTGCTGGCATGAACGAGCTCTGCTCCGGGCGTCGCCGCCAGCGCGTACACCGTCGTGGTGTAGTAGGCAAGGTTCTTGACTGTGTGAAGCTTCTGGGTCAGCTCTGCCAGTACCGAGGCAGGGAACTCGTACCCCCAACCTCCACGGCCATTCGTCGACCGATATTCACTCTGAACCAGCGCGAGTCGTCCCGCATCGTGATAGGGCAACGGCCGAATCAGGGCCGCATCGATGACGCTGAAAATGGCGGCATTCGCGCCTATGGCGAGGGCCAGTGTGAGGATCGCGATGGTTGCGAAGATCCGGCTCTTCCAGAGGCCGCGGAGTCCGAATCTGGCCTCGAGCATCAGCACATCGAACAGGGGCAACCCTCGCCTCTCGCGGCACGCTTCCTTCGTCTGGAGCACACTCCCGAACGCCCGGCGAGCCGCCAGGCGCGCCTCCTCGGCGGAAATACCATCGGCCTGCCGGTCGGCAGCAGCCAGATCGAGGTGCGCGGCGATCTCTTCGTCCAGTTCGGCATCTCTCCGGCGTCGCAGAAGCATGTCGCCTACGCGCACCATCGTTCGACGGACGCGGGCGGCCAGAGGGAGCCGCGTCATCAGGAGAGATCCTCGATGAATCGCGCCACGATGCCGGACGCACGAGACCAGTTCTCGAGCTCGGCCTGCAGCTGCTTACGACCGGCACGGGTGATCGTGTAGAACTTCGCACGACGCCCAGTTTCGGACTCGCCCCACTTGCCCGCAATCAACCCCAGTTGCTGCAGTTTCGTCAGCGCGGGATAGAGCGTTCCCTGATTCAGAGACAGCTGGTCGTGGCTGATCTGCTCAATCCGGCGCGCTAGTGCGTACCCATGGAGTGGGCCAAGCACGTCGAGCGTCCTGAGAATCATCAGCGCCAGCGTGCCGTACAGAACGTCAGCCTTGTCTGGCATAGGTAGGCAGGCTACACCTCAACAGGTTGTCCGTCAACATGTGCTGGCAGACCCAGAGCCTGTGCCGACTCGGGGGCAGACTTCACCAAGTTTCGGGGACGGGCTTGACATCGGATTCATTACTACTACAATGTAGTTCAAATGCTGGGTGAGTTCGAATATCTCCTGCTCTCGGCGACAGCCAGGCTCGGCAACGAGGCCTACGGCGCAGCCATCCGGATAGCCGTTGAAGAGGCGACCGGAGCCCGCTGTTCGGTGGGTGCGCTCTACACCACGCTCGACCGACTCGAAGCCAAAGGGTTGGTGGAAACCTGGATGGGTGATCCGACGTCGCAGCGGGGCGGGCGGCCCAAGCGCATGGTGCGCGTCACGACAAGCGGAAGGCAGGAAGCCGAGCAGTTTTACCGTGCCGTCCTCCGCGTGACCCAGGGGACGCCTTGGAAGGCGGCACGCCACGGGAGCCGCGCCTGATGTCTCCCGCTTCCTGGCTAGTCGCTCACCTTGCGCGGCTTCTTGATGCCGACGAACGCGATGCGGTGCTCGGCGATCTCGCTGAACTGGGTGCGAGTCAGACGCAGGTCATCCGCGAAATCGTGGGACTGGCTACGAGGCGACAGTTCGCGCCCTGGAAGGGCTGGAGGCCCTGGCTGGCGTTGCTAGGGCTCGCGCTCCCGCTTGGGATGGCACTCAGCTTCGCCTCCAGGGCGTGGGCCAACAACAGCGCTATCTACGCCTGGTTCTACGTCAACAACTGGACGTGGGGCTACCTGCAGAGTCCGGGAGCTCGCCTGGATCTGCTCCGGTACTCCGGCACCGTCATCGTCAGATGCCTGGCGCTGATCGGCTGGGCATGGACGATCGGCTTCGTCCTCGCCTCGCTCTCACGCCGGGCGGTCTGGGCCACCGCCGGCGCTTTTACCGTCGTCCTGTTCGTTGCCACCTACGATAGCACCACTTCCGGGCTGGCCAATTCCGGCAACTGGGCTGTCTTCGCGTCACCGTTCTACCGCCTGGTCTTTCCCGCTCTCGTCCGCGCCACCTTGGTGCTGCCGCCCATGTGTCTCGGGGCCATGAGAGCCCCGAAAGGGAATCCGCTCTCACCCGCGCACGCCTTGCTTTGCGCAGGCGCGGTCGGAGCCGCCACGTGGTTGACAGCACCGGGGGTGGAATCGGCGCTGATCTACGGCTGGTGGTCATCGACGGCCCAAGGCCCGGTCATTCGCGCCTTCGCGGACCATCACAGGCCTTGGCCACTGCACCTGTTGCCGCTGCTCCTGATGTTGCCGGTGGCGTGCATCTTCCTGCAATCCGTGCTGTCGAGCCGCCAGGCCTCACCACCGAGGAAGTTGCATGGGTAGCCAGCGCCTCTTCGGCGTGGCACCCGGAAGGTTCGTCCTAGTTCGGACGAGTCCAACCTCGGTTCGGACCAGCCGCCCGGGCGGGTGATCCTCGGTCACCGTCTCACATCATCAGGGGCGCCCTTCCCTTGGAATCCCGCAGTTGGACGCGCGATGCCAGCCAGGCCTCGACCTCGCTCTCCAGCCAGCCGACGGCGCGCGGCCCGAGCCGCACCGGTGTAGGGAACTCGCGGGCGCTGACCATCTTGTAGATCGAACTGCGCGATAGACCGACTCGCGCCTTCACCGCAGGAAGTCTGAGAATCATCTCTGCCATATCGGAATCGCCCTCCTGGTCACAGCCTTCGAGACACGATGTGTTCGGCTTGCGGGTTGGCATAGAAGTGACCACGCGGGAGGCGCCCGCGGTCTCCAGCTGAGCTTGAGAAATTCTGAAAATTCTTTGTGAGGTTTCGGTCGCAAACAGCGTTCTACAGATCAGGGGCTCGGTGCCGAGAGGACGGCCGTCATCCGGACGCGCGGCCACGGACGGGCCGCTCCTTCAGATGACGCGCGCGGCGTGTTCCACCTTCCGGTCCAGGTTGAGCGTGCCCCGCTGCCGACTGACTGGATCTCCGATGCTCTTCGATCAGGCCGTTGCCGCGGTCGCTGCGTATGGGTTCACGGCCCGACAAGCCAGGTTCGTGCTCACCGTCATGCGGCACGCCGGCGTCTGCCTCGAACGCCAGTACTGCACCTTCGCCGGCATCGCACACGGCAAGAACAGCCAGCGGTTCTTCCGCACCTTGGTGACCCGAGGTTACGCCACGCGGCATCCATGCGGCACGCGTCGTACGCACCTCTTCCACATCCACGCAAAGGCTCTCTATCGCGCGATGAACGAGCCGGAGCATCGCCACCGGCACCGGCCGTCGCTCCCCCGAGCCATTGAGCGCCTCATGCTGCTCGACGGTGTGCTCGCCGCGCCGGATCGGACGTGGCTCGGATCCGCGCACGAGAAGGTCCAGTACTTCGGCGCCCGCTACGGAGTCGCCGAAGCCGATCAACCCGCTGTGAAAGGCACCGCCCGGGGCGGAGCGGTATGGCAGTTCTTCCCGGACGTCCTGCCGATCGGTGTCGGCGACGGTCATGAAACCGTGCTCTTCCTCTTCCTTGTGGTCGAACCGACCTCCCTGAAGTTCCGGGAGTTCTTGCAGCGACATGCGGCGCTACTGCGCGCTCTGCCGAGCTGGGAAATCCGGCTGCTCGTGCCGCGGTGCCGAGCCGCAGCGCTCGGTTCGTACGAGGCGGCCTTCCGCGAGCAGGTGCAAGAGCCGCTGCACCCGACGATCGCGCAGGAGCTCCGCTGGTATTTCGCGGCGCGCCAGCACCGCCGGCCCGAGGCGCAGGAGCGGTTCGACGGCGCGGTCAGAGGGTTTGGTGCCGCTCACTTCCGGGTGCTGTATCGCGACTGGCTGGACCGCGGGGACCAAGTGCTGGAAGCGGCCATGTCGCCGACGCTGGCGCGGGCTGTCGCAGAGGGGGGCGGGCGAATCGGGCGACTGATGCTGCCACCCGTGTACCCGCAGCTGGAGGGCCTCATAGGGACTGCCTGAGTTTCGCGCCGGCGGGGACGATGGAGGGGATGAGGCCCAGGGTTGCATTGTCCCCCCTGCTGCAGTGGTCGCTGCCGCTGCCGGGGAGGTCAATGCCGTTGGCTGCAGCCGTCCTTCAGGCCGCTAAGCCACTCGCTGGCCAGCGCCTTAGCACCGAGCAGCAAAGGCGCCAGGAGGACAAGGGGCGGCGCTTTGTGCCGCCCCGGCAGTTGCAGATTTTGACCGTAACGGGACGTGAGCGACCCCGGGTGCCCCTCGCGATGGCGGTCCCGCGCGATGCCCGGGGTCGCTCACGTCCCGCTGCCGGTGTCTGCTGTCCGGGCTCCGGGGCGGCACAACGTTGGCCAGAGTTTGGCCAGACTCCGGCCAACGCGGCGGCGAGATTCGTGCGGCCGACGAGCCGGCCAGTATCGATGAATGCGCGGGACGCAAGTCAACGGGAGGGCCAAAATGCCAATCATCAAACCACGGACGCACGGGCGCCGGTTCGTGCGCCAGCGCGTCATCCTCGATTGCCAGAACGAGGACACGCTCTGTGCCTACGCTGCGTTCATTGGGGAGGATCCTCACTACGTGGTGAACGCGCTCATCGAGACCGTCCTGGCGCGCGACCGGGAGTTCCAAACCTGGCGAACCGAACACCCGCAGGCGTCCGTGTCGCTGGCCAGACGAGCGAGCCGTAAACGCGCGTCATCGGGAGACGGCGAGACTCGCGGTGAATCCGACCGCACCGCGACGCTTGGAGGCTGGCCTGCGCACGCCGGCCAGCGTGGGTAGCCAGTCGCGCGATCACGCGCTTACCAGAGAACAATTCCGCTTGCGGCTAGTTGGCGAGCTGCCATCGCCGCGGTGATTGTGGGGCTGGGCTCGGCGCCGTCCAGGCTCTCCGCTGCGCTTCGACCCGCTGTCGCGGGCCTTCGGGCCTTGACGGCGCCTCCGCGCAGCCTCCAGGCGCTCTTACACGATGGCAGCGGACCCGTCAGCCAGCGACTCGTGGTGCTGTCAGCCGGCGTGAGGTCCGAAGATCTCCTCGAGGCCAAGAGCGCAGGCTGCGCGAAGGCGTTCCGGTGTCAGCGTTCGGTCCTGCGGAATTCGGGCGGCGTTGCGGTGAGCGTCAGTGACTGTTCTGAATTGCTCCTGCCACAGCGGCTTGTTGATGCTCTCGTCGCCCACAGACGTCGTGACACGGTTCCGTCGGTGAACCCGAAGAAGATCAAACCACGGCCGGTCGCTCACCCGGTCTCACTATCGGACTTCGACGAGGTACCCCTGGCGGCCAGGGCAATCGCCCCAGCCATCCGCGCGCTTGTGTTTGCGAAGTGACGAGGCATTCGTGCTGTGCGTGAATCTCTTCTGACAATACGGGCATTCAAAAACGTACCGAGGGCCGAATCGGGCTGGTGTGCGTCGGCTCGTGCCGAGCCGGGGTAGGGTGGATGCCGGCCGAGCTCTGGTCGCGTTGGGATTGATCTGGACTGGTCCGGATTCTGAGAACTCGACGCGGTACCGAGGAGAGAACACCTCGCCGTTGGCCCGGACGTTCTGCATGTCCGCAAGGTTGAAGGCCTTGACATGCGCCGCCGCCATTTCCCAGGCGTAGAGCAACACGTTCCCCGTCGTGGCTGCCTGGCGGACGGAATATGGCTCGGTGACGCGGTGCCGCCCGTGATAGTCGAACTCCAGGAGAAGTCGGTTGGAGCCAGCGAACCTGATCGTTTCGAGCGGCGACCCCGAACCCCAAAATCTGATGCCGGGTGCGACGATCGGCGCCTCACGCGCCGGAATCGGCGCCGCCGCGAGGCGCGACTCCGGCAAGGCGATCGGCGTTGCAAGGTCCAGCCAGCCGATAAGCCCCGGTAGCTTTCCCAGCATTGCGTCGAGATCCGGCAGAGCGGGAAGCTGGTGCGCGAGCATGTTGCTCCACTCGGACCGCATCTCCGCGTCGCCATCTACCGCGGCCGCCAGGAGCGCTGCGGTCGGCGGAACCAATCCCTTGTTCTCGCACTTGCGCCTGAAGAGTTCCCGGACCCGCGCCAGGTCGAGATAACCGGGGGCGTTTTCCAGGAGGTGAACGACATCGTAGAGGTCGCGCGGGCGGCGGCGCTCGAAGAGAGCACGCGTCTTCTCGGCCAGCAACTCGTTGAACGAGTACGCACGGACTGCCGCGCCTTCAGGCAAGTCGTCGGGATAGGGGTGCAGTATCGGGCGGTCCGCTGGCGGTTCCACCACTGCTTCGTGTTGCGTGAGGTCGAAGAGCACCTTCGGCGTACCTGGATAGACCAGTGGACCGCGGTAGCCGACGCGCCCCTCGAAGGTCGGCTGGCCCTGACGGTTCCGGCGTTCGCGGAGCACGATGGCGTCCGGCGGAAATTCCAGGCCGCTGAGCTCGCTCGTTCGCGCGCCGAGTGTGTGCAGATTCGCCCGAAGGCCCTCCTCGCCGTATTCCGCCTGCGGGAGGAGAGAAAAATCCAGGTCTTCCGAAAAGCGGTACGTCTCGAAGTAGCACTTCTTGATCGACGTCCCACCCTTGAATATCCAATGCTCGCGAAGGGGCAGGCTGGCAAGACCCGCGAGGAGCCAACCGAGGACGTAGTCCTTCTCGACGACTTCCGGCCTGAGCTGCCACTCCGCCGCCCGGTCGAGGATGTCCTGCTTGCGAATCATGTGGTGGTCTGGCCCTCGCCTGGAGTGAATTCATGCAGGTCGACGTTCAACCAAAGCCGCCAACGCTTGCGAAGCCGCCCTCGCTGGTGGACCGCAGGATCGAGGCGAGCGTTGCCGGCGGAGATGTGCTTCAGGGCAACGGGCTGAACGGCAGCCTCTTTCGGCCAGAGTAGTTCGGAGAGGAAACCCAGGCGCTTCCAGCCGGCCCCGGAGGCGCACTTCTCCGCAACGGAGAGCAGGCAGGGTATGTTTTTCTTGCCGCCGTCGGCGTACTCACGGAGTAGTTGCGCGAGGTGGCGGACGCCGCCGCAGAGCTCCGGCGCGTCGAGGCAGTCGACGAGCGTGCGCTCCCGGCTGGAAACGGGCACGCGCTCGTTGCCGCGCCAGACGTCAACAACGCCCTCGGCCAAGCGGTTTGGGTCCACGAGGTAGAGGCGGAACTCGTTTCCCAGGAAGGAGGCCTTTCCGCGGCGGACGGCCGCCGCGGTGACGACGAGCGTTGTCCGGAACAGCTGTTCAGTGAGCCCCCAGTATTCGGCGGCGCTCCAGCCGCCGACGTAGCAGGGCGAGAAGAGTTCGCGCGCGAGGACCCAGGGATCCTCACTCGTCACCTTCTGGCCCGGTTGGGCTTCAAGCGGGAGGATCAGATAGAGTCCCCGCCTGACTCGGGCCGCCCAGCCTGAACGGACCAGTCGGGCCAGGCGGGCCGAAGCCGCGGGTGGTGAAATCCCCAAGACCCCGGCGGCAGCCTCGACGGTGATGAGCCCCGTCCTTGAGGCCTTGGCGAGGGCGGCGATTGCAGCTTTGTCGCGGGCGGGCACGTGAACTCCTTGATCTGGCAATAGGGGGTACAACTACACATCATCAAGCGCTTTTATGCGTTGATTGTAGCAGTTTAATTATACCCTGTGTCCGCTCCTTGCCCGCCGCCTCCTCGCCGTCTTCAGGCCCTTCTCGCGCGAACAATGCTCTCAACCTGCCGTGAATCCTCAGGGACCTCGTGCCTTCAGGACTCTCGCCCCCGTCCTGGAGCGCCGCCCTCGGTCTGTGTGAGAGTCTCGGCCAGCAGCATAGGGACCGGCCGCTCCCACGGGTGGCCATAGTTGAGAATTGCGCGATCCTTTTGCGCTGCCTATAATTGCGGCCACATATTCCAGACCTTTCCAGCGAGGCGAGGCGTATGACGCCGCCGCCGCACGGGATCCTCTCGTGTCGAACTTCACAGAAATGCTTGGCCTTCATCGGCGGCGCAGTCTCCTTTCGAACTGTCCGCTTGACGGGGAAGCTTACGGGGGAGATGCCTAAAACAAGCACCACTTCGTGCCGAGGTTCTATCTGACCGCTTTCGAGTGCCAACCGCGGCGAATCAACGTGAACCTGCCCCATCTGCGTGCAGGGCTCGTTCGGGACGCGGCGTATCCGCCGCTGGCTGAAGCAGACGTTCCGGAAGGCGACCCTCAAACGGCAGGAAACGCCGCCGCCCGCGAATCTTGGAGCCCACTTCCGGGTGGGGAGCGGGCCCTTTCGTCGACGGGGATCGCGTGGCGTGTTGTATTCGTAGACTGATCGGCAAGACGGGAGCGCTAGGTGGCAAGGGGTACTTCGTTATGACCGTCTCCGATGAGGAGAAGCAGCGCATCCTCCGCGCAAGACGCGAGATGGAGCAGCACCTCAAGGAGGTGCGACATCTGATCGAGCCTGAAACCGAGCGGATGATCCGCGAACAGCAGCAAAAGCTGCGCGACATCATCGACCCTGCCTCGCTCCTCGCATTCCGTGAAGGAGAAGAGGCCGTGCGAGTGCTTCTGGAGCGATCGTCGATGGCGCGGGAGGCCATGGAAGCGCGGAAGATCGAAGCGCTGGTCAGTCCCGCCATTCAGAGGATCCTCGAGGAGCGGGACGCCGTGCAGCGTGCGCTCGATTCGTCGGCCGTTCGTGAGTTCATGGTGCAACGGGACCGCGTGGACAAGATGATGCGCGAGATGGGCGAGTCCCTCGCGCTCGCACGGAACGTGCTCGCGCATTCTATATTCTCTGCAGAGTTCGTAACCGGCGTGGAAAAGCTCGCCGCCGAATGTTGCGCGACCACGCAGGCGGCTACAGATGTCGTGCGGCATGTCGCCGAGCAATTGAAACCGATCGATTTGAGCTTGAGCGCCGGTCGCCTTGTGGAGATGTTCCGGCCCATCGATCTCACCCGCTTCGCCGAGAATTTCCGCCATATCGAGGCGGTCTCACGCGCCGCCGAGCTTGTCGCGGCGACGGTGCGTTGGGAGTCGCTCGGAGATCGGATCGGCGTCGTGAATCCGGAGGCGTTGCAGCTCGAATCGTTTCGCCTGAACACGGCGTACGCCCGGTACGCTGAGGCCACAGCCCTGGCGCCTGAGCCCGTTATCGATGCGCCATTCATGGCCAAGGTGCCCGCGCTCGCGGTGTACTCGCACGCGCGCGTTGTGCGCGCTATTACGACTCACACCGGCGATGAGCCGGTCGTGGAGATCTGGAGCGAGGTGCGAGAGGAGACCACCAGCATCATCGAGACGACGCTGCCGCGCATCCGCCCGGCGCTCCTGGTGTCGTGGAGAGCCGGTCTGGCGACGGTCAGGCGCCGCGAGAGTGACTGGGTGCGGCAGGCCTCCTCCTCGCTGCGGTATGTGCTCATCGAGACCTTGGATGCTATCGCGCCGAGGGATCGCGTGCTCGCGGGCGGCCCGGACAAGAAGTACCTCTCGAGCAAGGGGGAGCCGACGCGCGCCGCACAGGTGCGGTGGCTCTGTCGGTCGCTGAAGAACAAGGACTACCGCGACATGATGGTTTCGGAGCTGGATTCTGCTATCGAGACTATCGACGCGATGAACACTGCTGTGCACCGAGAGGACTATCCGGAGATAGAGGAAGCCTTCGACCGAATGTGTGTCCGGGCGGAGATCGCCCTGAGGGACCTGCTCGAGATCTTCAAGATGGGCGACTAACGTGACGCGAGGACTGCGAATCGTCGCCGATGCTAGTTGATGCCCGGCGTGGTCTGCCGTCCCATGTCGCGCGCTCTCGGTGCTGCCCGAGGACTTGCCCCTTGAATCGACGGCAGCAAGGAAGACGAACTCCATTCCTCAGCTGATACCTGCGATCGGCAGTAATTTCGCCGACGGGAGATCGGCCGCCCGTGTAGCCGGACGGGAGGATTACTTGGAATCGCTTCGCCCCCCTAGGGTTTCGGCGACGGCTCGATGACCGCTTTTTGGTGCGCCCTGATTGCCGCCGCGACATTGGTGAGCAACGGCCTGAAGCCGTTGAAGTCGACCTTGCCGGCGTTCGCGGCAATGACCTCCTTGGCGAAGGCGCTCTTGCTGTATTGGGTGTCCTCGTCGATGTTCTTCTCGGAGCAAAAGCTCTTGCCCTTGAGCTTCGTCGCCTTTGTTGCTGCGTCGAACAAGTCCTCAATCTCAGTCGGCGCTGCATTTGGTCCAAACGGAATGGGCACCGCGTAGATGTTCTTGAAAATATGGATGAAGGGCTCCGTGCCGTCCGACGCGACCTTGAACTCCCCCTTTATTTTGTTGCGCAGCTGGCCTCCGGCGCTGTCGTTGTCGTAGACGACGATCACCGGCTCGGTCAGCCCTGGGCCAAAATGTGCAGTCTCCTTCTTGTACCTTGACATGAAGTTGCCAAGCGGAGCGTATCCACCCGATCCGAGATCGAGCAAGCGTGTGGTACTTGACTTAGGGTGCTTGTAGATTCTCACCTTCGGGACGACAATCTTCTGTTTTGTGATTTCCGCCAGTTCAGGGAAGTCAGCAGCAAGGCGGCGAATGGCGAGCCTCAGGTACACGTTATCGGTGTCGCCCTCGCAGAGAATCACGGGCTTCAACGGAGCATAGAACGTCGTGTACATGAGGAATTGACGATAGACTGCCTCCCTTGAGGAGAACTCTTGCTCTGGCGCCTTCGGTGAGACGCTTCGATAGGGGCGCTTTGCTCCTCTGAGGGCCGCAGCGAGCTTCGCGTTGAAGACGTCAATGCTGTCGATGAATCCGAGCATGCCGTGCAACTCCGGGCGCGTGCCCGGCCGTTTTTCCAGCGTCGGCTCGCCATCTTTGACCACGGTGCTGAGAACCTCAAACTGCCCTTTGGTCACCAGCTTGTGAACCATCGCCCGGACATCGTGGCGGTACCGCCATCGAACGCCGATCTTTTTGTTCACGGTCAGACCGGTGACCTCTTGGCGGGAGCGTCGATACATGAATCGCGTCTTCTTTGCATTGATCGCAAAGCCGCTGCGGATGAGAACGCCGTGCAGGGCCTCCCCGGGAACCCAGAGGTGAGTCTCCGGAGCCTCGGCTCCGAGGGGTTTGGCGATCTCGGCCGGGAACTCCCTCTTGCTCGTGGAGAACGTCAGGTCGTCGGCGTAGCGCGAGTACGTGCACCCGAACTTGCCGGCCAGCATCACAAGCCGCATATCGAGCACGTGAGCGACCAGATTGGAGATCACCGGCGAGCATGGGCTGCCCTGGGGCAACGTGTTGTCGTGGCAGGCGATCTGTGCGATCACGGTGGCGACCTTCGCGTTGAGTGCAAAGTCGCGGTTCTTGATCAGAAATCCTCGGACTCGTCCGAAATTGATGGATGGAAAGAAATCCTGGAGGTCAAGGTTGAGAACCCAACGGCGGCCCCGATGCTGACTGGCGTTGGTGACGATCGATTTCCCGCGTTTGAAGCCGTGCGCGGTTCGATCGTTGAGATGTCGGGCCGTCTCGATCTCCAACTGGCAATCCTGAAGGAGATCGGCCAGTTTACGCTGAAGGTTCCTCAGCTTCTCAGTGGGTGCCTTGATCGTGCGCTGCCCGCCTGATCGCTTCGGAATCTCGAAGGTCGTGTACTTACTCTTCGACGGAATCTTATAAAGGATGTATGAGACAGCCTTGGGTTTGAAGTCTAGGAGATCGGCGAGTGCGTTCAGCGAGCTCGCGGCTTTGAGCGCGGCAAGTCGGGACATCTGCGCACGCGGGGATAGAGAAGAGACCCACCGGCACTCCTATGCGATAGTCAGCCTGCGCACATATCACGCATATCGCCTTGCGACATGTGCAGCAGCGAGTGTGGCGTTGGCGTCAAATGCCGCGAAACGCGGCACAAAATCTGCCGGTGAGTCCGTCCAGAGTCTAGCACACCATTCGAAACGCTCTAAGACCAACTTAGTTGAGCGGACCTTGGATAGTGCTACCAACTCGATTGCCGTCGGCTACACCTCCGTTGCGACCAGAGAGCGACCCAAGGCCTTTGGAAACCTCAGAGAGCGGCGGTCGAGATAAGCAAGAACGCACGCAGCGCACACGGTTCCGAAGAAGATTTCGTGAAGGTCTCGAACGGCCTCACCGACGTAGATGGACCGTTGCTGTCCCAAGTGTCCCCCAATGTGCGTCCAGGCCGCACGTGGGCCGATTCACTTAATCTGCCATAGAGGTTGCCGGTCCATCCGGCTCCGACGGGTTGGCTGAGATCACCGAACAGCCGAGCACCACAGTTCGTCTGCAGCTTGCTATCGATCGCGCGGACCCGAGCGTTGGCGCGAATCGCACCAGCGCTCGCCTTGAGAGGGAGTCGCGGAGTTGTCGACGGTCGCAAGACGACGACCTCCATGCGGTAGAGCTCTGTCGCACCGTCTCTCTGCCGTCCCAGTTTCGTCCCAGCCCCGCGATTTTTGAGCGATTTCGGCCGGTCTGGATTATTAAAAGTTCTGTAAATTATTGAAAACAGGTGTGTTAACAGCCTTCGAATCCCTCTCCCTCCGCCAACCTTCGCTCGCGCGTAACCGGCGCGAGCTTCGGTTGGCAAGCCAACCCCCGCTCACGCTCACCTGAGAAGGTTGCGCGCCGAAGCGGTGCAGCCGCGAAGGCGGGTTCTCCCTTCCTACGGCACCTGATACACCAGTACCTTCCCCGGCTCGTTCCCGTGCGCCGGCACTGACACGAAGTACCGGTGCAGCTCGGGCACGAGGAGTGCGGATCCCGCGTCCGGCCCGGACGCCACGCGGCCGAGCGACTGGAACTGATCGCCGTCCTTCTCCTGATACACGTCAATCGTTCCCGTGTCGCCGCCGCAGCACGCGTAGAGCCGACGGGTCTGCGGATCGAAAGCCAGATCGTCGATCCCCGCCGGAATCGGCAGCGCCTTGATCTCCGTCCCGGTCTTCGTGTCGAAGACGACGACCGCTCCGCTGGCACAGCCGACGAACAACCGGTGTGACGCCTCGTCGAGCGCCATCGCCCGGTTGTCCTGGCCCATCGTCACCGGCCATTTCGCCTTGAGGACCATGTTGACGCGATCGATGACGTCAATCTCGTGTTTGGCGGGGTTGTTCAGGTAGAGCAGCGGGCCCTTCGTCTCGAGCGCCATCGCCCCCAGCGCGTCACCGTCAATCTCCAGGTCCGAGCCCTTGTAGCCGGTGGAGGTATCGACCATGTTCAGGAGCGACGTCTTCTTCTTGTCCCTGGCAGCCTTGCCCTTGGCATCGGACTCGGCGCCGGCGCTCGTGACGTAAAGCAGCTTCGTTCGCGGGTCGTAGCCGAGGTCACGGGCATCCGGCATGACAGGGACCGCAGCCCCAAGGGTCCGCCGTGTCGACATCACCTCGCGGTACGAGCCGGCATCGTAGACCTTCACCTCGCCGGTCCTCCCGTCGACGATGTAGAGACTGCCGAGGTCGGCGCGGAAGAGAACGGCGCGCGGCCCGCCGGGATCGCCGATGGTGTGCAGCAGCGCGCCCGTGCGGAGATCGAGCACCAGAACCGCGTGCGCATCTTCAGCCGGGAGGAAGAGCCGATGGCCGGCGACGTCCACGCCGAGCCGGCCGATCGGCCCCTTCACGGTCGCCGGCAGGGGGAACGTCTGCACGAGTGTGAGGGGCGCCTTGTTCTGAGCCGACAGCCCGGCGGACAGGCCGACCGCCGCCAGCAGGATCCATAACGTCTTCATCGGTTCACCATGCATCTCCGGCCCGACCGGCGGCTTCCGGCACGCGACCTCCGCGCGCCGGCACGCCGGGCGTCAGCCCAGGGGATAACCGTAGCACCAGAATGCCGGCAGAGCACGCATCGTCTGCTGTGCGCGGCTCACCTTCGCAAGGTCTCGATCAGCGCCGACAGCGCGGCCGGCTGCTGGCGACGGCTGGGATAATAGAGGAAGTACCCGGGAAACGGCGGGCACCAGTCTTCCAGCACGCGGACCAATGCGCCGCTCGCCAGGTGCGCCGCGACGCGATCCGCCAGCGTGAAGGCCAGGCCCGCCCCGTCGAGGGCCGCGCGAATCAACAGATCCACGTCGTCGACGACCAGCGGGCCGTTCACGGCCACGGCCAGCGACTGCTTCCCCTTGTCGAACTCCCAGCGGTAGACGCCCGCCGATCCATGCCGATAGTTGATGCACTGGTGGCGCGGCAGGTCGCGCGGCGACTTCGGCTTCGGATGCGATTCGAAGTAGCGCGGCGAGCCGACGATGGCCGCGCGATGATCAAGTGAGACCCGCACCGCCACCATGTCCCGCTCGATGAACTCACCGAGCTGGATGCCCGCGTCGAAGTGCGCCGCCACCAGATCGACGCGCTGCTCGTCGGTCGTGGTCACCTCCAGCACCACGTCCGGATAGGCGCGGGCAAACGTCCCGAGCTTCGGCGCGAGCACCGCCGAGGCCGCCGATCGCGAGGCGAGCACCCGCACACGCCCTGCCGGCCGGTCGCGCAGGCCGGCAATCTGGTCGAGCACCTCGTGGATGTCACCCAGGGCCGGCCGCAGCCGGCCGATGAGCTGCTCGCCCGCATCGGTCGGCGCCACGCTGCGCGTCGTCCGCGCCAGCAGACGGACGCCGACCTGCTCCTCGAGCCCACGGATTGCGTGACTCAGCGCCGACGGCGACACGCCCAGCTCCTTCGCGGCCCGCGTGAAGCTCCGCTGCTCCGCGACCGCCAGGAACGCGGCGAGCACGTTCAGTTCGTCTCTGACCATTCGTGAATTGTACTCACAAACCCATGTCGATTTTCCCGTCTACACAGGGGCGCCCGCGGCCGGTAGGCTGGAGGAACAAGGTGACGGGAAGGAAGGAAAGAGACACATCAATGCAGAAACGGAAGCTTGGGAACGGCGGCCTGGAGGTTTCGGCGATCGGCCTCGGCTGCATGGGGATGAGCTTCGGCTACGGCCCGGCCGCCGACCGGCCGCAGATGATCGGCCTGATCCGCGCGGCGGTTGACGCCGGCGTCACGTTCTTCGACACGGCCGAGGCGTACGGACCGTTCGCGAATGAAGAGCTCGTGGGCGAGGCGCTCGCCCCGGTGCGCGATCGCGTCGTGATTGCGACGAAGTTCGGCTTCAGGTTCGAGAACGGCCGGATCGCCGGACTCGACAGCCGGCCGGCGCACATCCGCGAAGTGGCCGACGCGTCGCTGAAGCGCCTGAAGACGGATCGGATCGATCTCTTCTACCAGCACCGCGTCGACCCCGACGTCCCGATCGAAGATGTCGCCGGCACGGTGAAGGACCTGATCCAGGCGGGCAAGGTGAAGCACTTCGGGCTCTCGGAGGCCGGCGCACGGACCATCCGCCGGGCCCACGCCGTGCAGCCGGTCGCCGCGCTGCAGAGCGAGTACTCGCTGTGGTGGCGCGAACCGGAGCAGCAGATCCTGCCCACGCTCGAGGAACTGGGCATCGGCCTGGTGCCGTTCAGTCCGCTCGGCAAGGGCTTCCTCACGGGGGCGATCGACGACAAGACCACGTTCGACGCGTCGGACTTCCGCAACGTCGTGCCGCGCTTCGCCGAGGAGAACCGCAAGGCGAACCTCGCGTTCGTCGCCTGGCTGACGACGTTCGCGCAGCGGAAGCAGGCGACGCCGGCGCAGATCGCGCTCGCCTGGCTGCTCGCGCAGAAGCCGTGGATCGTGCCGATTCCCGGCACGACCAAGCGCCACCGGCTCGAGGAGAACCTCGGTGCGGCGACGGTCGAACTGACGCCGGCGGACCTGCAGGACATCGACCGCGCCGCGTCGGAGATCGCGGTCCACGGCGCGCGCTATCCCGAGCAGATGCAGAAGATGATCGACCGCTGAGCGGCCGCTGAGAGAGGGACACGAGATGGACATCACGAGAGTCGGCTCACAGCCGTCGGCGAAGGAGCCGGCCGACTGGTTCACCGGGACGGTCCGGTTGGACCCGCTGTTCCAGGCGCCGGATCCGGCGCGCGTCGCCGGGGCGAACGTCACCTTCGAGCCGGGCGCCCGCACGGCCTGGCACACGCATCCGCTCGGCCAGACGCTGATCGTCACCCGCCGGCTGCGGCCGGGTGCAGCGGTGGGGTGGGGCGATCGAAGAGATTCGCCCGGGCGACGTCGTCTGGTTCGCGCCGGGCGAGAAGCACTGGCACGGCGCATCGCCCACGACGGCCATGACCCACATCGCCATCCAGGAGCGACTGGACGGAAGAGTGGTCGACTGGCTCGAGCACGTCAGCGACGGGCAGTACCAGGCAGGGAGATGAGCGGACGAGCGCCGCGCCATCAAGACGCTGCTGCGCCCGTAGGCGGCCGGCCGTCACCGCCCCGCGTCGATCCCGGCAGCCCGACGATCGGCAGCGCCCGGCTCCGGGCATGCCGGCGGATGGTCCGCAGCACCATGTCGGCCATCATGTCGATGAAGCGCGGATCGGCGTTCGCCGTCTCCGCGCGCGCCATCTCGATCCCGGCCTCGCGGCAGACGGCCGCTGCCTCCCGATCGAGATCCCACAGCACCTCGACGTGATCCGACACGAAGCCGATTGGGCAGATCACCGCCGCCCGCAGCCCCTTCGGCCGCTCCTCACGCAGGTAGTCGCAGATGTCGGGGCCGAGCCAGGGATCCTCGGGCCGGCCGCTGCGGCTCTGATAGACCAGCGCCCAGTCGCGCACGCCGGCGCGCTCCGCCACGAGCGCGGCACCAACCCGCAGCTGCTCGCGATACCGGCCCGCCTCCGCCATCGGCAGCGGAATGCTGTGCGCCGTGAAGATCAGGCGCGCCTGGCGGCGTGACGCCTCGGGCAGCCGCGCCAGCGCCTCCGTGACATGCGCGGCGTTGACGGCGACGAACCCGTCGTGGTCGAACCAGCTGTCGACGAACGTCACCTCGACGTCGGTCCGTCCTTCCGCGCGCAGCACCGCCCGCGCGTCGGCCACGTTCCTTCGATACTGCTCGCAGCTCGAGAACGAGTGCTGCGCCGCCGTGATGAACCCGATTGCACGGCGGTGCCCGGCCGCGCTCATCTCGCGCAGCGTGTCGACGAGCAACGGATGCCAGTTGCGCATCCCGACGTAGACCGGCAGCGGATGCCCGGCGGCCGCGAGCCGCTCGCGCAGCCCTTCGGCCTGGCGCCTGGTCAATTCCGTGATGGGCGAGACCCCGCCGAAGTGCTCGTAGTGGCGGGCCACCTCCTCGACGCGGCCGGGCGACACGCGCCGGCCGCGCAGCACGTTGGCGAGGAACGGGCGGATGTCGGCGAGCCCCTGCGGCCCGCCGAACGACACGACCAGCACGGCGTCGAACCGTGTGGAACCGGAGCGGCTCTGCAGCCCCGCGACCTGCGATGGCATGGCGGCCACGTTACGCCGCTCCGAACCGCAGCCGGATCACGTCGGCCCGATACCGGAAGATCCGCTGCAGGGTGGGGACGATGAACAGGCGGTTAGCGAGACGGCCGAGCAGACTGAGCGGCGGCGCGTAGTAGACGCAGTCCTGCATCAGCGTCGACGAGCCGACCGCGCGGAACGAGTGCTCGTGATACCAGGAGCGGTACGGGCCGCGCTCCTGCTGGTCGACGAAGCGCTCGCCGGGCCGCCAGTCCACGATGCGCGACCGCCAGACGATCGGCACGGCACCGACGCGCAAGCGGTAGTCGATCGTCGTTCCCTCCTGGATGTCCGGAACGCGACCGCTGATGGAGAAGCCCATTCCGGACGGCGTCAGCAGCCCCAGGTTCTCGGCCTTGGAGAAGAACGAGAAGGCCTCCTCGATCGGCGCCCGCACCATCATCGACGTGCGCAGCGCGTAGGCCGGCCTGCGCCGCCGGAGATAGTCGCGACCGGGCCCGGTCGCACCAGATTCCGGGAGCGCCGACACCGGGCCGATCGCAATCGGTGTCCCGCTCAGGAGATCGGCCACCGCCGGTGCGACGGTCGGGAAGGCGAACGCGAAGCCGTGCGCGCGCAACGCGGCTGGCTCGACCCGCTGGCCGGCGAGCAGCACACCTGCGGCCTCGCCGAAAAGGGCGCGCAGCGCGAGCCCGGGCACCGGCAACAGGGCGGGTCTTCCAAGGGCCTTCCCGAGCGCGCCGGCGAACTCGCGACTGGTGACGGCATCGGGCGCGACTGCGTTGATCGGTCCGCGGAACCGGTCGTCGGTCAGTGCCGCAACGAAGATGGCCGCGAGATCGTGGAGGTGGATCCACGGCACGTACTGCCGGCCCGAGCCGAGCGGCCCGCCCAGGCCGAGCCGGAAGGGCGGCAGCATGCGTGCGAGGGCTCCGCCGTCGCGACCGAGCACGACACCGGTCCGGACGAGCACCACGCGGACACCGTGACGCTCGGCCTGACAGGCGGCAGCCTCCCACTGCTCGCAGAGCTGCGCCAGGAAGCCGGCGCCCGGCGCCGACGCCTCGTTCAGCAGTTCCTCTCCCCGATCGCCATAGAAGCCGACCGCGCTGCTCGACACGAGGACGCGAGGCCGTCGTCGCGCCGCCGCGATCGCCCGCACGAGCGTTTCGGTCAGGCCGACGCGACTGTCGCGCAGGGCGCGGCGCCGGGCGGCGGTCCAGCGGCCGGGCAGGACCGGCTCCCCCGCGAGATTGATGACGGCGTCGCAGCCGTCGATCGCTGCCGTCAGTCCGGCCTCGCCGGAGGCGGCATCGACCGCATCGATGTCGGCGCCAAGCCGGGCGCGGGCCCGTGCCACGGACCTGGTCCAGACGACGACCGTGTGGCCTTCGCGCTGAAGAAGCGGGACGAGCGCCCGCCCGATGAAACCTGTGCCGCCGGTCAGGAAGACTCTCATGGCTTCCAGTAAAGCCGAATTACGACGCCTGTGTCAAGCCATTGTCCATGACAAATAGTTGACATCTGGGCCCCGCTGCACTATCGTCGAGCCATGCCCACGATGGCGGACGGACACGACGACCGGCAGCCGAAATACCCCATCCGGGCCGTCTCGAAGCTCACTGGCGTCAGCATCGACACCTTGCGCGCGTGGGAGCGGCGCTATCGGGCGGTCGCCCCGTCGCGCGACGAGCGCGGCCGCCTCTACAGCGAAGCCGACGTGCTACGGCTTCGCCTGCTCCAGCGGGCTGTCACGTCCGGTCACAGCATTGGACGTCTGGCGTCGCTCAGCGACGCGGCGCTGCAGCAGCTGGCTGGCGCCCAGCCGGCGGCGGCTGCGCCCGCACCGGCGATGCTCACGCTGGATCACGCCGCGTTCACTGCGGCCCTGGCGAGATTCGACAGCGTCGCCGTGGATCGGGAACTCGCGCGGCTGGCCGGCGTGATGGCGCCCGACCATCTGCTGTGCGATGTCCTGCTGCCGACCCTGCACGCGGTCGGGTCCGACTGGAACGGGCGACGCGGGGGGATCGCCTACGAGCACATGACGTCGGCGGCCATGCGCCATCTGCTCGGATCGTTCCTCCGCTTCTACGCGCCCCCCGAGGCGGCCGTCCGCCTGCTCTTCGCGACGCCTGCGGGTGACCGTCACGAAATCGGCATCCTGGCGGCCGCGATGCTGACCGCCAGCAGAGGGCTGGGGGTGTCCTACGTCGGCGCAGACCTGCCCGCCGATCAGATTGTCGAGGCCGTGCGCGCAGCCGGCGCCTCCGTTCTCGTGCTGGGCGTGACGCTGTCGGAGAACCCCGCCCTCGAAGGCGAACTGGAGACGATCGTCCGCGACCTCCCGGCGGGCGTGGAACTGTGGAGTGGGGGACCGGCGGCCGAGTCGCACAGCCGGCTGCTCAGCACGCGCGGACTGGTGTTCGCGGATCTGGACGCCTACGCCGGCCAGCTCGGCCGGCTGGGAACGATCGGACAACCCCTTCTTCGGTGACTGACATCATGAAGGCTTTCCTGCTCCAGGCAGCGCTTGCGCTGCTGGGCCTGGTCGTCTACGGCGTGTACGACTTCACGAACTACTCAACGCTCAGGGACTGGCCTCTCACGCTTGCGGTGGTCGATACGGCGTGGGGCACGGTCGCCTCGGCGCTGTGCGCTCTGCTCGTCTGGCGGGTGACGCGATGACGGCCCACCTCGGGCCGGCGACGACGTCCGGGCCCGGCCCGGGCAGGCGGCGCATCCTGCTGACCGGCGCGACGGGCTACGTGGGGGGGCGACTGCTGACCCGTCTGATCGGCCGCGGCGAGCGCGTCCGCTGCCTCGCGAGGGACCCGGCACGCCTGTCTCAACGCGTGCCCGATGGGGTGGAAGTCGTCCGCGGCGACGTGACCGACCCGGACAGTCTGGTCAAGGTGCTGCAGGGCATCGACGTCGCCTACTACCTGATCCACTCGATGGGGGATGCCTCGGGTTTCGAGGAACGCGAACAGGCCGGTGCCCGCCGGTTCGCCGAAGCCGCCGCCGCAGCCGGCGTGCAGCGGATCATCTACCTGGGCGGCCTGGGCGACGAAGCGTCGGACCTTTCGACCCACCTGCGCAGTCGCCACGCCGTGGGCCGGACCCTGCGCGACAGCGGCGTGCCGACCATCGAGTTCCGTGCGTCGGTCGTCATCGGGTCCGGCAGTCTGTCGTTCGAACTCATCCGCGCCCTCACCGAGCACCTGCCGATCATGGTGACGCCGCGGTGGGTGCGGGTGCTCGCCCAGCCGATCGGCATCCAGGACCTGATCGAGTACCTGCTCGACGCGCTCGACGTTCCACTGGGTGGCAGCATCGTGGTCGAGATCGGCGGAGCGGATCGCGTCTCCTATCTGGGGATGATGCAGGAGTACGCGCGCCAGCGCGGGCTCAAGCGGTTGATGATCCCGGTGCCGCTGCTGACGCCCAATCTGAGCAGCCTCTGGCTCGGGCTCGTGACGCCCATCTACGCGCGGATCGGACGGAAGCTGATCGAGAGCATCCGGCATCCGACGGTCGTGACGACCGACACGGCGGCCCGTCTGTTCCCGGTCCGTCCGGTGGGCGTGTCCGTCGCCATCCGCGCGGCGCTCGAGAACGAGGACCGCGAGTACGTGGAGACGCACTGGTTCGACGCTGCGTCGGCCGCCGGACAGCTCCACGCGCCGTCCGGTGGTCCGACCGGCCTTCGACGGACGGACAGCCGGGAGCTGGCCGTGGACGCAAGCCCCGCCACCTGCTTCGCCGTCGTCTCGGCGCTCGGCGGCCGGAACGGCTGGCCGCCTTATACCTGGCTGTGGCATCTGCGCGCCGCCATCGATCTGCTGCTCGGAGGCGTGGGGATGCGCCGCGGGCACCCGGAGGGCCGGTCCCTGCGCGTGGGTGACGCGGTCGACTTCTGGCGTGTCGAGGCCTGCGAACCGGACAGGCGACTCCGGTTCGCGGCGGAGATGCGACTGCCGGGGCGCGCGTGGCTGGAGTTTCGCATCATCCCGACCGCCACCGGCTCCAGGATCCGCCAGACGGCCCAGTTCGATCCGGTCGGCCTCGCCGGCTTGCTGTACTGGTACTCACTCCTGCCCGTGCACGTCGTCATCTTTCACGGGATGCTGCGCGAGATCGCCCG
>JAGWRA010000279.1 GCA_028876655.1 Acidobacteriota bacterium | reverse complement strand
TCGGCCGCCCGGAAGCGCATCAGGTCCGCCGCCTCGACGTTCACGTGCGCGCGCGCGATCGGGAACTGAATCCCCTGGTTCTGTCCGATCGGCCGGCCGAAGACGACCCGGTCCTTCGCGTACTTCGTGGCCCGATCCACGAACCAGCGGCCGTCGCCGATGCACTCGGCCGCGATCAGGATCCGCTCGGCGTTCAGCCCGTCGAGCAGGTACCGGAAGCCCCGCCCCTCCTCGCCGAGCAGGTTCGCCGCCGGCACTTCCAGGTCGTCGAAGAACAGCTCGGTCGTCGCATGGTTCATCATCGTCCGGATCGGCCGGATGGTGAGGCCGTGCCCCACCGCCTCCCGCAGGTCCACGATGAAGATCGACAGCCCCTCCGTCCGCTTCTTCACCTCTTCGAGCGGCGTCGTCCGGGCGACGAGCAGCAGCAGATCGGAGTGCTCGGCGCGCGAGATCCAGACCTTCTGCCCCTTCACGACGTAGCGATCGCCCTTGCGGACCGCCAGGGTCTTCATCTGTGTCGTGTCCGAGCCGGTGGTCGGCTCGCTGACGCCGAAGGCCTGCAGCCGCAATTCCCCGCTCGCGATCCGCGGCAGGTAGGCCCGCTTCTGCGCATCCGATCCGTGGCGCAGCAGCGTTCCCATCACGTACATCTGCGCATGGCAGGCGCCGGCGTTCCCGCCGCAGCGGTTGATCTCCTCGAGAATGATCGACGCCTCCTCGATCCCGAGTCCGGAACCGCCGAACTCCTCGGGGATGAGCGCCGCCAGGTAGCCGGCCTCGGTGAGCGTCCGGACGAAGGCCTCGGGATAGGCGCGCCCGGCGTCGAGCTCGCGCCAGTACGCGTCGGGATAGAGCCGGCAGAGCTCGCGCACCGCCTTCCGCAGGTCCTCGTGTCGTTCACCAGTCGCCACCGTGCCTCCGTTCTGCGCCGCGCCGCGCGGCCGCGCCGCCGCGAAGGTACGACAGATTGCGGAAAAAGGGAACCGCCCGGCTGCACCGCCGGCGCCGCCCGGCATAGAATGTGGCCAGGAGGTAGACGCATGGCAGGCCCGGCTTCCGCTCCCCCATCCGTTGAAGGTCTCATCATCGAGGGCGCCCGCACCGCGGCGTCCGATGGCGGCCTCATCGACGTGCTGAACCCGTCGACCGGCGAGCGGCTCGCCCAGGTCGCGCGGGCGACGCCGGCTGACGTCGATCGGGCGGTGGCGAGCGCGCGCGCGGCCCTCGAGTCGGCCGCCTGGGGCGGCATGACGCCCGCCGACCGCGGCCGGCTGCTGTTCCGCATCGCTCAGCGCATCCGCGAGCGGGCGGAGGAGCTCGCCCTGCTCGAGAGCCGCGACAACGGCAAGCCGCTGCGCCAGGCCCGCACCGACGTGCAGGTCGCCGCACGGTACTTCGAGTTCTACGCCGGCGCCGCCGACAAGATCATGGGCCACACCATCCCGCTCGGCCCCGGCCTGCTCGACTTCACGGTCCGCGAACCGATCGGCGTCTCGGCCCAGATCATCCCGTGGAACTATCCGATCCAGATCGGCGGCCGGGCCGCCTCGGCCGCGATGGCGGCCGGCTGCACCGTCGTCCTGAAGCCGGCCGAGGACGCGCCGATGACCGCGCTGCGCCTCGGCGAGATCGCCCTCGAGTGCGGCACGCCGCCCGGGGTGCTGAACGTGATTCCCGGCCTCGGGCCCGAGGCGGGCCGCGCGCTCGCCAGCCATCCCGACATCAACCAGCTGACCTTCACCGGCTCGGTCGAGGTCGGGATTGCCGTCGCCAGGATGGCGGCCGGGAACGTCGTGCCGGTCGTCATGGAGCTCGGCGGCAAGTCGCCGAACATCGTCTTCGCCGACGCCGACTTCGACGCCACGGTGAAGGGGGTGACGACCGCGATCTTCCAGAACGCCGGCCAGACCTGCTCGGCCGGGTCGCGGCTGCTCGTCGAGCGCAAGGCGCACGACGAAATGGTCGAGCGGCTGAAGGCCCATACCCGCGCGATGCGCATCGGCCCCGGCCCGGACGACCCGGACCTCGGCCCGATCATCTCGCAGAAGCAGCTCGACACGATCGAGCGCTACATCGGCATCGGCCGCGAGGAGGGGGCCGAGATCGTCGCCGGCGGCCGCCGGCCGGCCGGTCCCGCGCTGAAGGGCGGTTTCTACATCGAACCGACGGTGATCGATCGCGTCGGCGCGGGCATGCGCATTGCGCAGGAGGAGATCTTCGGCCCCGTCCTGTCGATCATCACGTTCGACGACCTCGAGGAAGCCGCCGCGATCGCCAATCGCAGCCAGTACGGCCTCGTCTCGGGGATCTGGACACGCGACATCAACAAGGCGCTCGCCCTGGCGACGCGCATGAAGACCGGACAGGTGTACGTGAATACCTACGGGGCCGGCGGCGGCGTCGAACTCCCCTTCGGCGGCTACAAGAAGAGCGGCTACGGCCGGGAGAAGGGGCTCGAAGCACTGCTGAGCTATACGCAGGTCAAGAACGTGTGCATCCGATACAGCTGATCTACGCCTTTCCGCGCCGGGCCGCGCCGGCCACCGAAAAGCCGACGTAGACGACGAAGAGCGCGAGGAGCGCTTCAACGGCCTGGACGATGGGACCGACGCCGGACAGCGGCAGTTCCAGCACCAGCAGGATCACCAGGGCCACGACAACCAGCGCGGCCAGCACACTCGTCAGCGACGAACCGGACATAGGAATGGGCTCCAGAGGATCTCTGCAGGCTCCGGGCTGCGGGCGACCGGCCCCGGGCTGCAGGTGACACGCTACAGTCTACTACCGCCTCACCCGTAACGCTTCGTCCACCAGCCGCTGCAGCGCGGCCAGGCCCGCCGGGACATCGGCGCCGAGGTGGACGCGAATCGCCCGCCGCCGGTGCTGGTGCAGGGCCTGAAGGTCGCCCAGCGCCTGCGCCGCCTTGAAGACGCCGAAGCCGTACGACTGACCCGGAATTGGCGCCTCTTCCGCATCGTCGGCCGTCAGCTGCAGGAAGAGCCCCGTGTTCGGCCCCCCTTTGTGGAACTGTCCCGTCGAGTGCAGGAAGCGCGGGCCGTAGCCGACGGTGGTCGCCAGCCGCAGGCGATCCCGCAGGGCCGTGCGCAACTCCTGAAGGGCCGCTTCGGTGGCCGGCGTCTCGGTGACGTAGGCCTGGATGGCCACGTAGTCACCCGGCTTCGCGCTGCCGAGGAAGCCGGCCAGCAGGTCGCCCGCCGACTTCGCCGGCGCGGACGCGTAGAAGCGCAGCACTCCATCGACCACCGTCGGCGTCGACGCCGGCAGGTGCCCGGTGTCGCGCACCTCCTGGAGGAGCCGGTTCGTGTTGTCCTTGCTCTCCTGCACGTTCGGCTGATCGAAGGCGTTGATGCCCAGCACGGCGCCGGCAATGGCCGTCGCGATCTCCCAGCGCAGGAACTCCTCGGCGAGATCGAGCCGGTCCTCCATCGCAATGCGGACCACCGGCTGCCCCGCCTGTTGCAGCGCGGCCAGGCGCGCCTCGAGGGCGGCGTCGGGCCGTCCGTCGACGTGCAGGTACGCGAACAGCCGGTCGGCGCCGTACACCTCCGGCTCACCGACCGGTTCGCCGGCCACCGGCAGCAGGCCGGTCCCCTCCTTGCCGGTGCTCTCGGCCAGCAGCTGCTCCAGCCACATGCCGAGCGCGTCGATGGCGGCGGGCATCACGAAGGTGACCTTGTCGCGCCCGTCGCGGCCGAGTTCGCCCAGCACCGCCCCGAGCACCGCGCCGGGGTTCCGGTCGACGGGGACGGACCCGGCGCAGGCGTGCATCATCCGCAGCGCGCGGTCCAGCAGCCCTTCCACGTCGGCGCCCATCAGCGCGGCCGGCACGAGGCCGAAGTGCGACAGCGCGGAATAGCGTCCGCCGATGTCGGCGAAATTCAGGAAGGTCCGCCGGAAGTGCCGCTCGGTGGCGAGCGCCACCAGCGGCGTGCCGGGATCGGTAATGGCGACGAACTGGCTGCCCGCCGCCTCGCCCTTCAACGCCTTCACCTTCGCATAGAAGTACTCGCCGAACGCGTTCGGCTCGGCCGTGGTCCCCGACTTGCTCGCGACGATGAAGAGGGTTTCGCCGAGGGGCACCTCGCGCTCGATCCGGAGGATCGTGGCCGGGTCGGTCGTGTCGAGCACGGTCAGCGGCAGCCCGCCGCCCCCCTCGGGCAACGTGCGCTGGAAGACGAGCGGCGCCAGGCTGCTGCCGCCCATGCCCATGTGGACCACGTGGCGGATGCCGGCGGCACGCACCTCGTCGCGGAAGGCGAGGAGCGACCCGGCCGCGTCCTCCATCTTCTCAGCGACGTGCAACCAGCCGAGCGCCTTGCGGATGGCCTCCTGCGTGGGAGCATCGGGCTTCCAGAGCGAGCCGTCCTTCCGCCAGAGCCGCTCGGCGGCCCGCTGGTCCCCGAGCGCCTTCAACCGGCGCCGCACCGCCAGGTCGGCCTCGCCGAGCGCCAGCGTCTGGCGGTCCACCCGTGCCGCCCGCCGGCGGCCCTCCAGGGCGGCCAACAGGCGGTCGAACGCCGCCTCGAACTTCGCGACCCCTTCGGTTTCGAGACGGGTCGTGATGGCATCCAGATCGAAGCCGAGCTCCCGCAGGGTGCCGACCGTCCGGCGCGCGTCGCCCAGGTCGCTCTCGAGCCGCGCTGCCGGGTGGCCGTGGTCGCGGTACGCCTCCAGCGTCTCGACCGGCAGCGTGTTCACGGTGTCGGGTCCGATGAGGGCATCGACGTACTTCACGTCACTGTAGGCCGGGTCCTTCGTGCTGGTGCTCGCCCACAGCAGTCGCTGGGGTCTGGCGCCGCGCGCCGCCACCTGCGCGAAGCGCGGGCTGGCGATCGCTTCCTTGAAGATCTGATAGGCGAGGCGGGCGCTCGCCATCGCCGTCTGGCCGCGCAGGTGCCCCGCCCGTCCAGCCCGCTCGCCGCCGGCCGCCGCGAGCGCGTCCAGCTGCGGGTCGACGAGCACGTCGATCCGGCTCAGGAAAACACTGGCGACCGAGGCGACCCGCTCGGGCGACCCACCGGCAGCGATCCGGGCCTCCAGCCCCCCCAGCCAGGCGTCGAGCACGTCGCGGTAGCGATCCAGGCCGAACAGCAGCGTCACGTTCACGTTCACGCCGTCGGCGATGAGCTGCCTGATCGCCGGCAGCCCCTCGCGCGTGGCGGGCACCTTGATCATCACGTTCGGGCGGTCCACGGCCGCCCAGAGCCGGCGCCCCTCGCCGATGGTGCCGGCGGTGTCGTGCGCGAGCCGGGGTGACACCTCGAGGCTCACGAACCCGTCGCGCCCCTCCAGCCGGTCGTAGAGCGGACGGAACAGGTCGGCCGCGTGCCGAACGTCCTCGACGGCGAGCGTCTCGTACATCTCGCTGGCGTCACGGCCCGCACGCACCATCTGGGCGATCGCCTCGTCGTAGTCGTGGCTGCCGGTGATCGCCTTCTCGAAGATCGAGGGGTTCGAGGTGATGCCCCGCACCCCGTCCTCGTCGATGTAGCGCTGGAGGCCGCCCGAGGTCAGCAGGCTGCGGCGGATGAAGTCGAGCCAGAGGCTCTGGCCGAGCGTCCCGACCGTCAGCAAGGGGTTCTGCGTGCTCATGATGACTGCTCCCCCGTTTCCACCGCGGCGATCTTCGCCAGGCGCCGGCGGAAGCGTTCGGCGCCGGTGAACCGCGCGTCCAGGAACGTGTTGATGAGGATGGTGGCCACGGCCTCGCCGACCACGCGCCCGCCGACGGCAATCACGTTCATGTCGTCGTCTTCGACCCCCTGGCGGGCCGAGAAGCCCTCGTGGATGAGCGCCGCGCGCACGCCCGGCACCTTGTTCGCCGCGATGCAGGCGCCCACGCCGCTGCCGCACAGGGCGATCCCGCGCTCGACCTGGCCCGCCGCCACGGCCCGGGCCATGGGAATCACGAAGTCGGGATAGTCGTCGGCCGGATCGAACGTCGCGGCGCCGAAGTCCACCACCTCATGCCCGAGCGTCCGGAGCAGCTGGAGGATGTGCGCCTTCATGGCGAACCCGCCATGATCGGCGGAGATCCCTACGCGCATGACTGTGACCTCTCTTACGTTCGCATGGGGCCCCACCCCCATGCGTTGCCGTCGCTCACGCTCCGGATCCTGCGATCGGTGCCGTTGCCGCTTTCAGCAGCCATTCGCACGAGTCTCATCTGCGTGTGTGGCCGTCGGTCAGGCTCCGGATCTGGCGACCACCGGCGTGGGGGCTGACAGCGACGCCAGGTATCAGATCGCCTCGAGCACCTCGACCGTGTGCCGCGCGATCATCAGCTCTTCGTCGGTGGCCATCACCCGGACGGTCACCGGCGCACCGACCGCCGAGATCACGCGCGCGTTCGCGGCGTTGCGCGCGGGGTCCAGACGGATGCCGGCGAACCCGAGCCCCTCGCAGATCGCCGCACGGACCTGCGGGGCGTGCTCGCCGATGCCGCCGGTGAAGACGACCTGCGCGGCCCCGCCCAGCGCGGCCAGCAGCGCCCCGAGCCACTTGCGGGCGCTGTAGCAGAACAGCGCAACCGCCTCCGCCGCCCGACCATCGTCCGCCGCGCGCGCCAGCAGTTCCTGCATGTCGGCGGTCGTCTCCGACACGCCGAGCAACCCCGCCCGGTGATTCACCAGGTCGTTCAGCGCCGCCGGCGTCAGCCCGTCGGCCTCCAGCAGGTGGACGAGCAGGCCGGGATCGAGGTCGCCGCACCGGGTCCCCATCATCAACCCGCCGGCCGGCGTCAGCCCCATCGTCGTGTCGAGGGACCGGCCGTCCGCGATCGCCGTCATGCTCGCCCCGCCACCGAGGTGCGCGACGATCAGCCGGCCGTCGGCCGCCGCGGCATCCTCCCGTCGCAGGGCGTCCAGGATGGACTCGTACGACAGGCCATGGAAGCCGTACCGCACGATGCCGCGCGCGGTCAGGGCGCGGGGCAGCGGGTAGTGCCGCGCCCGGTCGGGCATGGTGCCGTGGAACGTCGTATCGAAGCAGCCCACCTGCAGCACGCCTGGACAGGCGCGATCGATGGCGCGCACGGCGGCCAGCTGTCCCGGCAGGTGATCGGGGTCGAGCGACACCAGCGTGCCGAGCGCGTCGCGGAGTTCCGGCGTCAACACCTGCGGCCGGTCGCCGTGCGATCCGCCGTGGACGATCCGGTGTCCGACCGCGTCGATTGCCACGAGCGCGCCGCGCGCGCGCAGCCAGTCCAGCCATCGCACCAGGGCGGCCGGCAGGTCTGCCAGCGGGGTCTCGACTTCCTCCAGCGTCTCGCCCCGGGGCCCCTGCGCCCTGAAGCGCGCCGCCGGCGATCCGATGCGCTGCACCGTGGCCGTCCACGTCCGCTGGAACGCGCCGCCCGCTGTCTCGTAGACCGTCGACTTGAGGCTCGACGAGCCGCCGTTCACCGTCAGGACCCGGCGCGTCTCACGCCCCCTGTCCATCGTCGTCGAGCGAGGGCGCCAGCCACGCCCGGCCGTCGGACGCGATCAGCACCTGCGCCGCCTCCGGTCCCCAGTCGCCGGCCCGGTAGTTCGGGAAGTCGGCCGGCGCCGAGTCGCCCCAGACGTCGAGCACCGGCATGACGACCGACCACGCCGCCTCGACCTGATCGGCCCGCATGAACAGCGTGGCGTCGCCCCGCATCACGTCGAGCAGCAGCGTCTCGTACGCCTCGGGCGCGGCCGCCTTGAAGGCCTTCTGGTAGTCGAAGCGCATGTCGACCGGGCTCAGGTGCATCTGCGGCCCGGGGTGCTTCGCCTGGAAGCGCAGCACGATCCCCTCGTCGGGCTGGATCCGGATCATCAGCAGGTTCGGCCGCCAGTCCTGCACGGCCGCCGCCGGGAACGCCTGGTGCGGCACGGGCCGGAACTGGATGAACACCTCCGACACCTTGGCCGGCAGCCGCTTGCCGGTGCGCAGGTAGAAGGGGACGTCCTGCCACCGCCAGTTGTCGACGAACAGCTTGAGCGCCGCGAACGTCTCCGTGCTGGAGTCGGCGGCGACGCCATCCTCCTGCCGGTAGGCCACGGCCTTCTCGCCCTGCAGCCAGCCGCCGGCGTACTGCCCGCGTACGGCGAGCCGCGGCACCTCGCCCTTCGCGATCGGGCGGATGGCGCGCAGCACGTCGACCTTCTTCGTCCGGATCTCGTCGGCGTCGAACGAGATGATCGGCTCCATCGCGATCAGGCAGAGCACCTGCAACAGGTGGTTCTGCACCATGTCGCGCAGCGCGCCCGCATGCTCGTAGTACCCGCCACGATGCTCGACCCCGACCTGTTCCGACACGGTGATCTGCACGTGATCGATGTAGCGCCGGTCCCAGATCGGCTCGAACAGCGCGTTGGCGAACCGGAAGGCCAGGATGTTCTGGACGGTCTCCTTCCCGAGGTAGTGATCGATCCGGTAGATCTGGTGCTCGGCGAACACCCCGGTGAGCATCGCGTTGAGCGCCCGGGCCGACGCGAGGTCGTGGCCGAACGGCTTCTCCACGACCAGGCGGGCCCGATCGACGTCACCCGCCAGCCCGGCCCTGCCGAGCTGCCGCGTCACCATCTCGACGAGCGAGGGCGCCGTGGCCAGGTAGAACACGCGCGTCGGCCGGCCGTCCCACCGGCCGTCCAGCTCGTTCAACCGGCCCGCCAGTTCCTGGAACGCCTTCGGATCGTCGAAGTCGGCTTCGACGTAGTCCAGCAGGTGCCGGGCGAACGCCTTCCAGCGATCCTCGTCCCAGCGGCCCGGCCGGCAGAACCGCGTGACCCCCTCGGCGAGGTGCGTCACGTACTCGTCGTGCGTCATCGGGTGCTTGTCGACGCCGAGTACGGCGAACTGCTCCCCCAGCCGGCCGTCGAGGAACAGGTCGAACAGCGCCGGCATCAGCTTGCGCCACGTCAGGTCGCCCGCCGCCCCGAAGATGACGAGCACGGCGGGTTGCGCCTGGACTCCGTTGCTCATGACGCCTCCCGCGCGCCCGGCTGCCACTCGGTATGGAACACCCCGTCGGCATCCGTCCGCTCGTAGGTGTGCGACCCGAAGAAGTCGCGCTGGGCCTGCGTCAGGTTCGCCGGCAGCCGTCCGGTCCGGTACCCGTCGAAGTAGCCGAGCGACGCCATCAGGGCCGGCGCCGCGATCCCCAAACGAGCGGCCGCCTGGACGACGGCGCGCAGGTGGCCCTGGCGCGCGTGGAGGTCGGCGGCGAACGACGGATCCTGGAGGAGGTTCGGCAGGTCGGGCCGCGCGTGGAACGCCGCGCGGATCTGCTCGAGCAGCCGCGCGCGGATGATGCAGCCGCCCCGCCAGATGCGGGCCACCTCGTCGAGCACCAGGCCGTACTGATAGGCCTCGGACGCCCGGCGCAGCAGCGCCATCCCCTGCGCATAGGTCAGCACCATGCCGGCGTAGAGCCCGTGCCCGAGCTGCTCGATGAAGGCGGCCGCGTCGCCGTCGAAGCGGGCCGGCACGGAGGGATAGAGCCGTTCGGCCGCCAGCCGCTCGGCCTTGTAGCCGGACAGGTCGCGCATGGCCACCGCCGCGTCAATCGTCGGCACCGGCACCTGCAGATCCATGGCGTCCTGCGACGTCCACTTGCCGGTCCCCTTCTGCTTGGCCTCGTCGCGGATGACGTCGATCAACCGCCCGTGCCCCCGATCGTCGGGCTGCAGGAAGATCGCCGCCGTGATCTCGACGAGATAGCCGTTCAGCTCGCCGCCGTTCCACGTCTCGAAGATCGTGTGCAGCCGGTCGTCGTCCAGCCCCAGCCCCCGCTTCAGCAGATCGTACGCCTCGGCGATGAGCTGCATCAGGCCGTACTCGATGCCGTTGTGCACCATCTTCACGTAGTGCCCGGCCGAGCCCGGCCCGAGGTGCGTCACGCACGGCGAGCCGTCCACCTTCGCGGAGACCGCCTCGAGCACGGGGCGCAGCCGCTCCCACGCGTCCGCCGATCCGCCCGGCATGATGCTCGGGCCGTAGCGCGCCCCTTTCTCGCCGCCCGACACGCCGACGCCCACGAAGTGCAGCCCGTCGGCCGCCAGCGCCTTCACGCGCCGGTCGGTGTCGCGGTAGTACGAGTTGCCGCCGTCGATGATCACGTCGTCGCGCGTCAGGCGCGGGCGCAGTTCGTCGACGACCGCGTCGACGGGGCCCCCGGCCGGCACGAGCATCATCACCGCGCGCGGGGCGCGCAGCAGGCGGAGGAATTCGTCGAGCGTGGCGGCCGCGCGCACGGGCCGCGCGCCGGCCTCGCGCCGCAGCGCGTCGACCTTGGCAGGATCCTTGTCGAAGCCGACCACCGGGAATCCGTGGTCGGCCATGTTGAGCACGAGGTTGCGGCCCATGACGCCCAGGCCGATCATCCCCAGCTCGTGCGGTTCTGCGACCATCTGACCTCCTCGCGGGGCCGCGGCACCGCACGCGGTGTCACGGCCAGTCAGTGTTCCTTAAGAGTATATAGGCCCGCGCTGCCTCAGCTGTTCGCGCGCGCGGTGGCGCCGGCGCCAGGACGGCCCGTGCGGGGTGATATAGTCCGCACGCGAGCATCCCCCATGCCCACCGCCGTCGACCTCGCAGGCCTCGTCGCGATCGTCGCCACCACACTCGCCGTCACCCGGGCCCGCGTCGCACAGGCCCTGCCGTATCTCGGTATCTCGCTGCTGGCCATCGCCGCGGTCTGCCTGCTGCTCGGCGCCGCCGTCGTCGCCGCCTGCGAGGCGGCCGCCGGCGCCGGCCTCATCGCCCTGGCCGCACCGGCCGTCCGCCGGCTGGGCCGGGAGACCGGTGCCGGTCGCGAGGGACGCGAGCCCGGCCGATGGCTCTGGCCCTCGCTCCTCGCGTTGACGCTGTTCGCCGCGATCGGGTACGTGCTCACGCACGAAGGGCTGACGGCCCTGGCCGGGTCGGCGGCCACGGGCCCGCGGGAAGTGGCCCTCGTCCTGTCCGGTCCCTATCTGGCCGGCACGATCCTGGCCGTAATGCTCCTGCTCGCGGGGCTGCTCGCGGCGGCTCGCATCCTGCGGCCGCCCGGAGACGCGCGATGACCGCCATCCCGCTCGCGGACGGGCTGCTCCTGGCCGCCACGCTGTTCGTCATCGGCATGGCCGCACTGATGGCGCGCCGCAGCGCGCCGTTCCTGGTGATCGCGGCGGTGGTGATGCTGAACGCGTCCGGTCTGGCGTTCGTCGTCGCCGGCGCCCGCTGGGGCCAGGCCGACGGTCAGGTGATGGCCCTCTTCGTACTGCTCGCCGCGGCGGCCGCCGCCCTGGCGGGCTCGGCCCTCGCGCGCCGTCGCGACAGCGCAGAAGAGCGCCCTCCTGCCCCGCCCCCCGCAAGAGGACGCTGGCGCTTCCTGCGCGACACGGGCGCCGGACAGGTCTGGCAGTACGCCACCGCGCTCGCCGCCGGCGCGGTCTTCTTCGTCGTCCTGGTGCTGTGGTGGTGACGGCCCGCGAACTGCCGGCGCTGCTGCCGCTGCTCGTGGTCGCGCTGACGGCCCTCGCCGGTGCCGCGATGGCGGCCGTGCGGCGGAGCCACACCGCCGCGGCGCTGGTCGCGGGCGCCGGCCTGACCGCCGCGCTCGCCTGCATCCCGGCGGCGCTCCGGCAGGCACCGCAGCAGCTGACGCCGCTCCTCGTCATCGATCCCTTCGGCCTCTTCTGGACCGGGCTGATCATCGCCGCGACGCTGATCGTCGTCGTGCTGGCGCACGGCTGCTTCGCCCGGCGGCCCGATCCGCCCGTCCTGGTGTACACGCTGCTGCCGGCGGCCGCGACCGGGGCGATTGCCATCGTCTGCAGCAGCCACTTCGCCTCGTTGCTGCTCGGCGTGGCGGTGTCGAGCGTCGCCTCGTACGGGTTGATGGCCGGCGTCACGACCCGGCCCGGCGCGCGGGACGCGAGCGTGAAGTATCTGGTGCTCGCCGCCGCGTCGACCGCCGTGCTCGTCCTGGGAATGGCGCTCATCTACGCGCGCCTTGGAACGATGGAGTTCGGCCGGATGATGGCGCTGTTCACCAGCCGCGCCGATTTCTACGACCCGATGCTGCTCGCGGGGCTCGCGCTGCTGGTCGCCGGCCTCGGCTTCCACGCCGCCTTCGTGCCGTTCCATCCCTGGATGCCCGACGTGTACGAAGCCGCGCCCGCACCGGTGGCGGCGTTCATCGAGACCGTCTCGAAGAGCGCCGTGCTGGCCCTGCTGATCCGCGACTTCCGCCAGTCGCCGACCGAGGGGGGCTCCGTCTACCTCCTCTTCACGATCGTCGCGGTCGCGTCGCTGGTGCTCGGCAATCTGCTCGCCCTGCGGCAGGCCAGCCTCGAGCGGTTGCTGGGCTACGCATCGATCGCCCACACGGGCGCCCTGCTCGTGGCCTTCCAGGCGGGCGGCCGTGCGGGAGCCGAGGCCGCGACGTTCTACCTGACCGCGTCCGCCGTCGCCATGCTCGGGGCGTTCGGCAGCGTCACCGTCCTTTCGAGTGGCGACGGCCCCACCCGGCTGGAGGATTGCCGGGGATGGCTGCGGCGCCGGCCCCTCGCCGGCGGCGTGATGACCGTCATGCTGTTGTCGCTCGCCGGGATTCCGCTGACGGTGGGCTTCCGCGGAATCTGGCTGGTGGCTGGCGCGGCGCGGTCGGCCGGAATCCTGCCGCTGCTGATGGTGCTGGTCGCCGCGAGCGTGGTCGGCCTGGTCGCCTACCTGCGGGTGATCCTCGTGATGGGCCGGCGCGGCCCGGCGACACCCGCTGGCGCGGCTGGCGCGCCGGCAGCGGGCGGGCTGGCGCTCGGCCTGCTCACCGCGCTGATCCTCGGCCTCGGCGTCTGGCCGGTGCCGCTCGTCGACGCCATCCACGCGATCTTCAACGGGTTCGTCTGATCGCGCGATGGCGCGGGTCAGGTCCCCGGCTCGCCTTCGAGCGCGGCCCGGACGCTGCGCAGCAGCGCCTCCAGCGTGAAGGGCTTCTGGAGGAACCTCGTGGCGCGCGCGGGATCGCCGAAGTCGGTGAGCGACTGATCGACGTAGCCGGACATGTAGAGGGCCCCCAGCCCGGGGTGAGTCTCGCGCAGCCGGTCGGCCAGTGCGACGCCGCTCATGCCCGGCATGACCACGTCGGTCAGCAGCAGGTCCAGCCGGCCCGTATGGCTCGCGATCACCGCCAGCGCCTGCTCTGCCGTCTCGGCCTCGAGCACGGTGTACCCCTGCCGCTGCAGGATCTCGCGCACCAGTTCGCGCACGGAATCCTCGTCTTCCACGAGCATGATCGTCGGCGCCGCCCCGGCCGGGCTCTTGCGCAGCCGTGCCCGGGCGGCCGCGTGCGCGTCGGCCAGGGGAAAAGCGCCAGGCGTGGTGTCGGTCGGGAACGCCGCCTCCTGACGCGCGAGGACCCGCGCCAGACCATCGATCAACCGCCGCAGCGCCTGCCGATCGGCATCGGAATACGGCTCACCCAGACGGTCGCGCAGCACGGTGACCGCCCCGACCACCGTGTCGTTCACGCTGACCGGCATGGCCAGAATGCTCTGGACCCCCCAGCGGGCGAGGTAGAGATCGCCGGGGGCTTCGGCGAGATCGCGCACGTCCGCGTCGCCGGCGACCGGCGTGAACTGCGTGCCGCCCCCGTGCAGGACGCGTACCCAGGGGGCGCGTGGCGACCCCTCGCCGCCCCGGCCCGTGAGCCAGGCGCTCAGCAGCGCCGTCGCTTCGCCCCGCCGGTGGTGGCAGGCCACCAGCCGTACCGCGCCGCTGCTGTCGCGCCGGTGCACGAGGCAGGCGTCGCCCGGCGCGTTGGCCGCGCGCAGCGCGAAGGCCACGAAGACGTGTGCGTCAGCCACGGGACCCTGCCGATCCCCCCGGGAAGCCGCCCCTCCGAAATCCGGATCTCACCCGATCAGGATAGCGTATCGAGGCCGCACCGTCCGCGCCTGTCGACCGCAACGGCAGGGCCGGACACCGTGAGAACGGCCGGGCCGTCAGGCGCCGGTCTTCTTGTGCCGGAGGTCGACGTCGTAGAGAACCACCGCGATCAGCGCCGCGCCGCCCAGGCCGAGCAACATGCCACCCAGCACGATCATGAAACCGATCCAGCCCACGGTGATCATGGTTGCCTCCTCGCATGCCGACCGCCGCGCACCCGGTGGCCAGGCGGCCACCTCGATGGCGCACGGATACCCGGCATGGTGCAAAAGCAGTTCCACGACAACCCGCTGGAATCGTGAGCGATCCGCCCGATCCGCACCGGACGAGCGTCCCCGGCGTGAGGTTTCCCGCCGCGAAGCCGGAGATTTCAGCGGCGATCACGAGGCGGCGATGGCGCCCCGGACAGCCTCCCGCCGCTCGTCCAGGCCCGCCGTCCCGCGGGCGGGAGCCCCTTCCCCGGGGCCGTCGCGCCACGGCTCGTTCAGCAGCGCCCGCCGGCAGCCGTTGCGGGCCAGCAGCAGCTGGACGTCGCCGATGTACCGCTCCCGGAAGGCCGCGGCGCACGAGCCCAGGTAGAAGTCCCACATCCGGATGAAGCGCTCGTCGAACCCCTGGGCGCGCACCGAGGCGCGGACCGCCAGGAAGCGCTCGCGCCACGCCTCCAGCGTCCGGGCGTAGTGGACCCCGATCTCCTCGGCGTGATGCAGCGTCAGCCGGGTCGCCCGCTGCACCGAGGCCAGCATGCCCGCCATCGAGGCCAGCTGACCGCCGGGGAAGATGTACTTCTGGGTCCAGTCGGCCTGTTGCAGGTAGGCGCGGAACCGCTGGTCCTGCATGGTGATCGTCTGCAGCAGCATCGCGCCGTCGGGCGCCAGCAGGCGATCGCAGGCGGCGAAGAAGCGATCGTAGAAGGCGAAGCCGACGGCTTCGAACATCTCGATGCTCACCAGCCGGTCGAAGGTCCCCGTCAGCTCCCGGTAGTCCTGACACCGCAGCGTGATCCGCCGCGCCACCTCCGGCATCGTCTCGAGCCGCGCGCGCACGTACTCGTACTGCTCCCGGCTGATCGTCGTCGTCGTCACGTGACAGCCGTATTCCCGTGCTGCGTGGATGGCGAACGCCCCCCAGCCGGTGCCGATCTCCAGCACCCGGTCGGTGGGCCGGAGGTCGAGCTTGCGGCAGATGCGGTCGAGCTTCCCGACCTGCGCCTCCTCCAGCGACTGCCCCGGGTGGCTGAAATAGGCGCACGAGTAGACCAGCCGCCGGTCGAGGAACAGCGAGAAGAAGTCGTTGCCCAGATCGTAATGAGCGTGAATGTTGCGGCGGCTGCCGCCCGGCGTGTTGGCGCGGCGCCACTGCCCCATCCGATCGGCCAGGCGGCGGACGGCCGACGTCCACCGGTGACCGGCCTCGAGCCGCGCCGTGTTGCGGAGGGCCAGCCGGACCACCGCCACGAGATCCGGGGAACTCCAGTCCCCGTCCATCCACGATTCCCCCATGCCGGTGTCGCCGCCGGTCAGGGCCCGCAGGAAGAACCGTTCGTCGTGCACCGCCACCAGTCCGCGCAGGTCGCTGTGCGCGTCGCCGAAGGCGTACGTCCCGTCGGGGCAGACCAGCTCGACGAAGCCGTCCGTCATCCCCTCGAGCGCCCGCAGGAACTGTCGCTTGGCCGCTCCGATCGCCCACTTACGCATGCGCGGAATCTCCTTCCAGGCCGTCCGGCCGGTGATAGACCGGTACCTTCTTCAGGAACAGCTTCAGGGCCTCCCAGTGGATCGCCCCGATCACCTTGGCCGTCATCCACGGGTGGCGCGCCAGTGCGCGATGCAGGGCCCGCGCGCTCCAGGGCTCGCGCCGCAGGCGCAGAGTCGCGTCGAAGCACGCCCGCTCGCCGTCGAGCGTCCGCATGTGCGCGACCAGCTGCTCCCCGGGCGGTGTAAAGGCGAACGTGTAGTCGAGTGCCATCGGCATGAAGGGGGACACGTGCAGCGTTTTCGCCACGCGAAAGCGCAGACCATCTCCTGCCCGCGACCGGTTCGCTGCCGACAGCCAGTAGTGGCGCCGGTCGCCGAACGTGTTGTTCACCTCGGCCAGGATGGCGCCAACCCGGCCCTGGCGATCGCTGCAGTAGAAGAACGACACGGGGTTGAACACGTAGCCCAGGTACCGCAGGTGCGTCAGCAGGTAGATGGGGCCGTCGGGCAGCGTGACGCCGTGCGCGACCGCGTCCTGCCGCAGGCGCTCGCGCAGGGGCCGCCGCGGATCGCCCAGGTGATCGCGATCGTGGAAGCTCGCCCAGGCGAACCGGTTGTAGCCGGCGAGCGGCGAGACCTGCATGAGCTCGGCGATCCGATCGACGTCGAGCAGCACCATGAACAGGTCGTAGACGAACGCGTGCCCCCTCGGCTCGAAGCGGCGATGGCGCAGCGTGCCCCGGTAGATGCCGCTCTGGAGCGTCACAGGGGCACCCCCAGCGCCCGCGCGACCCGCCGCGCCGAGCGCAACCCGTCTTCGTGAAAGCCGTAGAACCAGTAGGCGCCCGCAAAGTGCGTCCGGTGCCGCCCGCTGATCTCCGGCCACCGCTCCTGCGCCCGGATCGCGGCGACGTCGAACAGCGGATGGTGGTAGGTCAGCCGCCGCAGCACGCGCGCGGGATCGACCCGGCCGGTGCCGTTCAGCGTCACGCAGTAGTCCTCGGGGACGTCCAGCGCCTGCAGGCGGTTCATGTGGTACGTCACCGTCGCGGCCTGCCCGTCGGCCGGATCCAGGTTGTAGTTCCACGAGGCCCGGGCGTCCGGCCGCTCCGGCAGCAGCCGGCCGTCAGTGTGCAGGCAGACCTCGTTGCGGCTCGTCGTGAAGCACCCCAGCACCTCGCGCTCGGTGTCCGTCGGCGACTCGAGCAGCGGCAGCACGCGGTCGCCATTGCAGGCGAACACGACCTGGTCGAACGTCATCGCCGGGCGATCGGCAAAGTGCACCGTCACCTCGCGCGCGCTGCGCGCTACGCGCGCCACGGGCGCGCCCGTGATCACCCGGTCGGCGTACGGGGCGGTCAGCGGGCCGAGATAGGTCGCGCTCCCCCCGCACACGGTCCGCCACTGCGGATGCGTGTTCAGGCCGAGCATCCCGTGGTTGGCGAAGAAGCGGACCAGCGTCGCCGCCGGAAAGGCCCGGATCGCCTGGAAGGTGGCCGACCAGATCGCCGACGCCATCGGCAGCAGGTAGTAGTCGAGGAACACGCCCCGGAAGCGGTGGACGTCGAGGAAGTCACCGAGGGTCAGCGCCGCCGCGTCCTCCTGCGCCAGTACGGACGGGGCGACGCGGTTGAAGCGGAGGATCTCGCGCAACAGCTCCCACGACCGGCGGCGCACGACGTTGCGCCGCTGCGCGAAGAAGCCCCGCAGGCCGCGGCTCGAGTACTCGAACCCGGTCGCGGGACTCGTCACGGCAAAGGACATGTCGGACGGCTGCGTCGCCACCCCGAGTTCCCGGAACAGCTGCACCAGGCGCGGGTACGTCCGTTCGTTGTGGACGATGAAGCCCGTGTCGATCGGCAGGGGCCCGCGGCTCGATTCGACCGTCACCGTGTGCGTGTGGCCGCCAATCCGCGGCTCCGCCTCGACCACCCAGACCAGGTGCCGCCGGCTCAGGTAGTACGCCGCCGCCAGGCCCGAGATGCCAGCGCCGACGACGGCGACGCGAGTCATGCGGCCCGCTTCCCCGCCGGTTGGCGGAAGGGCCGCAGGTCGCGCGCGATGCCCAGCACGCGCAGCAGCTGCAGGCCGTAGTAGGTGATGTCGATTTCCCACCACCGGAACCCCTGACGGCAGCTGACCATCGAATAGTGATGGTTGTTGTGCCAGCCCTCGCCGAACGTCACCAGCGCGAGCAGCAGGCTGTTGCGGCTCTGATCCGGCGTCTCGAAGCGACGCCAGCCGAACAGGTGAGCCACCGAGTTGACGGCGAACGTCGCGTGGTAGACCGCCACCGTCGCCAGCAGGAAGCCCCACACGAAGGCTCCCCAGCCGCCAACGAGCCAGATCGCCGCCCCGTAGGCCGCTGCCGGCACCCAGTGATGGCGATCCAGCCACCGCAGCTCCGGGAAGCGCGCGAAATCCGCGACCCGCCGCTGGTCGTACCCATCGTGCTCGTTCGACAGGACCCACCCGACGTGCGCCCACCAGAACGTCCGGAGCCACGGCGAGTGCAGGTCTCCCGGCGCATCGGCGTGCCGGTGGTGATCGCGATGGTGGGCCGCCCACCACAACACGCCCTTCTGTGCTGCCGTCTGTGCCAGGCACGCCATCAGGAACTGACTGACGCGTCCCAGCTTGTACGAGCGGTGGCTGAAGTACCGGTGATGGCCCGCGGTCACGCCGAACACCCGCAGTGCGTAGCTCGCGGCGAACCAGGCCACGAGCGACCAGCGGAACGGCACCAGCAGCACCGCCAGCGCGCCGGCATGAATGAGGACGAACGGAATCGCTGCGCCGAAGTGATACCGGCGCCGGCGCGCGAGTGAGACAGGCTCCATGACTCTTCTTCCCGGGGCCTCGGCTGACCGGAACACGGCCCCTGTCCTCGCTTATACCAGCCAGCCCGGCCTTGTGTCAAACTTTTGTCCAAGACAATTGGTTGACAAAATGCACTCAATGGTTTAGAGTCGAGACACGATGGAACCCAATCGCTACCCCATTCGTGCTGCCGCGCGGCTGTCGGGGCTGTCGGTCGACACGCTGCGCGCCTGGGAACGCCGGTACCGGGCCGTCGAGCCCGAGCGCGGCCCGCGCGGACGTCTGTACACGGAGGCGCATGTCGCCCGTCTCCGCCTGCTCCGCCAGGCGGTCGATGCCGGCTTTGCCATCGGCCTGGTGGCTGCTCAGCCCGACGCCGATCTGCAGTCGCTCGTGGCCGCCGGTCCCTCGCAGCCGCGGCACGGGACGGCCGCCGACCCGGCGGTCCCGGCGCTGCGCGCCGCAGTCCTCGATGCCGTCCAGCGGTTCGATTTCCAGGACGTCGAAGCGACGCTGGGCCGGGCGGCACTGCTGATGCCCGCGCGCGAGCTGGTCTACGACGTGGTGCTGCCCCTGCTGCGGCAGGTGGGCGAGGCGTGGCACGAAGGGCGGCTGCACGTCGCGCACGAGCACATGCTCTCGGCCGTCGTTCAGCGCCTGCTCGGAACGTTGTTGCGACAGGGGGCCGGACACCGCAACGGCCCGCGCCTGATCGTCGCCACGCCAGCCGGCGAGCGGCACGAGTTCGGCATCCTGGCGGCGTCACTGCTCGCCGTCGGCCGAGGCGTGGACGTGACCTATCTGGGCGTCGACCTTCCGGCCGTGGAGGTGCTCCACGTGGTCGCACGGCTGCGTCCCGCGGCCGTTCTGCTGGGCGTGACCCGCGAGACGGGCCACGCGGACTCGGTGGCCGACGCGGCGTACCTGGCGAAGCGGCTGCCGGCCGGCGTCCGGCTGTGGATCGGCGGGCCGCAGGCCGCGGCCCTCGCGCCGCGTCTCCCGCACGCGACGGCGCGCCCGCTCGACAGCTTCGAAGCCCTCGAAACGGCGCTCGCAGAACTCGAGCCGCGGCCATGAGCGCAGCGACGATGCTCCACGAGACGTTCGACCTGCTGGCGCTCGGCGCGTCGACGGTGGCGGTGCTGATGTTCGTCCTCTGGTTGATCCACCTGCGCACCGGCAACGCCGCCATCGTCGACGCCGGATGGGCCGGTGGTCTGTCGCTGCTCGCGGCAATCTACGCAGCCGCCGGTCCCGGCGATCGCGTCCGCTCGGGGCTGGTCGCCGTCATGGCCGCCGCGTGGGGATTGCGGCTGGCCCTCTACGTCCTGGTGACGCGCGTGATCGGCCAGCCGGAAGAAGGGCGCTACGTCGAGCTCCGACGGACGTGGCGGACCCACCTGCCGTTGAAGTTTCTCGGGTTCTTCGAATTCCAGGCGCTGGTCGCCGTGATCCTCAGCGTGCCGTTCCTGCTTCCAGCGCTGAATCCCGCGCCCGGCCTGCAGCCGGTCGAGTACGCCGGCGGCGCGATCTGGCTGATCGGCTTCCTGGGCGAAGTGCTCGCCGACGCCCAGCTCCACCGTTTCAAGGCGAACCCCGCGCACCGCGGCCGGACGTGCCGGGTGGGACTCTGGCGCTGGTCGCGCCATCCGAACTACTTCTTCGAATGGGTGATCTGGATCGGCTTTGCCGTCTTCGCGCTCGGCTCGCCCTGGGGCGCCGCGGGCCTGCTGTCGCCGGCGCTGATCCTGTACTTCCTGCTGCGCGTCACCGGCATTCCGGCGACCGAGGCCCAGGCCCTGCGAAGCCGCGGCGACGAGTACCGCCAGTACCAGCGGACCACCAGCCCGTTCATCCCCTGGTTCCCACGGCGGCTGAAGGAGGGCGCATGATCGACCGCACGACAGCCTCGGCCACGGTCGGCCGCCCGCCGGTCGTGACGCCGGCCGGAACACACGAAGGGCGCGAGTGGTACGAACCGATCGTCGAATCGGGCCTGGTCCCCGATGCCGTGCTGCGCGCCGGGATCCGGCGGCTGCTCGCGCAGCGGCTGCGGGAGGAAGATCGTGGCGACCGCACCTCGAACCTGGCTCGCACGCGCGCGCTGGTCGACGAGTTGCGCCGGAGTCCGATCGCTATCCGGACCGACGCCGCCAACGCCCAGCACTACGAGGTGCCGGCGGCGTTCTTCGAGGCCGTGCTCGGACGCCACCTGAAGTACAGCTCAGGCTACTGGCCGGACGGCGTCACCACGCTGGACGAGGCCGAGGCGGCAATGCTCGACCTCACCTGCCGCCGGGCGCGCCTCGCCGACGGCCAGACGGTCCTCGATCTCGGCTGTGGATGGGGCTCGCTGTCGCTCTACATGGCGGCCCGCTACCCGGCCAGCCGCATCGTCGGGGTGTCCAACTCCGGCTCCCAGCGCGCCTTCATCGAGGCGCAGGCTGCCGCGCGCGGGCTGACCAACCTCACGGTCGTGACGGCGGACATCAACGACTTCACGCCCGATCGGCGCTTCGATCGCGTGGTGTCGGTCGAGATGTTCGAGCACGCGCGCAACTACGCCCGGCTCCTGTCGCGCATCGCCGGGTGGCTGGGGCCGGACGGCCTGCTGTTCGTGCACGTCTTCGCGCACAGGCGCTTCGCCTACCCGTTCGAGGCGAGGGATGCCAGCGACTGGATGGCCCGCCATTTCTTCACCGGCGGTCTGATGCCGAGCGTGGATCTGTTCAGATGGTTCCAGGAAGATCTGCGCCTGGCGGCCTGCTGGACGCTGGACGGCACCCACTACGAGAAGACCGCCCGCGCGTGGCTGCGCAACATGGACGCCCATCGGGCGGCCATCCTCTCGGCGTTCGCCCGCACCTACGGTCCGGATCGGGCGCGGCGCTGGTTCGCCCGCTGGCGGATCTTCTTCCTGGCCTGTGCGGAGCTGTTCGGCTACCGGCGTGGCGAGGAGTGGGTCGTGGCCCACTACCTGTTCGACGCCGCCCGGAGCTGAGGCCGGCGGTCGACATCCCGCCGGTACATGAAACGGGGCGGGAACCGCGGCCGGCGCCGCCGCTCCCGCCCCGCCTGTCACACGTACGGGCAGGTCAGTGGACCTGCTTCGCCTCCGCGATCGCCGCCCGCAGCTTCTGCTCGCCGGCGGTCGCCTCCTGGTCGAGCGACGCGAAGACAGCCTGCTGCGCCGCCGTCGGCTGCTTGTAGGCCAGATCGAGGTCGGCCGCCAGGTAGGCGAGGTGGCTGCGCAGCTTCGTCTCGTAGAGCAGACTCCCCTCGCTCGCCTGGATCTTCAACTGGACGACCCCGTCGATGGCGGCATCGAGGTCCGACACCGCCTTCGCGCCCGCGCCGGCTGCCCCGCCCGCCGCGGACTGCAGCCGGTTGCGCTCGGCAATCGCCTCGTTGATCGTGGTGTCGAGCGTGTCGAGCGTCTTGTGGATCTTCAGGCCGAGCGCGACCCGGGCCTGCAGTGCGGCCGGCGTCGCTTTCAACCGCGGGTCGAGCGCCACGCGGAAGGTCTCGGTCATCTTCCGGCCGCCGTAGTCGAGCTCGACACGATAGGTCCCCGGCGCGACCACCGGCCCCTCCACCCCGTCGGGCAGGCCGCCCGCCGCCGCCGGCGGATAGAAGCCGTCCACCTCCGTCGCGGGCGGATAGCGCAGGTCCCACTGGAAGCGGTTCATCCCCGGCGTGATGGCCGTCAGCCGCGCCTCGTCCTGCTTGGCCTGGTCGGCCGGGTTCTCCGGCCGCGGGCCCTGCGCGCCATCCTTCTTCAGGTGCAGCGTGAACGTCCGGACCGCCTGGCCCCGGGCATCCAGGAACCTCAGGTGGACCGGGGTGGTGCCGTCGTAGCTCCCCGGGACGCTGAAGAAGACCGTCGCGCCGAACGGGGGGTTCTGTCCGGCATCGGCGCCGCCGAACGCGCTGCCGCCGTAGACGTGGCTCAGCCACGCCGTCTGCGGCGCGTAGAGATGCGCGCCCGCCGGCGGCGTCGCGCCCTTCGTCAGCTGCTCGAGCAGCGACAGGTTGTCGAGCACCCAGAACGAGCGGCCGTGCGTCGCCAGTACCACCTGTCCCTGCCGGCGGTCGATGGCGATGTCGCGCACCTGCACGTGCGGCAGGTTCAGGCTGAGCGGCTGCCACGCGGCGCCGCCGTTCAGGCTGACGTACACCGTGTGCTTCCCGCCCAGGAACAGCAGGTTCGCATCGTCCGGGTCCTGCCGCACGACGAAGATGTACTCGTCGGCGGGCAGGCCGCCGGTCATCGCCGTCCAGTGCTTGCCGTAGTCGGTGGTCTTGAAGACGTAGGGCGTGAAGTCGTCCCACATGTACCGCTCCGCCGTGAGGTAGGCCGTCCCCTTCGCGACGTGCGACGGCTCGATGGAGCTGATCTCCGCCCACTCGGGCAGCGTGGGCGGCCGCACGGCCTGCCAGTGCGCCCCACCGTCGGTCGTCACGTGCACGAGCCCGTCATCCGAGCCGGCCCAGATCAGGTTGCCGTCGAGCGGCGAGACCGCCACGGCCTCCAGACACGGATAGATTTCGGCGCCCGACTGATCCAGATCGATCGGCCCGCCGCTCGGCTTCTCCGTCGCGGGATCGTTGCGGGTGAGGTCCGGGCTGATCTTCTGCCACGTCTGCCCGCCGTCCAGGCTCTTGAGGAGGAACTGCGATCCCAGGAGCAGCTCCTTCGGGTTCGCCGCCGAGAAGAGGATCGGGTGCGTCCAGGCGAAGCGGTACTTCAGCGCCTCCGACGCGCTCCCCTCCTGATAGTTCGGCCAGGGACTGACGTCCTGGTACTCCCCGGTCCTGCGGTTGTACCGCAGGAAGATGCTGAAGTACCCGCTGCCGTAGTTCACGTCCGGATTGGCCGGCTCCGGCACCGAGAAAGTGCTCTCGCCGTACGCCACCCGCTGCCAGGCTCCGAGCGGAATGTTGCCGCCGGCCGTCGCGCTCGGCCCCTCGAAGGAGCCTTCGTCCTGCTGCGCGCCGAAGATGTGGTACGGGAACTGGTCGTCGAGGTTCACGTGGTAGAACTGCCCGGTCGGCTGGTTGTGCTCCGTGCTCCAGCTCTGTCCGCCGTCAGTCGACACCGTCGCGCCCCCGTCGTTCCCCTCGAGCAGGATCTTCGTGTCGTTCGGGTTGACCCAGACGATGTGGTTGTCGCCGTGGGGGGTGTGCAGCTCCGACCAGGTCTTCCCGCCGTCGTGCGTCACCCACAGCGCGTCCACCTCGGGGACGTACGCCGTATCGGGGTCGTTCGGGTCGGCGAAGATGCTCATGTAGTAGAAGGCGCGCTGGCGCAGCTTCCACTCCTGGTTCACGCGCGTCCAGGTGGTGCCGCCGTCGGTCGAGCGGAAGACGCCGCCCTCCTTCGCCTGGATGATCGCGTACACCACGTTCGGGTGCGTCGCCACCACCGAGACGCCCATGCGGCCGAGCGGGCCGGCTGGCAGGCCGGGATGATCCGTGATGTTCGTCCAGTGCGCCCCGCCAT
>JAGWRA010000278.1 GCA_028876655.1 Acidobacteriota bacterium | reverse complement strand
GGCCGCAGGTATTCCCGTGCCTCGGTCTGCGTCAGCTCGGTGAAGTAGTCCTGCAGCTCCGCGGCGGTGTTGCGCCAGGTGAAGTAGGTGTAGGACTGCGAGAAGCCGGCCTTGGCGAGGCGCCGCATCGGCTTGGGCCGCGTGAACGCCTCGGCCAGGAAGATCGCGTCCGGGTGCGCGGCGCGCACCTCGTGGATCATCCACTCCCAGAAGCCGAACGTCTTGGTGTGCGGGTTGTCGACGCGGAAGATCCGGACGCCATGGCCGACCCAGAACAGGACGACGTCCCGCAGCGCCTGCCACAGCGCGCGCCAGTCGCGGCACTCGAAGTCGAGCGGGTAGATGTCCTGGTATTTCTTCGGCGGGTTCTCGGCGTACTTGATGGTGCCGTCCGGCCGGTGGCGGAACCACTCGGGGTGCTCGCGCACCCAGGGATGATCGGGCGAGCACTGGTAGGCCAGGTCGAGTGCGACCTCGAGGCCGGCCCGCTCGGCCGCCTCGCGGAAGCGATCGAAGTCGTCGAGGGTGCCAAGGCCCGGCTCCACCGCCGTGTGGCCGCCGGCCTCCGATCCGATCGCCCACGGGCTGCCGGGGTCGCCCGGCTCGGCGCGCAGCCGGTTGTTGCGCCCCTTCCGGAAGCTGGAGCCGATGGGATGGATCGGCGGCAGGTAGAGGACGTCGAAGCCCATGGCCGCGATGGCGGGGAGCCTCGACTCGGCCTGCGCGAACGTGCCGCTGCGCGTGGGCGTGGAGCCGACCGAGCGGGGGAACATCTCGTACCATGCGCCGAAGCGGGCCCGCGCCCGGTCCACCCAGACGCGCAGCACGCGGCTGACGGCGGCGTGGCCCCGGTCGGCCAGCCCCTCCATCAGGCGGTGCAGCTCCGGCGTCCCGGCGAGGGCGACGCGCTCTTCGGCCGGCGCGTGCGCCTCGAGGGCATCGGCCTGCGCGTCGAGCCAGCCGATCCGGTCGGCCGGCACGTTGCGGCGCCCGCGCGCCCGCCCGGCGGCCGCCCGGACGAGCGCGGCGCCTTCGAGCAGCTCGCTCGTCACGTCCTGGCCGGCATCGAACTTCGCCACCAGGTCGTGATGCCAGCTCGCAAAGCGATCCACCCAGGCCGCGACGCCGTACTCGAACCAGCCGACCGTGTCGGGCGTGAAGGTGGCGGTGAAGGCGTCGTTGCCGAGCGGCGCCATCGGCGTCTCGTGCCAGCCGGGTTCGTCGGCGTGCAGCAGCCCGCCCTCCTCGGCATGCAGGTGCGCGGCGCCGCCCGCCGGCAGCCGGCGATGGCGCACGACGGCTGCAATCACGTCGTGCCCGTCGGCGAAGACGTCGGCGGTCACGGTGACCGGCTCGCCCGGTGTCCGCTTGATGGGGAAGCGGCCGCCGTCGATCTGCGGCTGCACGTGCTCGATGAGGACGCGGATGGCGAACGCGGCGGGAAGGGTCGGCCTGCTTACCCCACGGGCGCCCCCGCATGCCTGGCGACGACGACCACGGCGGGCCGCAGCAGGTCGTCGGCGATGGTGTAGCCTTCCTTGATGACCCCGACGATCCGATCGTCCTCGGCCGGATCGCTGGTGGGCAGGGTCGAGACGGCTTCGTGCCGCGCGGGGTCGAAGCGTTCACCCAGCGCGGGGACGCGGCGCACGCCGAAGCCGTCGAGCTTGGCGAGGAACTGGTCGCGAACCATCTCCACGCCCTGGAGCAGCGGTCCGGCGCTGCCGCCGTCGCGGGCGGCGGTCAGGGCGCGGTCGAGGTTGTCGACGACCTCGAGCAGCTCGACCAGGATCTGGCGGCGGCCGAGCGCCACGTCGCGCGCGACATCCCGGCGCATCCGGGCGCGCACCTCGTCGAACTCCTCCGTCGCGCGGCGGTACTGCGCCTGCAGCGCCTGCACCTGCTCGGTCTTCTCGGCCAGCCGCCGCTCCAGATCTTCGATGTAGGTCGGGCGCCGCGTTCCGGCGTCGCCCGCCCCGGCGGCGTCCGCGTCGTCGCGCGCCCACCACCGGCGATCGACGACTTTCACGGGAACGGGTTCGCCCCGATCGTCCTCGCGGGACTTACGATTCTCGTCGTTCACGCCTGGACTCCGAAACCGCATGCGCTGGCCGGGCTGGCCCCGAAACAGAGGGTGCGCCGGAACCGGCATGCGCTTATCATTAGCAGCAGACCTATTTTACCGGCTCCGGGGCGGCAGGCCAGTGCCTGCCGGGTCGGGCCCTGGAATGCCGGCCGCGTCAGGCCGACGGTCGCCGACGCTGCGGATTCTGTCAACGCTGTGGACAGGCCTGAGCCCAAACCGTCCCTCCTCGACGATCAGCCCTTTCTCGACCGGCTCGCCGAGCTGGATCGCCAGCTCGGCAGCGAGGGCGATGCGGGTCAGAGTCCGCCCGCCGACGGCAGCCCGCGGTTGCTGCCCGCCACCGCCGATGCGCCGGCGCCCCCTGTTGCGGCGCCGCCGGCCCCGACTCCACCACCGCCTGCCCCGCCCGTCGTGCTCGGCGCCGATATCTTCGAGCCAGTTCCGGCCGCTGCTCCCGTGGCGCGGGCCGCACAAGCCCCGCAGCCTCCGCCTCCAGCGGCACCCGCACCGCCGAGACCGGCGGTCCTGCCGCGCGAAGCGGCGCCGGCGCGGCCCGCGGCGGTCCGGCCGTCGAACCCGTTCGAACCGATCGACATCGAACCGGTGGTGCACGACGCGGCGGCGCCGCCGTC
>JAGWRA010000277.1 GCA_028876655.1 Acidobacteriota bacterium | reverse complement strand
GCGTGCCGCGGCGAGTGCGGGCGCTGAGGATGGGCCTTGATCCGCTGCCTGTGAGAGCGGATCGCTGGTGGATGAGCACCGAGCCGCGTGCCGCGGCGAGTGCGGGCGCTGAGGATGGGCCTTGATCCGTTGCCTGTGAGAGCGGATCGCTGGTGGACGAGCGCCGAGCCGCGTGCCGCGGCGAGGTACAGGCGCTGGGGGTGGGGCCCCAGCGCACACTGAATAATGGACTACAAGCATTCGGGCGTCGACATCGACGCCGGCAACGAGACCGTGCAGCGCATCAAGCGTCTGGCGCGAGGGACCTTCACGCCGGGGGTGCTGTCGGAGATTGGCTCGTTCGGCGGGCTGTTCCGGATCGAGCCCGGACGATATCGCGAGCCCGTGCTCGTGTCGAGCGCCGACGGGGTGGGGACCAAGCTGAAGGTCGCGTTCCTTGCCGGCCGTCACGACACGATCGGGGCCGATCTCGTGAACCACTGTGTCAACGACATCCTGGTTCAGGGGGCCGAGCCGCTGTTCTTCCTCGACTACCTGGCGACCGGCCGCCTGTCGCCCGATGTGGCGACGGAGGTGGTGTCGGGCATCGCCCGCGCCTGCGGCGAGAACGGCTGTGCGCTGCTCGGCGGCGAGACGGCCGAGATGCCCGGGTTCTATGCCGACGGCGAGTACGACCTTGCCGGCTTCATCGTCGGCGTCGTGGAGCGTGACGGCATCATCGACGGGAGGACCCTCCGGCCCGGTGACGTGCTGATCGGGCTTCCCTCGGCCGGGCTGCACACCAACGGCTACTCGCTGGCCAGGCGGATCGCCTTCGACGCGGCCGGCCTGCGGGTCGACAGTGTCGTGCCGGAGATCGGCTGCCCCATCGGCGAGGCCCTGCTGTGGCCGCATCGCTCGTACCGCCGCGTCGTCGCACCGCTGCTCGGCGGCGGGCGCCTGAAGGGGATGGCTCATATCACCGGCGGCGGCATCACCGACAACCTGCCGCGCATCCTGCCGGACGGGGTGGCCGCCGTCATCGACCGGCGCACCTGGACCGTGCCGCCGCTCTTCGCCTGGCTGCAGCGCGAGGGCGGCGTCGGCGTCGACGAGATGTATCGTGCCTTCAACATGGGCGTCGGGATGATCCTGGCGTGCGCGCCCGCCGATCTCGACGGCGTCCGGCGGAGCCTCGCGGCAGCGGGTGAGCCCGGCGCCTGGCCGATCGGCGAGGTGGTCGCCGGCGACGGCCGCGTCCAGTACCGGGATTGAGCGGCCGTGAGGAGCGTGCATCGGTGAACCGCCGCCTGGGCATCCTGATTTCGGGCCGGGGCAGCAACCTGCAGGCGATCATCGACGCCATCGCCGCCGGCCGTCTCGAGGCGACGATCGGCGTCGTGCTCTCCAACCGCCCCGGGGCGGCCGGGCTCGAGCGGGCGCGGGCGGCCGGGATCGAGGCGGTGTGTGTCGATCCTTCGCCGTCCGCGAGCCGGCACGAGTACGACGCTGCGCTCGTGCGCGAACTCCAGGCGCGGCGGATTGATCTGGTCTGCCTGGCAGGATTCATGCGGCTGCTCGGCCCGACGTTCATCGACGCCTTTCCGCACCGGATCCTCAACATCCATCCGTCCCTGCTGCCTGCGTTTCCCGGACTGCACGCCCAGCGGCAGGCGATCGAGCATGGCGTCCGCATCAGCGGGGCGACCGTCCACCTGGTGGATGCCGATCTCGACGCCGGGCCGATTGTGCTGCAGGCGGCGGTGCCCGTGCTCGCGGACGACACCGAGGAGACGCTCGCGGCCCGCATTCTCGCCGAGGAACACCGGATCTATCCGGAGGCGATCGGAATCGTGCTCGGCGGCGGCTGGTCGATCGCCGGCCGCCGGTTCGTGCGGTCCTGACCCGGCGCCGCGGCGGGCGGCGGTTCAGGCGGCCTGGAGAGTGAGCAGGGCGACTTCGGGCGGGCAGTTGAGGCGGATCGGGACGTAGACGGTGCCGACGCCGCGGCTGACGAAGAGGGTCGTCGACTCGCGACGGGCGGGCCCTGCGAGGACCGGGAACTTGCGGCCGGCCAGGGCGCCGACGACCGGCAGTACGATCTGTCCGCCGTGCGTGTGGCCGGACAGCACGAGGGGGACGTCGAGCGCTGCGGCCTCGGTCAGGCGCCGCGGGTCGTGGGCCAGCAGGATCGTCGCTGGTGCGGTTCCCTTCAGCAGCGGGGCAATCTCCTCTTCGCGGCGCGTCCAGAAGCGGATGCCGACCAGATCCAGCGTCTCGCCCCGGATCGTGATCCGCGTCCGGGCATCCTTCAGCACCACGAAGCCCTGTCGTTCGAGCGCGGCGGGCATGGCCCGGTCGTCGTCGTGGTTCCCGAGAATCGCGTAGACGCCATGCGGGGCCGTGAGGGCCGCGAGCGCCTCCGCGGCCGGGGTGACGTACGACCGGTCGCCCCAGGTGACGTAGTCGCCACCCAGGACGATCAGGTCGGCCTCGAGGGAGTTGGCCAGGGCGGCGGCGTCCGCCACCTGCTCGTGCGACACCGTCTCGCTGCGGTGCAGGTCGGTGACGAGCGCGATCCGCAGTCCATCGAGCGCCGGGGGCAGGCGGCGCACGGGCAGGGTCGCGCCGGTGACGCCGAGTTCGTGGCGCGCGTAGCCGTACCCGTAGACCGCCGTGCCGGTGGTGAGGCCGACGCCTCCGGCGACCAGGGTCTTCAGTGCGCTGCGACGGGTCAGCTCCATGGATAGTTGTATAGTAGCAGTTTCGCCCGGCGGCCCGAGGGCCCGCGGGCGGCGGCCGATACGGACTCTGGCATGAAGCTCGACCTTTACGCGGAACTCGACTGGCGCGGCATGGTGTACGCCGGCACCGAGGGCGTGCGCGAGGCGCTCGCGGGTGCGCCGGTGACGGCCTACATCGGGTTCGATCCGACGGCCTCGAGTCTGCACGTCGGATCGCTGCTGCCGGTGATGGCCCTGGCGCGCCTTCAACGGTGCGGGCACCGGCCGATCGCGATCGTCGGCGGCGGGACGGGGCTCATCGGCGACCCGAGCGGCAAGGCGCAGGAGCGGACGCTGCTGACGCTCGAGCAGGTCGAGGCCAACCTGCAGGGGATCCGCGCGCAGCTCGCGCGGTTCCTCGACTTCGAGTCGACGGCCGCTCCGGCGCGGATCGTCAACAATGCGGACTGGCTCGTCGGGCTCGATCTGATGGTGTTCCTGCGGGACATCGGCAAGCACTTCACCGTGAACTACATGCTCGCAAAGGAATCGGTGAAGCGGCGGCTGCAGCAGGACGAGGGGATTTCGTTCACCGAGTTCAGTTACCTGATGCTGCAGGCCTACGACTTCCTGACGCTGTTCGACCGCTACGGCTGCACGCTGCAGCTGGGCGGCAGCGACCAGTGGGGGAACATCACGGCGGGCTGCGATCTGATCCGCAAGCTGCGGGGCGTGCGGGCGCACGGGCTCGTGATGCCGCTGGTCACGACGGCTGCGGGGGTGAAGTTCGGCAAGACCGAGGCCGGCGCGGTGTGGCTCGACGAGCAGCGCACCTCACCGTTCCGCTTCTACCAGTTCTGGCTGAACACCGACGACCGCGACGTGATCGCGTACCTGAAGTACTTCACGTTCCTCGGTCAGGACGAGATCCGCGGGCTGGAGGAGGCGCGGGCGGAGGCGCCCGAGAAGCGCGAGGCGCAGCGGACCCTGGCGCGCGAGGTGACGCGGCTCGTGCACGGCGACGCGCACGTGCAGCGCGCCGAGCACGCCTCGTCGCTGCTGTTCGGCGAGCGGATCGCGGAGTTGCCGGCCGATGAAGTCCTCGCGGTGTTCGAGGACGTGCCGTCGACCGAGGTGTCGCGCGCGGACCTGGCGGGCGACGGGCTCGGCGTGGCCGAGCTGCTGGTGCGCGCGGCGCTGGCGAAGTCGCGTGGCGAGGCGACGCGGCTGATCAAGGGGGGCGGCGTCTACGTGAACAACCGTCGCGTGGCGGACGAGCGCGCCCATCTCGGCGTCGATCAGGCGATCGAGGGGCGGTTGTTCCTGCTGCGGAAAGGGGCGCGGCACCTGCACCTGGTGCGCGTGGCGGAGTAGGCGGGGCGGCGGCCGGCGGGGTGGGCTTGACAGCCGCCGTGGGCTGCACGTATATTGACTGAACGTAAGCGTGAACCCCGCCGATGGCGATGGCGCAGGTGGTTCGGGCGTCAGGGCCGGGTGAACAGGCGGACGATTTGCTCCTGTCACGTTGGGAGCAAATTTTTTTGTCTCCGGAACCTTCCAGGTCGGTCCCCTTGTAAAAAGAGCGGGAAAAAGGCTTGGAAGGGGGTTGACACGGCTTGCGGGGTTTAGTAACCTCAGAAGGTTCCCCTGAAGGACGCTGAGGCGGACTGCTGGGGGCGCCGGCGGAAGCCGGCCGCGCCGGTTCTTTGAAAACTAGATAGTGCGTGCAAGCACACAAGTCTCGACAAGGCCGAGCGCCGCAAGGCGCGAGGCGGAGTCGGACAAGCCCGTCGAGTTTCAGCGGTGGGCGCCGGGAGTTCGCTTCCGGTGAACCCGCCAAACTCAACGTAACGCAACAACGCAAGAGCCAATCGGCCTCGCGTTAAACAGTTCCGCCGGAGCCCGAGGCGCCGCAAGGCATCGAGGGCGAAGGCGAACGCCTTTAACATGAGAGTTTGATCCTGGCTCAGAATCAACGCTGGCGGCGTGCCTAACACATGCAAGTCGAACGCGAAAGCGGCTTCGGCCGTGAGTAGAGTGGCAAACGGGTGAGTAACGCGTGGGTGACCTACCTTCGAGTGGGGGATAACGTTCCGAAAGGAACGCTAATACCGCATGTGGATTTCGGTCGATGGACTGAAATCTAAAGGGGGCTCGCAAGAGCTCTCGCTAGTAGACGAGCCTGCGTCCCATTAGCTAGTT
>JAGWRA010000276.1 GCA_028876655.1 Acidobacteriota bacterium | reverse complement strand
CGCCGCGCGGTGTGCCGCCTCTGGGACGCCTGTCTCGCCGCGGCCGGGCGCGCCGCCGCGCCGCCCCCTCGCGACGCGACGCTGCCCGTCCGGCACCGTGACTGGCTGCTGGCCGTTCACGACCTCGACGTCGACGCCTGGTTCCAGCCCTCGCTGATCCGCTTCCTCGCCGGCTACCTGGATCAGGGGCTCGCGCCCTGGGCCATGCCCGCGCGGAACCTCGGCATCCACGGCTGCTTCCTGGAGATCTACGGCACCGCGCTGGCAGCCCGGTGCGGCCACTGGGCCCGGACGCTGCCGCGCCTCGTCGCCGACGATCGCCGCGCCGGACGGGACGCGATCGAGTCGATCGTCCACTCGCTCGCGCAGCTCGGCGTGCGGGACGACGAGCGGGCGGACTATCTGGGTGCGGAACTGCTGGCGCTGCGGGGATGGGCCGGCATCGTGCGCCAGATCGAGGAACGGCCCGACCGCGTGCCGGCACGCGACCTGACGGTCACGCTGCGCGGCTACCTCGCCGTCCGCCTCCTCTTCGAACGAGCGGCCCTCGACGCGGCGATCCGGCAACTGGACGCCGGCGGCACGCTCGACGCGCTGCGGTCGTCGCTGCGCAGCCGCTCGCCGATGCCAGCGGCGCCGGCCGCGACCGAACGCGCGTGGCCGCTGTTCCACGTCGCGCAGCTCTGCGGCGTCGATGCCTCGCTGGTCGAGCAGTGGGATGCCGCGCGCGTCGCCGCCGTCGAAGCGGAACTGCGCGAGCTCGACGGCGTCTGCCGCCGCCGGATCCTGCATCAGGCCTTCGAACGGGCGATCCGCGGGCGGCTCTACGACGCGCTCGCGCAGCACGCCGCGCGCCCGCTGCCCGCCCCGCCCGCGTTCCAGGCGGTCTTCTGTCTCGACGAGCGGGAGGAGTCGTTCCGGCGCCACCTGGAAGAGGTCGAGCCGGGCTGCGAGACGTTCGGCGCCGCGGGCTTCTTCAACGTCGCGATGTATCACCGCGGCGTGTCCGACGCCCACCCGCGACCGCTCTGCCCCGTCGCCATCCGCCCCGAGCACTACGTGGCGGAAGTCGACCTCGACGCCGAACGGACGTCGGGCCGATCGCGGCGGCTGCAGCGGCGCGCCGCCGGATTCCTCGGCTACAACGTCCACGTCGGCAGCCGGGCGCCGGTGCGCGGCGCCGTGCTGATGACCTTCTTCGGCTGGTTCGCCCTCGTGCCGCTCGTGCTGCGCGTGATGTTCCCGTGGCTCTCCTCGCGCTGGAGGCGCGCGCAGGAGACGTCAACCGCGGCCGCGCGCACGCGTCTCGTGCTGGATCGCCAGGAGGCCGCGCCGCCCGTCGGCACCTGGACCGGCTTCACCGTGCCCGAGATGGCGGACATCGTCCGCCGCGTCCTCGAGGACGCCGGCCTCCGCGATCGCCTCGCGCCGCTCGTCCTCGTCGCCGGGCACGGGTCCATCAGCCTGAACAACCCGCACGAGTCGGCGCACGACTGCGGCGCCTGCGGCGGCGGGCGCGGCGGGCCGAACGCCCGGGCGTTCGCGCAGATGGCCAACGACCCGCGCGTCCGCCAGCGCCTGGCGGCCGATGGACTGACGATGGGCGACGGGACCTGGTTCGTCGGCGCGCTGCGGAACACCTGCAACAACGCCTTCACGTTCTTCGACGAGGACCTCGTCCCCGCCAGCCACCAGGCGGTCTTCGAGCGGGCGCGAGCGGCCCTCGAGGAGACGCGGCAGCGCGAGGCGCACGAGCGCTGCCGCCGCTTCGACGCCGTCCCCGGCTGGTTCTCGCCACGGGCCGCACTCGCGCACGTGGAGGGACGGGCCGCCGATCTCGCGCAGCCGCGCCCCGAGTACGGCCACGCCACCAACGCCTTCTGCATCGTCGGCCGGCGGGCCCGCACGCGCGGCCTGTTCCTGGATCGGCGCGCCTTCCTCACGTCGTACGATCCGACGCGCGACAACGACGGGACCATCCTCGCGCGCGTCCTGGCGGCCGTCGTCCCCGTCGTCACCGGCATCAACCTCGAGTACTACTTCAGCTACGTCGACCCCGCCGGGTACGGCTGCGGCACCAAGCTGCCCCACAACGTCACGGCGCTGCTCGGCGTGATGGACGGCGCGCAGAGCGACCTGCGCACCGGGCTTCCCTGGCAGATGGTCGAGGTCCACGAGCCCTCGCGGCTGGCGATCGTCGTCGAGGCGCCACCCGACCGCGTCTGGCGGGTGGCGCAGGCGGATCCGGCCATCGCGCGGCTGCTGCAACACCGCTGGTTCTGGCTCGCCTGCCTGGATCCGGAGTCGGGACGGCTCTGGGAGTGGCGGCCGGCCGGCCCGGTGCGGCACGAGCCCGAGCGGGTGCTGCCGGTGGTCGCGGGCGGCTCGCGGGCGTGGTACCAGGGCAAGGCCGGGTTCGTCCCGCCGGCGGCCATCCTCACGGAGGCCGCATCCGCGCAGGCCGTGGAGAGGCCCGCATGACGGCGGGGCCGCTCGTGGCGTCGCTCGTGCTGCTCGCCGTCGGTGCACCCGCGGCGCTGCTCGCGGTGCTCGGCATCGCGTCGCTGCTGGACCGTCCGCTGCCCGAACGCTGGACCGGGCGGATCACGGCGGCCGTGATGCTGACGGCCTGCGGCGCGTTGCTCGTCGCGCTGGCGCACGAGGCCGCGGGATCCGGGGCGCGGCTCCTCACCTACGGCACCTGGTCGGCCTCGCATCCGGGCAGCGTCGCGCTCGAGTTCCTGGTCGACCGGATGTCGCTGGCGTTCGCGGCGCTGTCGGCCGCGATCGCCGGCGTCGTCTCGGCCTTCTCGAGCCGGTACCTCCACCGCGAGTCGGGCTACAACCGCTACTTCGTCCTGCTGTCGATGTTCGTGACCGGCATGCTGGGCGTGGCGCTCGCCGGGAACGTCGAGGTGCTCTTCGTCGGCTGGGAGTTCGTCGGCCTCAGCTCCGCGCTGCTCGTCGCCTTCTTCCACGAGCGGCCGGCGCCGGCGTCCAACGCGCTGCGCGTCTTCTCCGTCTACCGCATCAGCGATGCCGCCATGCTGTCGGCGGCCGTGCTGCTGCGCCATGCCGCGGGGACCGACAGCCTGGCCCTGCTGTTCGGCGAGAGCCATCCCGGCGGCATCCCCGGGCTGACTCCCGCGGTCGCCACGACCATCGCGGTACTGCTCGTGGTGGCCGCGGCCGGCAAGAGCGCGCTGCTCCCCTTCTCGGACTGGCTGCCGCGCGCGATGGAAGGACCGACGCCGTCGAGCGCCGTCTACTATGGATCGCTCTCCATTCACGCCGGCTGCTTCCTGCTGATCCGCTCGGCGCCGCTCCTCGAGCACGCGCCGGCCGCGCGCCTGCTCGCGGGCGTCCTCGGCGTCGCCACCGCGATCTTCGCCGCCCTGACGACGCGCGTGCAGAGCGATGTGAAGTCCGGCCTGGCGTACGCCGCGCTGACTCAGGTCGGCCTCATCGTCCTCGAGACCTCGCTTGGCTGGTACACGCTGGCCTTCATCCACCTCGCCGGCCACGCCTGCTTCCGGCTGTTGCAGTTCCTGAGCGCGCCGAACGTGCTCCACGACCTGCACGGGATGGAAGACGCGATCGGCGACCATCGCCCGCCGGCGCGCGGCCTCGTGCAGGCGATCGCGCCGGAAGGGGTGCGGCGCCGGATCTTCCTCGCCGTGCTCGAGCGCGGCTTCCTCGACAGCCTCCTGGATCGCGCGGTCGTCGCCCCCTTCGTGAGAATCGCCCGCGGCTTGACGCGGGTGGACGGCTGGCTCTGCGGTGCCACCTCGACGGCGCCACCGCCGGTGCCCGCCGACGGACTGGAGGGCCGCGATGGGTGATCCCCGTCTCTGGGTCGCCGGCATCGCCGCACTGCCCGCGCTCGTCGTCGCGGCCTCGTTCCGGCGGCTCGAGGTCGAGCGACTGCGCAATCTCGCCGTCGCATCCGCCGCCGCTCAGCTGCTGGCCTCGCTCGTCGTCGCCATCTCGCCGGGCCTGCGCACCTTCGCGATCCGGGCGACGGCGCTCAGCCTGGCGCCGGGCGGAGAAGCGATCGTCCGGCTGAATACCCTGTCGGACGTCCTGCTCCCCTTCGCAGCCGCGCTGTGGCTGCTGACCATCGCGGTGACGCCACGAGGTGCG
>JAGWRA010000275.1 GCA_028876655.1 Acidobacteriota bacterium | reverse complement strand
GCCGCCAGCGCCGCCCCGGCCGCCGCGGCCGCACGCGCCGGCGACGGCCCCGGGGGCCCTTCACCGCCAACCGGCCCGGATTGCCGGGCCACCACGCGATACTCCGCCGCCTCTTCCGCCACAGCCGCCGCCTGCACGATGGCAGGGCGGGCTGCCTCCGTAGCGTTCCTGCGTCGCCCGACGCCCCGGCCTGGCGCCAGCAGGGTCCGCCGCAGGCGATCGAGAAAGAGACCGGGGGCCCCTTCCGCCAGCCGCGCCGCCGAGGCCGTCGCGAACGCGACACGCGCGCCGTACCGGCGATGCACGCGCGCCACGGCCATGAGCTGCGGCACCGACAGCGGATCCATGTCGACGGTGCAGCAGGCTCCGCGGCCGCGCCCGGTCGTGATGACCAGATGGGCGGACGGGCCGGCTGCGCCCAGCTGCACCACGAGCCGCGCCAGCCGCTCGGCCGCCGTCTCTGCCGAGTCGTCGTCGAGGACGAGGAGGTGGCGGCCTGCCAGCAGCCTGTGCCCTTCGTCGCGGAGCCCCGGCGGAAGCGCCGGCACCATGGCCGATCCGGCGAAGGCCGCGAGCAGCGGCGTGGACACCGGCACGTATCCGCGCAGGCGCGCTTCGCGCGCCAGCTGGGCGAGCAGCGTGCTCCGTCCCGAGCCGCGGCCGCCACGCAGCGCGACGATGCGCACGCCTCCAAGGGACCCACCCGGGTCGTCGAGCAGAGCGGCCAGTTCGCGCAACGCCTCCCGCGGCTGAATCGTCACGCGCACGATCGGTGACGGAGCCGGCGGCCCGCCGCGCGCCTCGACGTCGCCGCACACGGCGTAGGCCTCGAAGCACCGCTCGCCGGCGCATGTACCGAAATCCACGAGCGCCGGACGAGCCTCGCGCCTCGTCTGCCCGCGGGCGGCACAACGGGCCGCCCATTGCGCCAGCCTGAACGCTTCGGCCGCCCTGAACTCGCGCAGCACGACACGCCGGCCAGAGGCCAGGTCGAGCGCCTGCGACGACGATCCACGCAGGAACCGATCTGCGAACAACTCCATGTCCCCCTCCGCCGGGCCGCGACGGATCCTCGTCCTCGCCGCGCGTCCCGTTCGGCCGCTACATGACCGGCGGCCCTGCTGCGGTGCAAGACCAGCGCCGGAGGCATCAGCCCGCCCAACGGGCCTCTTCCGGCGCGCAGGTGAATCCCCGGTGGCCGGACGCCGCAGAAACTTCGTATAAAATGCCCAGTTGATGCTGCGTTTTCTCACTGCGGGGGAATCACACGGACAGGCCCTCGTCGCCGTGATCGACGGCCTGCCGGCGGGCCTGGCTCTGGATTTCGAGGCCATCACGGTCGACCTGCGCCGGCGTCAGGGCGGCTACGGCCGGGGCCGGCGGATGGCCATCGAGTCGGACACCGCGGTCATCCTCTCCGGGGTCCGTCACGGGCGGACGACCGGGGCGCCGCTGGCCCTGCAGGTCCGGAACCGCGACTGGCCGAACTGGCAGCAGACCATGCACCCCGAGGCGCAGCTGCCGGAGGGGGCGACGGGCGCCCGGCGCGCACCGGTCACCCGCCCGCGTCCCGGCCATGCGGATCTCGCCGGCGCGATCAAGTACGGTCACGAGGATCTCCGGGACGTTCTCGAGCGGGCCAGCGCGCGTGAGACGGCAGCCCGGGTGGCGCTGGGCGCGGTGGCTCGCCAGTTGCTCCACCGCTTCGGCATCGACGTGGCGAGTCACGTCGTCCGGATCGGCGACGTGGCCCTGCCCGCGCCCCACCAGGTGACCTTCGAGCAGGCGCGGGCGATCCCGGCCGAGTCCCCGCTGCACTGCGCCGATCCGGCGCTCGAGCCACAGATGATCGCCTTCATCGACCGGGCGCGCGACGCGGGCGATACCGTGGGGGGCAGCTTCGAGGTCATCGCCCGGGGCGTGCCGGCCGGTCTCGGCAGCCACGTGCAGTGGGATCGCAAGCTCGACGGCCGGCTGGCCCAGGCGTTGATGTCCAGTCCCGCCATCAAGGCGGTCGGCATCGGCCGCGGCCCGCTCGTGGCGGAGTTGCCGGGCTCGCTCGTGCACGACGAAATCGTCCCGGCCGGCGACGGCACCGTCACGGCGACCCCCGGTCTGGCCCGGCCCACCAACAATGCCGGCGGCCTCGAGGGCGGGGTGACCAACGGCCAGGACGTTCGCGTCTCCGGCTACATGAAGCCGATCTCGACGCTGATGAAGCCACTCCGCTCGGTCGATCTGACCACCATGCAGGAATCGCCGGCGGCGATCGAGCGCAGCGACGTCTGCGCCGTCCCGGCGGCGGCGGTGGTCGGCGAAGCGATGGTCTGCCTGGTGCTCGCCGACGCCTTCCTGGAGAAGTTCACCGGCGACTCGATCGACGAGATCGACCGTACGTTTCAGGCCTCGCGCGAACGCCTGCGGGCGCGGTTCTTCCGCGCCTGACGGCCGCGCCCGACACGGGATTGCTCGCGTCCATGATCCGTCCGATTCTCAAGTACGGCGACGAAGTGCTGCACGACCCGGCCCGCGAGGTCGAACAGGTCACACCCGAGATCCAGCGGCTGATCGACGACATGGTGGAGACGATGTACGCGGCGCCGGGCATCGGCCTGGCGGCCACCCAGGTGGGCATCCCGCTCCGCATCTTCGTGGTCGACCTCTCGATCGGCCGCGATCCCGCCGGCCTGATCACGATGGTGAATCCGGTGTTCGTCGAGCGCAGCGGCATGCAGCTCGAGGAGGAGGGCTGCCTCAGCGTCCCCGGTTTCAACGCGACCGTCGCGCGGCCGCTCCACGCCGTGGTCCGCGGCCTCGATCGCGAGGGACACCCGCACGAGGTGGAGGGTCGCGATCTGCTCGCGCGGGCGTTCCAGCACGAGATGGACCACCTCGACGGCACGCTGTTCCTCGACCGCCTGCAGGGGATCAAGAAGCAGATGATCGTCCGCAGGATCCGGAAGCAGATGCGCGCGAATCGATGGTAGCCGCGCCTGCCCGTTCCCTGCGCGTGGTCTTCTTCGGCACGCCCGCCTTTGCCGTGCCCACGCTCGACGCGCTCGCGCGTTCGGCCCACCAGGTGGTCGCCGTGGTCTGCCAGCCCGATCGCCCGCACGGCCGGGGCCAGCGCGTCAGTGACGGTCCGGTGAAGGCGCGTGCCCGGGCGCTCGGCATTCCGGTCCTGCAGCCCGAACGCCTCAAGGACCCGGCGTTCCTCGATGCCCTGGCCGCGCTGCGGCCGGACCTCGGCGTGGTGGCGGCCTACGGCAAGCTGCTGCCGCCCGCGGTCCTCACCCTCCCGCCGCTCGGCCTGATCAACGTCCACGCCTCGCTGCTGCCGAAGTACCGCGGTGCGGCGCCGGTGCATCGCGCGATCATGGCCGGCGAGTCGGAGACCGGCGTCACGATCATGCGGATCGTGCAAGCCCTCGACGCCGGCGCCATGCTCGCCCGCGTGCGACGGCCGATCGGGCCCGACGAGACGAGCGAGGCGATCGAACACGACCTGGGCCTGCTCGGCGCCGAACTCCTCGTGACCGTCGTGGACCGCCTGGCCGACGGCCCGCTCGAGGAAGTCCCACAGGACGACAGCCAGGCGACCTACGCCCACCGGCTCGCGCGCCAGGACGGTGTCATCGACTGGAGCCGGCCGGCCGCCGACCTCCACAACCAGGTGCGCGGGCTCCATCCCTGGCCGCTCGCCTTCAGCCTGCTCAACGGCCGCCGCGTCATCATCCGCCGGACCGCCGCGATCCCCGGGGACGCGAGCGCGCCTCCGGGCACGATCGTCGAGGCAGCGGGCGATCGGCTGTGCGTCGCCACCGGGCGTGGAGTCCTTCAGGTTCTCGAGATCCAGCCCGAAGGCAGGCGGCCGATGCGCGCGCGCGAGTTCCTCGCCGGTCACGCCCTGGCGCCGGGCGCCGTCTTCCGCCAGACGGCGGACGCCTGATGGTGGCGCCGGCCCGGCGGGCGGCGTTCGAGGCCCTGCGGCTGGTCTCCACCGGGCGGGCGGATCTGCCGGCGGCCCTGGCCGCCCGCCGCGACCGTCTGGCCGACGACCGCGACCGGGCCCTCACCGCCGAGATCGTCACCGGCACGCTGCGCTGGCGCGGCACGCTCGATCATCTGATCGCCACCTTCGCACGGCGCGCCATCGACCGGATCGATCCGGAGGTGGTCGAGATCCTGCGGCTCAGCGTCTACCAGCTGCTCCACCTCGACCGCGTCCCGGCCGCCGCCGTGGTCGACGATGCAGTGGACCTGACGCGCGGCGCCGGCAAGCGCAGCGCATCGGGCTTCGTGAACGCGGTGCTGCGCGCGGTCTCGCGCGCCGGCGACCGTCTGCCCCTCCCGGCAATGCCCGTGGACGGTCCCGATCGCCCCGAGCCGGGATCGCCGGCCTGGGAGGCGGCCGTGGACTACCTGAGCGTCACGCAGTCCCATCCCCGCTGGCTGGCCGAACGCTGGTTGTCGCGCGTCGGCTTCGCCGCGGCCGATCGCTGGGTGCGCTTCGACAACGCGCCGGCGCCCGTCACGCTGCGCGTCAACACGCTGCGCACCACGACCGACGACCTCGTCCGCCAGCTGGCAGACGAGGGCATCGAGGTCGATCGCGCGACGTACGCCGTCGATGCGCTGGTGGTCCGCAGCGGCACTCCGCAGCGCAGCCCGCTGGCCGGCCGCGGCCTGTTCGTGCTCCAGAACGAAGCCTCGCAGCTGGTCGCCCTGTTCGCCGAGTCCCGGCCGGGGGCCCGCGTGCTCGATGCCTGCGCCTCTCCCGGCGGCAAGACGGTCGTCATGGCCGACCGGATGGGCGGCCGCGGCCTGCTCGTGGCCGCCGACCGCCGGCCCCGGCGGGTCCAGCTGCTCCGCCGCCAGCTCCAGGCCGCCGGCCTGGGGGTCATCCCGATCGTCCAGCTCGACCTGCTGCAGCCCCTGCCCTTCGGCGCGGTGTTCGATCAAGTCCTCGTCGACGCGCCGTGCAGCGGACTGGGCACCATTCGCCGCGACCCGGACATCCGGTGGCGGCGGACGGAGCAGGATCTGGCCGCCTTCGCCGAGCGCCAGCGACAGATGCTGCAGGCGGCGGCCGACGGCGTGGCGCCCGGCGGATGCCTGACGTACGCCACCTGCTCCAGCGAACCCGAGGAGAACGAAGCGGTGGCCAGTGCGTTCCTCGCCGCCCGCCCGGACTTTTCACCGGCGGCGCCGCCGGCCGTCCCGGGACTCGAGACCGTCATCGACGAACGGGGCCATCTGCGCACCTGGCCCCACCGCCACGGCCTCGAGGCGTTCTTCGCCGCGACGTTCCGTCGGATCGTCTGACGTGCGGTCGGACCCGGCCTTCGGGAGAGAGGCCCCTCAGCGTCACGGCCCGGGGCGGAGCCCCGTATTTTAGTAGTACAATTTCCGCGAATGCCGATCTCGAACCGCCTCCGGAAGGCCGGCCGGCTCGTGCTCCTGGCCGGGGCGCTCGTCACGACCTACTTCGTCTTCGGGGCCATCGCCATGCGGATGGCGCTCCAGGGCCGCGACGTGACGGTGCCGAACCTGGCCAGCCAGACGGTCGAGGACGCCCAGCGCCTGCTGACCCAGCGCGGCCTCAGCCTCCAGGTCGATCCCAGCCGCCGGCCCGATCCCCGCATCGCCGCCGGGCTCATCGTCGAACAGGACCCGGAACAGGGAACGACGACGCGACTGGGCCGCAGCGTGCGCGTGTGGATCAGTGCAGGGGCGCGGGCCAACATCATCCCGGCGTTCGTCGGCCAGACCGAGCGCGGCGCGCAGGGGCGGGCGGCGCAGGATGGCATCACCATCGCCCGGACGTCGATCGTCCGCTCGCAGACCTACCCGGCGGGCATGGTGATCGCGCAGGTGCCGCCGCCGCAGGCGCATGCGTCGACCGTCGATCTGCTGATCAATCGCGGACAGCAGGACGTGACCTACCTGATGCCCGACCTCATCGGCATCGACGGCGCGCAAGCCGTCGGCTACCTCCAGGCGCACGGCTTCCGGGTGACCATCGTCGCGCGCCAGCCCTATCCCGGGGTGCCGGCCGGCGTCGTGCTGCGGCAGAACCCGCAGGCCGGATTCCAGATCTCTCCAGGCGAGGCGATCTCGCTCGAGGTGAGCCGATAGCGATGTCCCTGCGGATTGCTCCTTCGATCCTGTCGGCCGACTTCACGGCCCTGGGCGTGGCCATCGCCGCCGCCGAGCGCGGCGGGGCGGACCTCATCCATGTCGACGTCATGGACGGCCACTTCGTCCCCAATATCACCATGGGCCCGCCCTTCGTCGCCGCGGCGAAGCGGGCCGCCACCATTCCGCTCGACGTGCACCTGATGATCACCGAGCCGGACCGCTACATCCCGGCGTTCGTCGCCGCCGGCGCGGCCATGGTGTCCGTGCACGTGGAGGTCGTCCCTCACCTGCACCGGACCATCGCGCACATCAAGGAGCAGGGCGCGCAGGCGGGGGCGGTGCTGAACCCGTCGACGCCGGTGTCGGCGCTCGAGGAGATCGCGCCGGACCTCGACTTCGTCCTGGTCATGTCGGTCGACCCGGGCTTCGGCGGCCAGCGGTTCATCGAGCAGAGCGAGGCCAAGCTGCGCCGCGTGCGCCAGCTGCTCGATCGGACCGGCAGCCGGGCGGCGATCGAGATCGACGGCGGCATCGATCACGGCAACGTCGCCCGGGTCGTCGCCGCGGGGGCCGAGATCCTCGTCGCCGGCTCGGCCATCTTCCACAGCCCCGACGTGGAGCGCGCGACGCGCGACCTGCGGACGGCGGCGCAGGCCGGCCTGGCCGCGCCCGGACGCGGGTGACCCCGACGGATCCCCAGCGCGTGACGTCCGGAGCCCAGCACACCTCGCGGCTCCGCGTGCGGTACGCCGAAACCGACCAGATGGGCGTGGTGTACTACGCCAACTACTTCGTCTGGTTCGAGGTGGGACGGACGGATCTGCTCCGGGCCTCGGGCTGGAGCTATCGCGAGATGGAGGCCGAGGGGATCTCCCTGCCGGTCATCGACGCCCGCTGCGAGTATCGCCTCGGGGCCCGCTACGACGACGACGTGGAGATCCGGACGACGGGCCGGCTGCTCTCGCCGGTCCGGCTGGCCTTCGACTATCAGGTCGTCCGGCAGGCGGACGGCGCCCTGCTGGCGGAAGGCCGGACGGAACATGCCGCGCTGGACGCCGACGGGCGTCCGTGCCGGCTGCCCGCGCGGGCCAGGAGTCTGTTCACATGAACGCGCTGATCACGGGAGTGGCCGGCTTCATCGGCTCGCATCTGGCCGAGCGGCTGCTCGCCGAGGGCGCCCAGGTCACGGGCATCGACTGCTTCACCGACTACTATCCGCGCCCGCTCAAGGAGGCGAACCTCGCCGGTCTCAGGCGGCACCCGCGCTTCCGGTTCATCGAGTCGACGATCCAGGCGGCGCCGCTCGCCGAGATCCTCACCGGCACGACCCACGTGTTCCACCTGGCCGCGCAGGCCGGCGTCCGCAAGAGCTGGGGCCGCGACTTCCAGGTCTACACGGTGAACAACGTCGAAGCGACGCAGGTGCTGCTCGAGGCCTGCGTCGGCCAGCCGCTCGAACGGCTGGTCTACGCCTCCAGCTCATCGGTCTACGGCGACAACGCCCCGCTGCCGATGCGCGAGACGATGCACCTGCAGCCGGTCTCGCCCTACGGCGTGACCAAGCTCGCCGCCGAGCTGCTGTGCTACCTCTACTATGCCAACCATGGCGTGCCGGCCGTCTCCCTGCGCTATTTCACCGTCTACGGACCGCGCCAGCGGCCGGATATGGCGTTCAACCGCTTCCTGCGGGCCGTGGTGGCCGGGCAGCCGATTGCGCTCTACGGCGACGGGGAGCAGACGCGCGACTTCACCTTCGTGGCCGACGCCGTCGCGGCCACGCTGGCGGCCGGCCTCCGCGGCGTCCCGGGCCACGTGTACAATATCGGAGGCGGTGCGCGCATCTCGCTGAATGGTGTGCTCGCCCTGATCGGCCAGGTGACCGGCCGGCCGGTGACGATCACCCGGGAATCGACGCAGAAGGGCGACATGCGCGACACCTACGCCGACACGTCACTCGCCCGCGCCGAGCTCGGCTTCATCCCCTCGGTCTCGCTCGAGCAGGGTCTCGCGGCGGAATACCGGTGGCTCCTCGACACGGCCGCTGGCGCCTGACGCCGGACGGCAGGAAGTACCCGATTGTGAAGAGTCTGATCCGTTACGTCACGATCGCGATGCTGGCAGGAGCCGCCGCCGGCTGTGCCGCGAACAAGCTCAAGGTGCCCCAGGGGTCCACACAGCCCGACCGGTATCTGTACGAGCAGGGGGAAGCGTCGCTCAAGGCGCATCACTGGACCGACGCCCACGAGCTGTTCCAGAAGATCGTCGACAACTACCCGCAGAGCCAGTACGTCCCGCAGGCGCGCCTCGGGCTGGGGGATGCGTACCTCGGACAGAAGACCCCCGAGTCGCTGGTGCTCGCGCTGAACCAGTACCGCGAGTACCTCACCTACTACCCGACGAGCGACCAGGCGCCCTACGCCCAGTACCAGCTGGCGATGACGCACTTCAACCAGATGCGCGGCCCCGAGCGCGACCAGACGCAGACACGGGACGCCATCCAGGAATTCGAGACCTTCCTCCAGCGGTACCCCAACAGTACGCTGGTCGCCGACGCCGAGAAGCGGCTGCGCGAGGCCAAGGACCGGCTGGACGAGCACGACTACGAGGTCGGCCTGTTCTACTTCCACATCAACTGGTATCCGGGCGCGATCGATCGGTTCCAGTCGATCCTCAAGAGCGACCCCCAGTACTCGGGCCGCGACGCCGTGCTGTTCTATCTCGGGGAATCGCTGGTGAAGCTGAAGCGGCCGGCCGAGGCGCTGCCCTACTACGTCCAGCTGGTCAAGCAGTTCGAGCGGAGCCAGTACCTGCAGGACGCGCAGAAGCGGATTGCCGAGTTGAAGGGGTCGCAGAAGGCCCAGGAGACGAAGCAGAAGACCGCCACGGCCGGACCGACCGGGGGCCACTGAGCGGCCGCCCGGGATCGGCGGATCAGCTGACGCGGGTGCGGCGCTCGTCGGCGCCCGGCGCCGCCGTCCGGGTGGCGGCCCGCGGCGCCAGCCCCGCGCTGAAGCGGCGGTAGTAATCGGCCGCCGAGACCACCGCCGTCACCACCACCACCCACAGCGCCAACTGGCCGATCACCTGGAGCTGCCCGAACTGGCCGCTCCCCAGGATCAGCGCCAGGATCGCCACGACCTGCGACACCATCTTGACCTTGCCGAGCGGAGACGCGGGGATGACCACCCCGCGCGCGAGGGCGATGCTGCGCAGCCCGGTGACCGCCAGCTCGCGGCCGATGATGATGGCCACCATCCAGGCCGGGGCGAGATCCAGCTGCACGAGCGAGATGAACGCCGCGGACGTGAGGAGCTTGTCCGCCAGCGGATCGATGACCTGCCCGAGCACCGTCACCTGCTGCCGCCGCCGGGCCAGGAACCCGTCCAGCCAGTCGGTGAACGACGCCACCGCGAAGATGCCGGCGCCGACGAACTCCTTCGGCGCGCCGAGAATCAGCCGCCCCTCGAACTTCGTGAGCAGGACCACCACGAGCAGCGGGACGAGGAAAATCCGCGTCACCGTGAGGGCGTTCGGCAGATTCATCGCGGCCATTGTACCCTCCGCCCCCCACCCCGACAACGACTTCCTGAGGGGCGGCCGGCCCCGGAACACGGCGGTTTTGAGGTAACATGTCGAGGTTGCTATGAAGGCCATTCTCCTCGCAGGAGGCAAGGGGACGCGGCTGCGCCCGTTGACCCTCCACACCCCCAAGCCGATCGTTCCGATCTTCGGCCGGCCGTTCCTCCACTACCAGATCGATCTCCTCAAGCAGGTCCCCGAGATCGACGAGGTGATGCTGAGCCTGAACTACCAGCCCCGCCGCATCGAGGAACTGCTCGGCGATGGCAGCGAGCTGGGCGTCCGCATCCGCTACGTCGTCGAGCCGGCCCCCCTGGGCACGGCCGGTGCCGTCCGCTACGCCGGCGACGCGCTCACCGAGTCGGTCGTCGTGATCAACGGCGACGTGCTGACGCAGGTCGACCTGCCGGCCGTCATCCGGCTCCATCGGGAGCGGCGCGCCAGGGCCACCATCGTCCTCACGCCGGTCGAGAACCCGACGGCCTACGGCCTCGTCGAGACCGACGAGGTGGGCAACATCCGCCGGTTCCTCGAGAAGCCCAGGCCGGACGAGATCACCTGCAACACGATCAACGCCGGCCTGTACATCCTCGAGCCCGAGACCTTCGACCGGATCCCGAAGGACACGGCCTGGTCCATCGAACGCAGCTTCTTCCCGTCGCTCATCGAACGGGGCGAGACCTTCGTCGCCTACGTCCACCACGGCTACTGGATCGACATCGGGACGCCCGAGAAGTACCTCCAGGTCCACCGCGACATCCTCGACCGGCGGTTCCAGGCCGCCCCGTTCGCGGGTGAGGCGCCGGCGACCTGGATCGCGCCGGGCGCCCGCATCGAAGAGGGTGCGGCGGTCGCCGGACCGGCCTTCGTCGACGAGGGGGTCGTCGTGAAGGCGGGGGCCCGGATCGGCCCCTACTCGGTCGTCGGCCAGGACTGCCAGATCGAGGAAGGCGCCAGCGTCGAGGCCTCGGTGCTCTGGCCGAGCAGCCGGATCGGACGCGAGGCCACGGTGCGACAGGCGATCCTCGGCCGCCGCTGCCACGTCGGCCACAGCGTGACCCTGCAGGGCGGCGTCGTCCTCGGCGATCGCTCCGTCGTCACCGACTTCAGCCGGCTCTGAGGGCCGGCGCGCCCGCTCCGGCGCATGAGGAACTCATGAGCGTTACGCGCATCCACCCCGGCATCTTCAAGGCGTACGACGTCCGCGGGACGTACCCCGACGAACTCGACGAGCCCGCCGCCCGCGCGATCGGCCGCGCGTTCGTCGCCTACCTCGGGGCGAAGCGGATCGTCGTGGGGCGCGACATGCGGCTCTCGTCGCCGTCGCTGGCCGCCGCCTTCATCGAGGGGGCCCGGACACAGGGGGCCGAGGTGGTCGATCTCGGCATGGCGGCGACCGACATGTTGTACGTCGCCGTCGTCCGCGGTGGCTTCGACGGGGGAGCGGAGGTCACCGCTTCGCACAATCCCAAGGAGTACAACGGCCTGAAGCTCGTGGCCACAGGCGCCCTGCCCCTGAGCGGCGATCAGGGCATCGGCGCCCTGCGCGACATGATCGCGCAGGACCGCATCCCGCTGGCGCCCCCGGCGGCCGGCGGGCTCTCCGACGGGTCCATCCTGGACGACTACGTGGCTCACGTGATGTCGTTCATCGATCCGCAGGCGATCCGGCCCTTCAACGTCGTGCTCGACGCCGGGTGCGGCATGGCGGGACTCGTGGCGCCGCAGCTGTTCGACCGGCTGCCGTGCCGCACCACCCGCCTCTGCTTCACGATCGACGGCCGCTTCCCCACCCACGAGGCGAACCCGCTCATCGAGGCCAACCGGCGCGACATCACCGAACGCGTCGTCGCCGAGAAGGCCGACATCGGCATTGCCTGGGACGGCGACGCCGATCGCTGCTTCTTCATCGACGGCAGCGGCGCCTTCGTACCGGGCGACTTCGTCACCGCGCTCCTGGCCGAGGCGTTCCTGCTGAAACACCCCGGCGAGACGGTCATCTACGACCTGCGCGCCAGTCATGCCGTGAAGGACACCGTCGCCCGTTACGGCGGGCGGGCGCTGATGAACCGGGTGGGACACGCCTTCATCAAGCGCCGCATGCGCGAAGAGAACGCCATCTTCGGCGGCGAGGTCACCGGCCACTACTACTTCCGGGACAACTACTACGCCGACAACGGCTTCATCCCGGCGCTCCTGATCCTCGAGCTGATGTCCCGCAAGGGTCAGAGCCTGCACCAGCTGCTCGAGCCGCTCCGGGCCCGGTACTTCATCTCGGGCGAGATCAACACCCGGGTCGCCAGCATGGACGCCGTCCCGGCCAGGCTGGAGGCACTCGCGGCGCGCTACGCGACCGGCCACCAGTACCATATGGACGGCATCTCGGTGGAGTTCCCGGACTGGCACTTCAACGTCCGGCCCTCCAACACCGAACCGCTCCTCCGCCTGAACCTCGAGGCGGCCACCCAGGCCCTGATGGAACAGCGGCGGGACGAGGTCCTGGCCGTCATCCGGAGCTGAGGCCGCCGGCCCGGGCGTGGGCCGGGCCGGATCTGATAGAATGGCGGCTGCACGTCGGCCGGGCGGGAGTAATTCAGTGGTAGAATGCCAGCTTCCCAAGCTGGACGTCGCGGGTTCGAGTCCCGTCTCCCGCTCCACTCATTCCCGGCCGCTCCTCCAACGCCCGTCCGTCCCTCCTGTCTGAGCCCGCGCGGTTCTGCGCACGCGTGCACGGCGTACCGACGAAACCGACATCCATCCGCCGGATCCGTACGACCGCGCAGCCCGCACTCGCGCCACCGGCCCGGCTTCCAGCCAGATCCGGACTCCGGTACTGGTACGGAGCTTGGATCCTCTCCTCGAACAGAAGCGGTTCGGCGGCCGCCTGTCCGACCCACGTCACGCGTTCGTGTAACAAATGCCTGTCCCCGTCCCTACTCCCTCTGCCGGCTGCATTCTCGTCGTCGACGATGTGCCGGCCAATCTGGAACTGTTCGCGGCGTTTCTGGTGAAGGACGGCTACGAGGTCCGCACCGCCACGGGCGGCGAAGCGGCCCTGGAGATCGTCCAGCACGATCCCCCCGACGTCGTCCTGCTCGACATCGTCATGCCCGGGCTGAGCGGCTTCGAGGTCTGCCGGCAACTGAAGCAGAGTCCGGCGACACGGCTGATTCCAGTCGTCCTCGTCACGGCCCTGCAGGAGCGGGCCGATCGCATCCGCGGGATCGAGGCCGGCGCCGACGACTTCCTGACCAAGCCCGTGAACTCGCACGAACTCCGGGCCCGCGTGCGATCGCTCGTGCGGCTGAAGCGCTTCACCGACGAGCTCGATTCGGCCGAGGCCGTCATCCTGAGCCTCGCCCTCACGGTCGAGGCGCGCGACCGGTACACCGACGGTCACTGCCTCCGGCTGTCTGAGTATGCGACCGCCCTGGGACGCTCGCTGCGTCTTCCCGACGAGGATGTCGCCGCACTGCGCCGCGGGGCGTTTCTGCACGATCTGGGTAAGATCGGCGTTCCCGACGCCATCCTGCTCAAGCCGGGCCCGCTGACGGCCGAGGAGCGGGCGATCATGCAGGAGCATCCCGTCGTGGGTGAACGGCTGTGTGGCGAACTGCGCGTCCTCCGCCGCGTCCGCCCCATCGTCCGCTCGCATCACGAACACCTGGACGGCAGCGGCTATCCCGATCGCCTCGTGGCCACCGACGTCCCCCTGCTCGCCCAGATCATGGGCATCGTCGACTGCTACGACGCCGTCACCACCGCGCGGCCGTACAAGGGGGCCTGGCCGGCGGAACGGGGCTTCGAGACCCTGCGCGAGGAGGTGCGGGTCGGCTGGCGGCAGCACGACCTCGTCGAACACTTCATCGAGCTGATCCGGACGGGCGCGCTGGAGGATCTGGGGTGGCGGGTGCGTCCCGCCTACCGGGGATAGCGGACGGAGACCGAGTGTCGCTCAGTCCCGCGCGACGAGGAAGTCGAGCGCGAGCCAGCTCTGGGGTGGGATGGTGCGGCGGTCGGACTGGCGACGGTCCCGGGAGCCCGGCCTGGACCCGCGCCGGCGTTCGCCCGCGCGGCGGTCCCCTACCCTCCGGTCCCACACGACCTCTATTTCGGGATCCTCGACGAACATCCGGCGCAGACGCTCGAAGGTATCGAGGCAGCCACGCCGCACGATCATCCGTGCCATGTCATCCGTCCACTCGACAGCAGATACCCTGACGATCCTGCGTCCATTCGGGCAGCCGTCCTGCACACTTTTGCATTCGTGAATTGCAGGCTATCTTACGCGAGAAGCCCGGCGATTGCACTGGGTTCGTGGGGTGGTTCCAGGAGGGGGCGGCCACCGGTTGCACCAGTGGCCGCTCGGTTGGCCGCCGCGCGCCGATTACTTCGCGGCCTTGTCCTTCTGACGCCGGCGTGCGGCCCAATACTTCCGCATCCGCTCCGAGACGGCCTTCTTCTGCTCCGCTGACATCCGGTAACGCCGCTTCCTGACCGTCGTCTGTCCGGCCGGCGCCGCCTTCTGACCGCGCGGCCCTGACTTGAACAACTCAGGAAACGCCTGACGGATGGCCAGTTCCTCCCGACGAAGCTCCTGCAATCTCGCTTCGGCCCCGAGCCGGGCCAGCCGATGTAACTGCTCGCGATTGAGATCCGCCACTAAGATGCCTCCTGACGATCGCCAATGAGCCGGGTGACATGCCGAATCCGGTCGCGCATAAGATTCACATGCTATCCGACATGCTAGCTGCCCTGCCGGGTGAAGTAAAGCGATCACGCGGCGCTTTTCGGGCGACAATTCTGTCATCCACTCTCCACCTCGTCACTGCGATCGGCCTTGCGCGACCTCCCACTCGCGGACGATCACCATCCCGGCGCTCGTCCCCAGTCGCGTCGCCCCTGCATCGAGCAGGGCCGCCGCATGGGATGCATCACGGATGCCGCCGGAGGCCTTCACCCCCATCGCCGATCCGACCACCCGCCGCAGCAGTCGCACGTCGTCGACCGTCGCGCCGCCCGGACCGAACCCGGTCGAGGTCTTGACGAACGACGCACCGGCCCCCCGCGCCACCAGCGCCACGGCAATCTTCTCCTCCAGCCCGAGAAGCGCCGTTTCCAGGATCACTTTCACCAGGGCGCCATGGCGGGCGGCCTCCGCCACCACCGCCTCGATCTCGGCACAGACGACCGGCCACTCGCCGGACTTCACGGCGCCCAGATTGACGACCATGTCCACCTCGCTGGCCCCGTCACCGAGCACCGCGGCTGCTTCCTGGCGCTTCAGGGCCGGCGGCAGCGCCCCCAGGGGGAAGCCGACCACGGCGCAGACCCCGACCGGCGACCCGGCCAGCCGGGCCGCCGCTTCCGGCACCCACCACGGATTGACACAGACGGTCGCGAACGCGAAGGCCAGTCCTTCCTGGCAGAGCCTGACGATGTCCGGCCTCGCCGCCTCGGGCCGGAGGAGTGTGTGGTCGATCAGCCGCGCCAGCCCGGCGGCGGTCGGCGCCTCGATCGACTGGCCACCGGCCGTCTGCTCCGTTCCGGGGCAGCGCCCGCGCGGGAGCGCGTGGCAGGGGCACCAGTCGCGTCCCACGTCCGCCCGCAGCCGCCGGGTCACCCGCTCGATCGTCGCCTCGAGTTGCTCGCCGGTCACCCTCAACCCCTCCGTCCCGCCGGCTATGATACGCTGCGGGCCGTCCGGCCACGGCGGTCCGGCACACGACTCCCGATGCCCATCGATTACGTCCTGCTGACGGCCGGGCAGATCCAGGTTCGCGTGCGCGAGCTGGCGGCCGACCTCGAGCGCAACGCCCGCGAGCCGATCCACCTGGTCGGCGTCCTGAAGGGGGCCTTCGTCTTCCTGGCGGATCTGGTCCGCGCGATGGAGGGACCGGTGACGGTCGACTTCCTGGCGGCCGCCAGCTACCGGTCGGGGACGGTGTCGTCGGGCGAGGTGGAACTGGTCCGGGATCTGGACGCCACCGTCACCGGCCGTGACGTCGTGCTCGTGGAGGACATCGTGGACACCGGTTTGACGCTGCAGGTCCTGCAACAGGTCGTCCGCTCGCGCGCCCCACGGTCGCTCCGCACGGTGACGCTGCTGGACAAGCCGTCACGCCGGCAGGTGCCGGTCGACGTCGATTGTGTGGGCTTCACGATCCCCGACTGCTTCGTCGTCGGCTACGGACTGGACTTCGACGAGCGCTACCGGAACCTCCCGGACATCCGGGTGCTGACGCCGTGAGGGACGGATCCGCGTCCGATCCGCCGGGCGGGATTGCCGGGCGCGTGTGATTTGCGGTACACTTGTCGGGTTGTCTGGTTGGGCGCTTGGCTCAGTGGTAGAGCATCGCCTTCACACGGCGGGGGTCAGTGGTTCGAATCCACTAGCGCCCACCAACCTTCTCCCGCCTCACGCCTCGCGCCTCTAGGACGGCTTCTTCAGCGCGCCGAGCAGCACGGTCAGCATGTGCTCGTACTGCTGGTCGGCGGTCTGGAAGATCTTCTTGTACTGGTCTTCCGACATCTTCTGCGCCTTCCAGTCGTGGTTGAACTGCGCGTGCTGCGTCCCGGCGTCGTAGGAGTCGAACGGCTGGTCGTTCCCCGGGTTGGCGTTCAGCCCGTCGGCCTTGAGATCCTCGATGAAGATCTTCGTGCCGGGCTCGGCCGCCCCGTTCAGGTCGACGTAGGCTTCGCGGTAGTCCTTGCTGGCGAGCGTGGCCTCCATCGCGGCCGGCGCCGAGTACTTCGCCTGGACCACGAGGAGTTCGGCACCGGGGTAGTAGAGCGCGGCGACGTAGACGCCGGGGTTGGCGGGGTCGGCCGCGGCGATGGCCTGCAGCTTGGCCTGATCGAGCGCCGAGACGAGGCTCTTGGCTGCCGCTGGGGATTGGGCGTTCTGGGCGGCAGCAGGACCGGCCGTGCATAACCATGCCAGTACGGCCACGATGAACGAGCCTGCGTACATCGGGCGACCACAGCGTCTCATGTCGGCCCCCTCCTCCGGGGTTGATCAGGACGATCAGCTGAGCTGTGGCAACGGTTCTATCACCGGCACGCCCTTCACGTCAACGACGGACGACGAGTTCAGGCACGCCCCGGACGCGATCGAGCCCGGACGATCAGATGAACAGCGCGTCCTCGTCGTCGCTGCGGCCGCGCGATCGCCCATCGTCGCGCATCGAACGGACCGCCGCGAACGCCGCACGCAGGCCGTAGATGAGCGCCCGCCCCTCGCGGGCGGGTCCCAGGATCGTGGCCTGCAGCGCCGCGACCGTCTGCGTGAGCCGCTGCGACAGATCGGCGAACAGCTGGTCGGCGCGCTCCACCTGCGCGACGGCCAGCGTGCTGGCCCGGGTGGCGTCACGGGCGATCTCCGTGAGGCTCCCGAACAGCGGCTGCAGGTCCTGCTCGACCCGATCCACCAGCCGCTCGACCCGCCGCGCCATCCGCCCGGCGTAGATGATCGCGCCGATCTGGATGGCGGCCATGATGACCGTGGCGGCCGCGATGGCGGCGAGAAACACCACCTCAGCGCTCACGCGTTCCCCTTTTCCCGCGCCTGCTGGTACGCCTCGCGGCCGCGCTCGATCGCGTTGACGACCGTCTCGCGTCCCTGGTCGATGATCTGCCGCCCCTGCCGGGCGGCCTCGGTGGCCCGCTCGCGTCCCTGGTCGAAGAGCTCGCGCCCCTGCCGCGCCGCCTCCTCGGCCCGCTGCCGCCCCTGCCGCGCCTTCTCGTTGATGTAGCCGCGCGCTTCCCGGCCGGTGACCGGGGCGAGCAGCAGCGCCGCGGCGGCGCCGCTCACGGCCCCGAGCAGGAACGCCAGCACCACGGTTCCTGCGCTGCCGTCTTCCCTTGCCATCGTTCGCCTCCTTCAACGTGGGCCGCCGGCGACCGGACGGCCGTCTCGGCTCCGAGCGCTCAGAAAATGCTGACCCGGACGGTCAGGAACTTCTTCGGGTCCTTGCGGATGTCCTGCACGAGGTTGCGCACCTCGGTGACCGTCTGGTTAATGTTCTCATATAACTGGCGATCTTTCAGCAACTGTCCGGCCGTCCCCTCGCCGGCATTCAGGTTCGCCACGAGCGAGTCCAGCCGGGAGGACAACGAATCCAGGCGGTTGTAGAGCGCCGCGTCCGTGAACAGCTTGCCCGCCGTCCCCTTGCCCTCCTTCAGGTCGCCCGTCAGGGTGCGCAGGTTGCCCGTGGTCGCCGTCAACGACCGGGCGAACGAGTCGTCCTTCAGCAGCTGGCCGATGCTCCCCTGCCCCGCGTTCAGCCGGGCCGTGACCGCCTCCAGATTCTGCAGCGACGCCTGCAGCGACCGGGCCGTCTGCGGGTTCTTCAGCAGTTCGCCCAGGCTTCCCTTGCCGGCGGCCAGTTGGGCGGTGACGTCGTGGGCGGCCGCGACGAAGGCGTTCAGGTTCCGGTACAGCTGGTCGTCGGTCACCAGCTTGCCGATCGTCCCCTGGCCGTTGCGGATCCCTTTCAGGACGTCGTTGAGCTGCTCGAGGCCCCGGTTCGCCTGGGTGGTGACATCGGCAATCTGGGTGGGAGCCTCCCCCGGCGTCACGTAGCCCCAGTCGGGAATCGCCTGCCCCGCCCGCGACGGCGTGATGTCGACGGCGCTCTCGCCGAGCAGCGACACCGACCCGAGCGTCGCCACCGAGGCCGTCGTGATGTCGGGCCGGTACCGGTTGTTCACCGACATCCAGACGTCGACCTGCGGGCCGTTCAACTGCACGCTGTCCACGCTGCCCACCTCGACGCCCGCCAGGCGGACCGGCGAGCCGGGCTTCAGGCCGGCGACGTTGCCGAAGCGGGTCTTCAGGTGGTACTGCTGCCAGAAGAAGCCGCGGCCGCCGGTCACGAGGAAGATCGCCATGGCGGCGATGAACAGCGCCACGATGGTCAGCGCGCCGATCTTCAGCTCCGACCAGGCGAGGGAGCGGGTACGGGGCATGGGACAGGTCCTCCTCGGGGCGGCCGCCGGTCTCGCGGTCGCCCGCCGCGCCGGTCGCCCGGCCGCGTGTCACGACAGGAACGTTCGCAGGTACGGGTCGGTGGAGGTCCGGAGCGCGTCGGCGTCCCCCTCGAAGCAGATCAACCCGTCCTTCAGCATGATGAACTCGGCCTCGCGCTCCTTGTCGGGCGAGGCGGGGACCACCTCCACCCGGCCGTCGGCGCCGCGCACGGCCATGTGCTGCGCCACGTAGAAGGCGTCGCGCAGCTGGTGGGTGACCACGATCGAGCTGACGTTCTCCAGGTCGCGCAGCTTGATGATCTCGTCGTCGACCGTCGTCGCCGTGATCGGGTCCAGCCCGGTGGTCGCCTCGTCGTAGAGCATGATCTTCGGCTTGAAGGCCATCGCCCGGGCGATCGCCACGCGCCGCCGCTGGCCGCCCGACAGCTCCGAGGGCATCTTGTCGATGTGCTCGGCCAACCCGATGAAGCCGAGCACCTCCTCCACGCGCCGGTCGACGTCATCGATCGGCATGTCGCTCTCCTCGTAGAGCTTGTAGCCGACGTTCTCCCGCACGGTCAGCGAGTCGAACAGCGCCCCTTCCTGGAAGATCATGCCGAGGTCGCCGCGCACGGCCATCAGATCGCGCTCCGACAGCTTGTCGACCCGCGCGCCGTTCACCCAGACGACGCCGCCGTCGGCCCGCAGCAGGCCGGTGACGATCTTGAGGATCGTCGACTTGCCCGACCCGCTGGCGCCCAGGATGATCTTCGTGTGCCCCTTGATCAGCGTGAAGCTGATGTCCTGCAGGACGACCTTCTCGTCGAAGGCGAGCTGCACGCGATCGAACACGATGACCGGCGCCCCGGGGGCATCCAGGACCTCGGTCGCCGACGGTGACGGCGTGGACGTCTCCAGCATCAGTAGAGCAGGCTGACGAGCACCTGGGTGACGAAGAAGTCGACGGCAATCACCGCCACCGATCCGGCCACCACCGCAATGGTCGTGGCGCGGCCCACCCCCTGGGTGCCGCCGCGGGTCCGCAGGCCGACGTAACAGGCGATGGTGACGATGACGAACCCGAGCACGAACGGCTTGATGAGCCCCATCCAGACGTCCTGGATGTAGAGCGCCTGGGTCGTCGACGACCAGTAGAGGCTGCTGGCCACCTGCAGCTGGAACCGCGCCACCAGCCAGCCGCCGAACACGCCGACGAAGTCGGCCACCACGGTCAGCACCGGCGCCATGAAGAAGCCGGCCAGCACCCGCGGGACCACCAGCTTGCGGACCGGATCGGTCCCCAGCGCCCGCAGCGCGTTGATCTGGTCGGTGACGACCATCGAGCCGAGCTCGGCGGCGATCCCCGACCCGATGCGGCCCGTCAGCATCAGGCCCGTCAGCACGGGGCCGAGCTCCTTCACCATCGAGGCGCTCACGAGCCGGCCGACGACCGGCCGCGCGCCGAACTGGTCGAGCGTGAGCCCGCTCTGCAGGGCGAGCGCCGCGCCGGTGAAGAACCCGGTCAGCAGCACGACCGTCAGCGAGCCGACCCCGATCGCGTCGAACTGCTCGACGATGTCGTGGCGGTACAACGGCGGCGAGAAGATCGCCCGGATCGCCGCCACGGTCAGCTTGACGTACTCCTGGGTCTCCTGCGCCGCATGCTTCAGTGCGTTCTGGATCAGCCTGAACACGCCGCCTCAACGCTTTCCGGGACTCTCGCGCAGTCCCAACTCGGTCGACCGCAGCCGCTTGATCTCGTCGCGCAGCGTCGCCGCCCGCTCGAAATCCAGATCGGCGGCCGCGCCGCGCATCGCCTCCTGCAGCTCGCGGACGCGGGCCTCCAGCGCCTCGACCGTCCGGTACGGCGTGTCCGCCTCCTTCACCACGGGGACCGCCGAGTAATCCCGCTCGTACACGCTCAGCCGCACGTCGTCGATCGCCTTGACGATCGACGCCGGCGTGATACCGTGCTCGCGGTTGTACGCCTCCTGCAGCGCCCGCCGGCGTTCGGTCTCGGCGATGGCCGTCCGCATCGAGTCGGTGACCGCGTCGGCGTACATGATGACGCGGCCGTTCAGGTTCCGGGCCGCCCGCCCCGACGTCTGGATGAGCGAACTCGCCGACCGCAGGAACCCCTCCTTGTCGGCGTCGAGCACCGCCACCAGCGAAACCTCCGGCAGGTCCAGCCCCTCGCGCAGCAGGTTGATGCCGATGAGGACGTCGAAGACCCCCAGCCGCAGGTCCCGCAGGATCTCCACCCGCTCGAGCGTGTCGATGTCCGAGTGCAGGTAGCGCACCCGCACGCCCAGCTCCTGATAGTACTGCGTCAGGTCCTCCGCCATCCGCTTCGTCAGCGTCGTCACGAGCACCCGCTCGCGCCGCTCGACCGTCGCCCGGATCTCCTGGAGGAGGTCGTCGACCTGCCCGCGCACCGGCCGGACCTCGATCGGCGGGTCCATCAGCCCCGTCGGCCGGATCACCTGCTCGACGACCACGCCCCCGGCCCGCTGCAGCTCGTAGGGCCCGGGGGTCGCCGACACGAAGACGACCTGCCCGACCCGCTCCTCCCACTCGCGGAAGTTCAGCGGCCGGTTGTCGAGCGCCGAGGGGAGCCGGAAGCCGTAGTCGACCAGCACCTCCTTGCGGGACCGATCGCCATGATACATCCCCCGGATCTGCGGGACGGTCTGGTGGCTCTCGTCGACGATGAAGATGGCGTCCGGGGGCAGGTAGTCGAGCAGGGTCGGCGGCGGCTGGCCCGCCACCCGTCCCGTCAGGTGGCGCGCGTAGTTCTCGATGCCGTGGCAGTAGCCGATCTCCTTGATCATCTCGAGATCGAACATCGTCCGCTGGTGGAGCCGCTGCGCCTCGAGCAGCTTCCCCTGGCCTTCGAGCTCGGTCCGCCGCTCGACCAGCTCGGCCTTGATCGACTCGACCGCCTGCCGCGTCCGTTCCTTCGGGGCCACGAAGTGCGACTTCGGGTACACGGCCGTCCGGTCGTGCCGGCGGCGCGCCCGCCCGGTCAGCGGATCGAACGAGACGAGCTGGTCGATCTCGTCGCCGAACAGCTCGATCCGCAGCGCCTCCTCCTCGTAGGAGGGGTACACCTCGACGATGTCGCCCCGCACGCGGAACGTCCCGCGCGCGAATTCCGCGTCGTTCCGCTCGTACTGGATCTCGACCAGCTTGCGGAGGATCTCGTCCCGGGCGATCCGCTGCCCCAGTTCGAGCGGCAGCAGCATGCCGTAGTACGCCTCCGGCGAGCCGAGGCCGTAGATGCACGACACGCTTGCGACGATGATGACGTCGCGCCGCTCGAACAGCGACCGGGTGGCCGACAGCCGCATCCGGTCGATCTCGTCGTTGATGGTCGCTTCCTTCTCGATGTACGAGTCGGTGGCGGGAACGTAGGCTTCGGGCTGGTAGTAGTCGTAGTAGCTGACGAAGTACTCGACGGCGTTGTCCGGGAAGAAGCGCCGGAACTCCTGGAAGAGCTGCGCGGCCAGCGTCTTGTTGTGGACCATCACCAGCGCCGGGCGGTTCACCCGCGCGATGACCTGCGCGATCGTGAACGTCTTCCCCGACCCGGTGACGCCGAGCAGCACCTGATGCGGATCGCCCCGCTCCAGCCCCGCGACGAGCTCGCCGATGGCGACGGGCTGGTCCCCGGCCAGCGCGAAGTCGGAGACGAGCGTGAAGCGATCGTGGGCGGATGCCATGCCAACCGGTGATCGTACCACAAAGGCCCCGCCCGACGGCGGGGCGGCACGTACAGCGCGTAGTAGCCCTCGCGCGCCCGGACGTGCAGCCCCTTCGCCCCCGGCTTCACCACCCGGATCCGGACCTTCCGCCAGCTCCCGTCCATCTTCGTGTTCGTCGAGACGTACCCCAGGCTGTACTGGGCGTGGATTTCCTCGAGAATCCGCGCGTACACCCGGTCCAGCGACTGGACCGATTCGGGGAAGAACGCCTGGCCGCCCGTCACGGCCGCCATCTGCTGGAGGGCGACCCGCTGTTCGTTGCGCGTGAAGCTGGACTGGTGCGACAGGAGGCCGATGGCGTACACGGTGACGTCCGACGCCTTCAGCAGCTTGATCGTGTCCGAAAAGGTCAGCGAGCTGCGCGTGTCGCCGCCGTCGGTGCAGAGCAGCATGATCTTCCGGCCGGTCTGGTTCGAGGCGCCGTCCAGGTAGACGCCAACGGCATCGTAGAGCGCCGTCCAGCCCTCCGGCTCGCGCGTCCGGATCCGCTCGACCAGCCGCGGGAAGTTCGACTGGCTGTAGAGGGCCACGCGGATCTTCGTGTCGAAGTCGACCAGCGTGATGTCCTCGGCCTGCGGCAACGCCATCAGGAACTTGATGGCCGCCGTCCGGGCGAACCGGATGTCCTCGGTCATGCTCTCGCTGGTGTCGAGCAGCAGGCCCAGGTGCAGGGGTGGCGCGTCGGCCCCTTCCGGCACGCCGGCCGCGAAGTACCGGATCGTCTGGGGCCGGCCGTCCTCCTCCACCTGGAAATCCGCGGGCGTCAGCCCGGTCAGATAATGGCCGTCGTGATCGGTCACCGTGACGGTGACGTTCACCACGTCGACGCCCGACCGGAACATCGGCGTCTGCGGCCACGCCATCCCTGTCGCCGCCAGGGTCAGTGCCGCGCCCAGGACGATCGTCCGGCCCTGCATGTGCTCCTCCCGGCCCTCGCCGCCCGGTGTCCGGACCGGGCCGGACGGCTGTTCAGGAACGACGTTTCCGCGGGAATCCTGCGAATCCCGGCACTGTACCACCGGCCCGGCGATTTCGGAACGGCCGTCCAGGACCGTCCGCGCGGCGCCCGAGCCCTCCGGCCGCACGGCCCGCCCCGGCCCGGCCGTGGCCGTCCGGGGGTATAATGGGAGTTTGCGGTTACGCCGGCAGAGCGTTCTGTCTGCCGGCGGCGCCCTGCAACCCCATGAAGTGCCTTGCCGTCTGCCAGGACGAGCTGGTCATCCGGATGCTGGACGAAGTGCTGCTGTCCAGCTTCGACGTGGAATTCCTCGTCGAGAGCCGGCCCCTCGCCCGCCGCCTGCACGACGCCGGTATCAACGTCACCGCGGGCGACCTGCGCCGGACGGACACCTACCTGAAGGCCGACGTCTCACCCGGCACGTGCGTGGTGGTCGAGGACAACGGGCGACGGAGCCTGAAGCGGGTCTTGTCGGCCATCCGCGACGCGGGTGGGACCCTCGTGTACGTGCTCGGCGTGGGGACCGCCGCGGGGCAGCGGGCCGAGGCCCTGCGCACGCAGTTCCCCGACGTCTCGTGCCTGACGATGGCCGAGCTGCTCGGCGGGCCGCTGCTCACCGAGTTCAGCCGTTCGCTGACCCGGGCCCGGGTCCAGCAGTACCAGCGCTACTTCAGCGACGCCGACCGGATCCTGATCCTGCTCCACAACGACCCGGACCCCGACGCCATCGCGAGCGGGCTCGCGCTGCGCAACGTCCTGCGGCGCACGAAGACGACGACCATCCTCGGCGCGATGCAGGCCGTGACGCGTCCCGAGAACCTCCGGATGCTGAACCTGCTCGACATCCAGATCGAGCCGATCACGGCCGAGTCGCTGCGCGACTTCTCGCGGGTCGCCATGGTCGACGTCCAGCCCCACTACTTCGGCGGCCTGATCGACCGGGTGGATCTCGTGATCGATCACCATCCCGAGCAGCCGGGCTACAACGCCGTCTTCAAGGACATCCGGCCCGATTACGGCTCCACGTCCACGATCCTCACCGAGCACCTGCGCGCCGTCGACGTGAACATCTCCGAGCGGACGGCGACGGCGATGCTCTACGCCATCAAGTCCGACACGCTGTTCTTCAACCGGCAGGCCAATCGCGTCGACCTCGACGCCTTCTCGTACCTCTACCCGCTGGCCAACGCAGCGCTCATCCGCAAGATGGAAGGGGCCGAGATCAACCTCGAGCGGCTCGAGTTCATCCGGAAGGCGTACGACACGGGCCGCCTCGACCACCAGGTCTTCTCGTCGTTCCTCGGCGTCTGCCCGCGCGAGGACTTCATCCCCTACGTGGCAGACTTCTTCCTGCAGCTCGAGAACGTGCAGTGGTCGGTGATTTCGGGGGTGGTCGACGACCAGCTGATCGTCTCGGTGCGCAACCTGGGGTACTCGCGCCACGCCGGCGAGTTCGTCCGCCGCTTCTTCGCCGATCTCGGCAGCGCCGGCGGCCATCGCTCGATGGCCAAGGCGGTCATGCCGCTCGAGGCGTTCCAGGCGAAGTTCGGCCGGCTGCGCGGCGTCGAGGTCAGCGAGAAGCTGCAGGAACTGACCGCGCAGTTCCTGCGCGAGCCCGCGGCTGGCGAGAAGAAGAAGGACAAAGAGAAAGAGAAGGAGCCGACGGGGGCCAGGAGTTCGTAGAGACGGGCGACGGGCTGCAGGCTACGGAGCAGTCTTCGGTCTTCGGTCTTCGGTCTTCAGTCTCCGGTCCTGCGGCGCGGCGCGGAATCCCCGCTCACGCAGGGGCCGCCCGGGCAATATGATTGCTGCGGTGCCGGCGCCGCGGACCGCGTGCATCACGGCGATCGGCGCACGCTGTATCTGTCCACCGTCGGTGGGTAGCCGGGTCGATTCGTACGACAATTCGCCGGCCGAGTCCACAATCGGGCGGCTTGAGGCATCTCGAGGCCATCGAGTTCGCCACGCTGCAGTGAATCGACTGCTTCAATCACCGTCGACCACTTGAGCCCATCGGCTGTGTACCGCCGCTGGAGTGCGAAGCGGGCTACTGTGAGCACGCTTTGGTGGACTGCTTCAACAAGTGTGCTCTCCGAGATTTCCGGTACGGCTGACTTTTCGAGCGATGGCCGAGTGAACCGGGTTTCCCGCAGGACGGGAGACCGTAGACTGGAGACCGGAGACCGGAGACCTGGGACGACGAGACTCCTCCGGGCCCCGAAGCCCGGAGTCCGTAGCCAGGGGCCCGCTCTCCCTATCCCAGCGCCTGATCCAGGTCCGCCACCAGATCGGCCGCATCCTCCAGGCCGACCGACAGCCGCACCATGCCGCGCGTGATGCCCGCCTCGGCGAGCTGCGCGTCGGTGTGCCCCCACTGCGAGGTCAGCACCGGCAGGCTGACGAGGCTCTCGACCCCGCCCAGGCTCGCGGCCCGCTTGAACAGCTGCACCCGGTCGTAGAAGCGACTCGCCCGCTCGAGACTGCCGCCCAGGTCGAAGCAGACCATGCCGCCGAAGCCGCTCATCTGCCGCGCCGCGATGGCATGGTCGGGATGCGACGCGAGGCCCGGATAGTGCACCGCCGACACGCGCGCGTCCTGCGCCAGGAACCGGGCCACGGCCATCGCATTCGCGTTGTGCCGCTCGACCCGCAGCGTCACCGTCTTCATCCCGCGCGCCAGCGCGTAGGCGGGCTGCGGGTCGAGGATCGTCCCGAGCAGCCGTCGCGCCTTCTCGACCGGCGCCACGAGGGCCTTCGATCCGGCTACCGCGCCCGCCGTGACGTCGCTGTGCCCGTTGAGGTACTTCGTCGCGCTCTGCATCGCGAGGTCGACGCCGAGGGCGAGCGGCTGCTGGTTGATCGGGCTGGCGAAGGTGTTGTCGAGGACCGACACGACGCCCTGCGCCCGGCAGGCGGCCGCGATGTGCCGGATGTCGACGCACCGCAGCGTCGGATTGATCGGCGACTCGAACCAGAGCATGCGGGTCTTCGGCCCGAACACGGTGTCGGGATGCGACAGCGCGTCGAGGCCGACGAACCGGGTCGTGATGCCGAACCGGACCAGCAGGTCGTTCAGAAGGTGCAGCGTCCCGCCGTAGATCGCCGACCCGCAGATGATTTCCTCTCCGGCGCTCACGTGCCCCATCACGATGGTGGCGGTCGCCGCCATCCCCGACGAGAACAGCAGCGCCGCCTCCGCGCCGTCCAGCGCGGCCACCTTCTGCTCGGCGCTGACCACCGTCGGGTTGCCGTAGCGCGTGTAGAGGTACTTCGCCGAACGCCCCTCGTTGAAGGCCAGCACCTCGGCCGCCGACTCGAACACGAACGTCGTCGTCTCGTAGATCGGCGTCGTCAGGGGAACCGGGTGGCCGACCTCGCCCTCGCCGGTGTGGATGATGCGGGTGGAGAAGCCTCGGGTCTCGTCGCTCATGGTCGCTGCGCCTCCAGGCGCGCGGGGTGCGCTTACAGGTCGTAGTCGGCGCCGCCGGGCGCGGCCGGGCCGGCGGTCCGCGCCTCGAGCCGCTCGCCGCTGGCCGCGACGACCGGCTCGACGAACTGGCGGTAGGCGTCCTCGTATCCCCGGTCGATCAGCTCCTCACGGCTCTGCCGCCGGTCGGACTGCTCGTCGTAGCCGCCCGCGAAATCGAACGGCCCCAGCGGGTTGTGCGTGGGACGGATCTCGAAGACGCCGTCGAACCAGCGGCGCGCCACGTGGACGCCGTCCCGGACGACCGCCGCTTCGAGACGGGCCAGCGCGTCGCCGAGCTGGCGCCGCGGCTCGGCGACGCCGGCCCGCAGCGTGTGCGGCCCGCCCGGCTCGGGCGCGGCCGTCACCAGGATGACCTGCTCGACGCCGGCGGCCGCCACCTCCTCGAGCAGGCGGCCGAGCGACGCCGGGCGGTCGCACAGCCGGTGCGTCTCTCCCTGCCAGGCCGACTCCGGCGAGAAATGGATGGGATGGGCCCCGGTGGCGACCGGCACGCTCAGGGCTCCGGCCAGCGCGTCGACCAGGTAGTCGCGGTCGACACCGGCCAGGTCGAACGCCTCGGCGAGCCGCGCGCCCCCGCCGGCCGCGGGCCGCCGGAAGAAGTCGCGGCGCCGCTCGTCCGACAGCAGCGCGAACACCAGGTCGCGCCGGGCATCGAGGTCGTACGCGGTGAGCAGCAGTTCGCGGAAGGCCGGCTGCCCGAGGCTCTCGCCGAGCAGCTCGCAGTACCGGCGTCCGAGGTCGGCGGGCGGTGGCTCACGAAGACCGGCGGCCGCGCCTCCCATCAGCCGCCAGAGGCCGGCGCGGGCCCAGCGGAGGGCCGCGGTCGCCGAGAGCGGGGCGCCCCACATCTTCCACCAGAAGGGGCCGTGGACCCGCCGGCGCTGCTGCCAGAGCGTCGCCGCGCCCGTGGCCGCCACACCCAGCAGGAAGACGGCGAGGACGAAGACGACCAACTGCGGGAGGACGGTCGGCAGCCGCGGCGCCGCGAAGGCGGCCTCGACCAGGTGGGCGTACCCCGAGGCGAGCAGGCCGCCCCGATCGAGCCCCACCAGGCCGAGCAGGAAGTCCAGCGGATAGACGACCAGGCCCAGCGCCAGACCGGCGACCGGCACGAGCAGCAGGGCCAGCACCGCCAGCGCCGTCCAGCCGCCAATCCGGAAGACGGTCCGCCAGGGATAGAGACGCGCGGCCTCGTCGCTGCGCCAGAGGCCGTTGGGCTCCCACAACCGCGAGGCGCCGTCGATGGCCGCCAGCAGCGCACCGACCGCCCCCATCCCCTGTCCGGCGACCAGGTCGATCTTCACGCCGGCCTCGTGCAGCGCCCGCAGCACCCCGGCGTGGTACGCACCGGCCGTACCGCTGCCGGTGAGGACGAGCGCGGTCCGCAGTCCGGGCGAGTACGCCCCGTGCGGGTCGGCGGGCGGTGCCTCGAAGGACGGCGTCATGGCCTGCGGCTCGCTCCGGAACGGACGTCAGACGGCGCGGCGGCGCGGCCGCTCACGCCTCGTCATGAATCGTAATGAGCTTGAGGATCTCGAACGCGCGGGTGCCGCCCGGGGTGGCGACCTTCACCGTGTCGCCGGGCTCCTTGTTGAGGATCGCCCGGCCGATGGGCGACGTCGTCGAGATGAGCCCCTTGGTGGCGTCGGCGTCCTCCGGCATCACCAGCTGAAAGACCTGGACGCCGTCGGCGCCGTCCTCCTGCAGGTGGACAGTCGACCCGAAGCCGACCCGATCGGCGGGGATCTTGTCGAGGTTCATCAGCGCGATTTCCGACACGCGCTTCTTGAGCATCGAGATGCGCGCCTCGACCAGCCGCTGGCGTTCCTTGGCGGCCTGATACTCGGCGTTCTCGCGCAGGTCGCCGAGCTCCCGGGCCCGCTTGATCTCCTTCGGGAGCTCCATCTTCAGCTCGCGCTCGAGCGCCTGGATCTCGTCCTCGAACTTCTTCAGTATCCGGGCTTTCATCAGGGTCTGTCGGTCAGGTGACGGGAGCGGGCAGCGCGTGCCCGGGTCTCCCCTCCCGGGTGATTCGGCCGTACGAACGGACCGCCGGCAGGAACCGGCAATCCGTCACGGATTTTAACATACCTCCCCGCCTCGGGGTTCCGCCCCGAACCCCGGCTCACGACACTCGCTCGCCTCTCGCGGCTCGCTCCGTTCCGCTCGCGGGCCCGCCGTGCGGGCCGCCGTTATGCGGCGCATCCGACTCGAGGATATGATTCTTGTTGAGCACCGCATAACGACGAACCTCGGACCTGTGACGACCATCAGCAGCCGCCGCCATCCGCTCGTGACGGCCTTCCGCGCGGCGGCGGCCCGCCACGATTCCGCCGGACCGCTCCTGCTCGACGGCGAGCACCTCATCGCCGAGGCGGCCGCCGCCGGGCTCACCATCCGCACGCTGGCGGTGACGCCGGCCCGGCTCGATGCGCTCGGCGACCTGGCCCGCCGTGTCGAGGCGGCCGGCGCGGCGGTCGTCACGGTGGCCGGGCCGGTCCTCGCCGCCATGAGCCCGGTGCGCACCCCCTCAGGGATCGTGGCGCTGGCCGACCGGCCGCACGGCGGGCTCGACGCGGCGCTGTCGGGCCGGATGCCGCTGGTCGCGGTGGCCGTGGACGTGCAGGACCCCGGCAATGTCGGCGCCCTCGTGCGCACGGCCGAGGCCGCCGGCGCCACCGGCTTCCTCACCTGCGGCGGCTCGGCCGATCCGTTCGGCTGGAAAGCGCTGAGAGGGGCGATGGGCAGCGCCTTCCGCCTGCCGATCGCCGCGGCGGTCGCCGCCACCGATCTCTTCGCGGCGCTCGAGCGCCGCGGCATCCGCCCGGTGGCCATGATGCCCGCCGGTGGTGTCGGGCTGTACGACGCGCCGCTCGACGGCCCGCTGGCGGTACTCCTCGGCGGCGAAGGGGGCGGCCTCGGCCCGGCGCTGGCCGCGCGCGCCGCCCTGCAGGTCACCATTCCCATGCAGGCCCCGGTCGAATCCCTGAACGTCGCCGTCGCCGGCGCCCTGCTGCTGTTCGAGGTGGCCCGCCGTCGCGCCGGCCGCACCGCATGAGCACTGCCGACCTCTTCCCCGACGACCAGCCGGGCGGCGCCGCCCCGGCCGCGAGTGCGCCGCTCGCCGAGCGGATGCGCCCGCGGACGTTCGACGAGTTCGTCGGCCAGGAGGAACTGCTCGCCCCCGGCCGGCCGCTGCGCGAGGCGATCGAGCGCGACCTGCTGCAGTCGATCATCCTGTGGGGCCCGCCGGGCACGGGGAAGACGACGTTGGCGCGGATGATCGCCGATCTGACGCGCGCCCGCTTCATCTCGTTCAGCGCCGTCCTCTCCGGCATCAAGGAAATCAAGGAGGTCATGGCGGAGGCCGAGCGGGCGCGCCGCGCCGGCCGCGGCCGCACGATCGTCTTCATCGACGAGATCCACCGCTTCAACAAGGCCCAGCAGGACGCCTTCCTCCCCCGCATCGAGGCCGGCGACATCGTCCTCATCGGCGCGACCACCGAGAACCCGTCGTTCGAGGTGAACGCCGCGCTGCTGTCGCGCTCGAAGGTGTTCGTCCTGCGCGCGCTGACCCCCGACGAGACCGCGCACATCCTCCGGCGCGCCCTTGCCGACCGCGCGCGCGGCCTCGGCGCCACCGAGGTGACCGCCGACGAGGAGGCGATCGCGGCGATGGCGGCGTACGCCAACGGCGACGCGCGCGTGGCGCTCAACCTGCTGGAACTGGCGGTCTCGGCCGTCCCGGGCGGCGTGGCCGGCCCGGGAGCCGCGGGCCGGCACGTGGATCTTCCCCTCGTGCAGCAGCTCGTCCAGCGCCGCGCCCTGCTGTACGACAAGGCCGGCGAAGAGCACTACAACCTCATCTCGGCGCTCCACAAGTCGATGCGCAACAGCGACCCCGATGCCGCCGTCTACTGGCTGGCGCGCATGGTCGAGGCGGGCGAGGATCCGCTGTACATCGCCCGGCGCCTCGTGCGGTTCGCCTCCGAGGACATCGGCAACGCCGATCCGCAGGCGCTCACGGTCGCGGTCGCCGCCAAGGACGCGGTCCACTTCATCGGCATGCCCGAGGGGAACACGGCACTGGCGCAGGCGGCGATCTACCTGGCGACCGCGCCGAAGAGCAACGCCATCTACGAGGCGTACGGGCAGGCCGCCGCGGATGCGCATCGCGACGCCGCAGAGCCGGTCCCCCTGCACCTCCGCAACGCGCCGACACGGCTGATGAAGGACCTGGACTACGGAAAGGGCTACAAGTACGCCCACGCCGAGGCCGACGGCGTGGCTGCGATGGACTGTCTGCCGCCCGCGCTGCGCGGACGGCACTACTATCGTCCGACCGAGCGCGGCTTCGAAAAAGAGATCAAGCGGCGCCTGGACGCGTGGGAGGCGTTCAAGCGGAAGAAGCGCGAGGAGTGAAGGGCGAGGGCGTCGGCTTCAGGCTTCGGGCTTCTGGCTCCGGGGCCCCGCAGCCGGTAGCCCGTCGCCCTCAGATTCTCTGGAAGTTCCGCTCGATCTCGCGCCGGGTCAGCCGCAGCATCACCGGGCGACCGTGCGGACAGACGGTCGAGTACGCCGTGCGGCGCAACTCGTCGAGCAGGTGGGTCATCTTCTCGTAGGTCAGCGGATCGTTCGCCTTCACGGCCGCATGGCAGGCCATGGTCGCGGCAATCCGCCGCAGCGCCTCTTCCACCCGCGAGCCCCGGTCCAGCCCTTCCAGGTCCTGCGCGAGGACGCGGACGGCCTCCACGGCGTCGCCTCCGCCCAGCGCGGCCGGCACGGCCGTGACCCGGAGGCTGGCGCCGCCGAAGTCCTCCACGTCGAATCCGAACCGGTGCAGCGCCTCCGTATTGGCCAGCAGCGCTTCACGGCCGCCGGCCGGCAGGTCGAGGACGATCGGCTCGAGCAGCCGCTGGCTCTCGGCCGTCCCCGCCGTGAGCCGCTCCATGAAGCGCTCGAAGAGGATCCGTTCGTGGGCGACGTGCTGGTCGACGATCGCGACCCCTTCCTCGTCCACCGCGATGATGAACGTGTCGCGGAACTGCCCGAGCGGCACCATCCGGCGGACCGCTGAGTCCCCGCTCCCCTCGGTTGCCGCAGCCGCCGGCGGTCCGGCGGCCGTTGGCGCCGCGCCGGACGACACCGGCGCCGCGAGGGGCGGGCCGGCCGGGACCGCCTCCGGGCGACGGGCGAACGCCGCGGTCGCCGGCGCCCAGCGGCTCTGATACGCGCCGCCGAGATTGAGGTCGGGAATCGGCACGGCCACGGGGCCGGCGGGCGACGCCTGTGGCGCCTGCAGCGTCAGCTCCGGCGCAGGCCCGCTGCCGATGGCGTCGCCGACCGCGCGCCGCACGACCTCGTGCACCAGCGACTGCTCGCGGAAGCGGACCTCCGCCTTCGTCGGGTGGACGTTCACGTCCACGCGGTCGAGGGGCATGTCGATGAACAGGTGGACCTCGGGGCTGCGTTCCTTGATCGACGCCGAGCTGTAGGCGTCGATGATCGCATGGGCGATCGTCCGGTCCTTCACGATCCGGCGGTTCACGAAGACGTTCTGCGGGCCGCGCACCGGCCCCTGTTCGGCCAGCGCCGCGACGAACCCGCTGATGGCGAGCCCGCCGCCGTCGCGCCGCACCTCCACCAGATCCGGCCGGTCCCCGTAGATCTGGTAGAGCCGGTCGCGGAACCCGGTGACGGGCGGACAGGCCAGGACCCGCCGGCCGCTGCTCGTCAGCGTGAAGCCGACCTCCGGGTAGGCGAGCGCCATCTGCGTGACGAGCCGCGAAATCTGCGCCGACTCGGCACCGTCCGACTTCAGGAACTTCCGGCGGGCGGGCAGGTTGTAGAACAGGTCGGCCACCTCGATGACCGTCCCTTCCGCCATGCCGGTCTCGACTTCCGAGGCGATCACCCCGCCGTTCACCTTGATTTCGGTCCCGCTGGTCGCGCCCCGGGCGCGCGTCCGCAGCACGAGGTGCGACACCGACGCGATGCTCGGCAGCGCCTCGCCCCTGAACCCCAGCGTGGCGATCGCCGCGAGGTCGTCCGCCCGCCGGATCTTGCTGGTCGCGTGCCGCTCGAGCGCCAGCCGCGCGTCCTCGGGCGGCATCCCCTCGCCGTTGTCCTCGACGCGCATCAGCTTCTTGCCGCCGAGTTCCACGGTGACGGCGATCCGCGTCGCGCCGGCATCCAGCGCGTTCTCGATGAGCTCCTTGACGACCGAGGCCGGACGCTCGACGACCTCGCCGGCGGCGATCTGGTTCGCGAGGTCCGACGGCAGGCGGGTGATCTTCCCCACGTCAGATCCACCCCTTCCGGTGGAACCAGGCGAGCATCGCGCCGCTCATCCCCAGCATGATCCCCACCAGCCACCAGAACTGCACGCCCTCGCCTCCGGGAAAGTGCGGCATCGTCACGTTCATGCCGTAGAGGCCCGTAAGCACGGTGAGCGGCATGAAGATCGTGGCGATCACCGTCAGCACCTTCATGACCTCGTTGAGGCGATTCGACACGTTCGACAGGTGCGCATCGAGGATCCCCGTGATGCGGTCCTGGAACATCGTCGCCTCGTCGGCGAGACGGACGAGGTGGTCGCCGACGTCTCGGAAGCGGTACGCCATCTCGGTGTCGATCAGGGCGAACTCACGGCGCGCCAGGCGGCCGACGGCATCGCGCTGCGGCGTGATGACGCGCCGCAGCGAGCTGACGTCCCGCTTCTGTTCCAGGATGTCCGCGATCAGGTCGGGCCGCGGCGAGGCGAGCACGGCCTTCTCGAGCTCGTCGAGGCGGTCCTCGAGCTTCTCGACCTCCGGCATGTAGTGGTCGACCATCGCGTCGACGATGCGATGCATCAGCGCGGCCGGCCCCTCGCCCAGGATCTTGTGGTTCCGGGGGCAGTGATCGCGCAGCTCCCCCACCGACCGCGACGTGCCGTCGTGCACGGTGACGAGGTAGTTCGGCCCGAGGAAGAAATCGACGTCGTGCGTGCCGAAGCCGTGCTCGGCGGCCCGGAAGTCGATGCCGTGGAGGATCAGGTAGAGGTAGTCGTCGTAGCTCTCGATCTTGGGGTACTCGACCTTGCTGAGCGCGTCCTCGACCGCCAGCGGATGGAATCCGAAGGTGTCGCGGAGGACGACCACCTCGATCGGCGACGGCGCCGCCAGATCCACCCAGAGCAGCGCCTGCCCCTCCGGCGTCAGCCAGGCCCGGTCGACGCTCGGCACCTGTTCGGTCCGGCCGTCACGATGCACGAAGACTGTGACCACGGCTCCTGTCCTGTCGCGAGGGGAAGACGGCCGGCGGCCGGGACGCCCGTCCCGGCCGCCGGCCGTCGAACCGTCAGTCGCCGTGGCGTGCGGCGAGCGCCGCCTGGGCGGCGGCGAGCCGCGCCACGGGGATGCGGTACGGCGACGCGCTCACGTAGTCGAGCCCGACGCTCTCGAAGAAGTGGATCGAGGCCGGGTCGCCGCCGTGCTCGCCGCAGACGCCGACCTTGAGGCTGGGCCGCGCCCCCCGCCCCTTCTCGACGCCCATCCGGACGAGCGCACCGACGCCCACCGTGTCGATCGACTGGAACGGGTCCTTCTCCAGGATCTTCCGTGTCTGGTAGACCCGCAGGAACTTCCCGACGTCGTCGCGCGAGAAGCCGAAGGTGAGCTGCGTGAGATCGTTGGTCCCGAACGAGAAGAACGCCGCCTCGGTCGCCACCTCGTCGGCCGTGACGACCCCGCGCGGCACCTCGATCATCGTCCCGACCAGGTACTTCACCTTGACGCCTTCGCGCTTGAAGGTCTCCTGGGCCACCCGGTCGACCACCGTCTTCTGATCCTTCAGCTCCTTCACGTCGCCGACGAGCGGAATCATGATCTCCGGCACGACCTCGAGCCCCTCGCGCTTCAGCTGGCACGCGGCCTCGAGAATCGCGCGGGTCTGCATCTCGGTGATCTCCGGGTAGGTGATCCCCAGCCGGACGCCGCGATGCCCGAGCATCGGGTTGAACTCGTGCAGCTGCTCGACGCGGGCGAGCAGCGCCTGCTTCTGCGCCAGCTCCTTCCCCTGCTGCCCCTTCGCCTCCATCCGGGCGATCTCGACCATCAGCTCCTCGCGCTTGGGGAGGAACTCGTGGAGCGGCGGATCGATGGTCCGGATGGTGACCGGCGTCCCGTGCATCCCCTTGAACACACCGTAGAAGTCGCCGCGCTGCAGCGGCAGCAGCCCGTCGAGCGCCTTGCGGCGATCGGCCTCGGTCTCGGCCAGGATCATCCGCTGCACGATCGGGATCCGGCCCTCGCCGAAGAACATGTGCTCGGTGCGACACAGCCCGATGCCGCGCGCGCCGAACGCGTAGGCGAGCTCGGCCTGATCCGGCTGGTCGGCGTTCGCCCGGACGCCCAGCCGCCGGACCTTGTCGGCCCAGTCGAGCAGCCGCGCGAAGCGGCCGTAGATCGCCGACTCCCGGGCCGGCAGCGTCCCCTGCACCACCTGCAGGATCTCGCTCGGCTGCGTCGCCACCCTCGCGATCTTGACCTCGCCGGTGAGACCGTCGAAGGAGAGGAAATCCCCTTCCTTCACCGTCTGGCCGTTCACCCGGAACTCGCGGGACGCCTCGCTGATCTGCAGTTCGCCCGCGCCGACGACCGACGGCTTCCCCATCTGCCGGCCGACGACGGCCGCGTGCGAGGTCATGCCGCCGGTGGCCGTCAGGATCCCCTGCGAGACGAACATCCCGTGGATGTCGTCGGGCACCGTTTCCTGGCGCACCAGGATCACCGGCTTCCCCTTCTCGCTCCACTCGACGGCGTGGTCCGCGCTGAAGACCACCTGGCCGCTCGCCGCCCCCGGCGAGGCCGGCAGGCCGCGCGTCGCCACCGGGATCTTCGCCCACTCCTCGCGGTCGAAGGCCGGCGCCAGCAGCTGCGACAGCGACTCGGGGTCGACCAGCTTCACGGCGTCGACCGGCTTGATCAGCTTCTCGTCGACCAGATCGGTGGCGATGACGACGGCGGCGTAGCCGGTCCGCTTCCCGTTGCGGGTCTGCAGCATGAACAGCCGTTCGTCCTGGATGGTGAACTCGAAGTCCTGGACGTCCTTGTAGTGCCGCTCGAGCCGCGTCGTGATCTCGCGCAGCTGGCGGTACGCCTTCGGCATCACCTGCTCGAGCTCGGTGATCGGCTGCGGCGTCCGGATCCCGGCCACCACGTCCTCGCCCTGCGCGTTGACCAGGAACTCGCCGTAGAACTCCTTCTTGCCGTTCGCCGGGTTCCGCGTGAAGCCGACGCCGGTCGCCGACCGGTCGCCCGTGTTGCCGAACACCATCATCTGCACGTTCACGGCCGTGCCGATCGAGTCGGGGATGTCGTAGATGCGCCGGTACTCGATCGCCCGCGGGTTGTTCCACGAGCGGAACACCGCGTCGCGCGCCATCTTCAGCTGGACGTTCGGATCCTGCGGGAACGCCTTGCCGGTCCGCTTCTGGACGACGGCCTTGTAGCGCTGGACCACCTCGCGCAGCGCGTCCTCGTCGAGGTTCGGGTCGAGCGTCACCCCCCGCGCCTTCTTCACCCCGTCCAGCTCGTGCTCGAACGCCTCCTTCGGGATCTCCAGGACGACGTTGCCGAACATCTGGATGAATCGCCGGTAGGAGTCGTAGGCGAACCGCCCGTTCGAGGTCCGGCGCTTCAGCCCCTCGACCGCCGCGTCGTTCAGGCCGAGGTTCAGGATCGTGTCCATCATCCCCGGCATCGAGAACTTCGCACCCGAGCGGACCGACACCAGCAGCGGATTCTCGGTCGAGCCCAGCGTGGCGCCGGCCGCCTTCTCCAGCCGGCGCAGGTAGATGGCGATCTCCTGATCGATGGCGGCCGGAATCTTCCCCTTCTGGTCGATATAAATGCGGCAGACGTCAGTGGAAATGGTGAAGCCCGGCGGGACCGGCAGCCCCGCGTTGGTCATCTCGGCCAGCCCGGAGCCCTTGCCGCCGAGCAGGTCCTTCATGTCCCGGTTGCCGTCGGCCTTGCCGTCGCCAAAGAAGTAGACGTACTTCGGGCTGCGCCCCTTGCCGGCCGCCTTCTTCGCCGGCTTCTTCGCGGCCGTCCGGCCCGCCGTCCGTCTCGTCCCGCCAGTGCGCCGAGTTGTCTTGGCCATGCGCTACGACTCCGTTTGAGGAACGATTTCAGAGATGTCTGCGATCTCGAGGACGAGGTCCCGCAGCTGCCCCATCAGGGTCAGCCGCGCACGCCGGAGCGCCTCCTCGTCCGCCATGACGAGCACTTCCACGAAGAACCGATCCACCGCCGGCCGCAGCCCCGCCAGCTGCGCCAGGGCGTCCGGATAGCGCCGGGAGGCCATCGCCTGCCGGATAGCCGGCTGCCGGCGCTCGATG
>JAGWRA010000274.1 GCA_028876655.1 Acidobacteriota bacterium | reverse complement strand
GTCGACGAAGAACGGCTCGATCACGTCCGTGCAGGCGATTTACGTGCCGGCCGACGACTACACCGACCCGGCGCCGGCGACGACCTTCGCCCACCTCGATGCGACGACCAACCTGTCGCGCGCGATCGTCGAGCTGGGCATCTACCCGGCGGTCGACCCGCTGGCGTCGACCTCGCGCATCCTCGATCCGCGCATCATCGGCGAGGATCACTACACGGTCGCGCGGCAGGTGAAGCAGGTGCTGCAGCGCTACAAGGACCTGCAGGACATCATCGCGATCCTGGGCATCGACGAGCTGTCGGAGGACGACAAGCTGACGGTCGCCCGGGCGCGCAAGATCCAGAAGTTCCTGTCGCAGCCCTTCTTCGTCGCCGAACAGTTCACCGGCCTGCAGGGCAAGTACGTGCCGGTGGCGGAGACGATCCGCGGCTTCAAGGAGATCGTCGACGGCAAGCACGACGACCTGCCGGAGCAGGCCTTCTACATGGTCGGCACGATCGAAGAGGCGGTCGAAAAGGCCGCGAAGACGAAGGCAGCCTAGCCGATGGCGATTCCCGCGCACCTGACGCTCGAGATCGTCACGCCGGAGCGGCTCCTCGTCCGCGACGAGGTGGACGAGGTCGAGATTCCGGGCGCCGAGGGGTACCTCGGCGTGCTGCCGGGCCATACGCCGCTGCTCGCCACGCTGCAGGTCGGCGAGCTGTGGTACCGCAAGGGCGCGGAGCGGACCTATCTGTCGATCGCGTTCGGCTTCGCCGAGGTGCAGCCCGACCGGGTTACGCTGCTGGCGCAGATCGCCGAGAAGGCCGAGGAGATCGACGTGGTCCGGGCCGGGGCCGCCCGGCAGCGGGCCGAGGATCGGCTCGCGCGGCCGGCGGTCGACATGGATTTCGAACGGGCGCGGATCGCGCTGCTGAAGTCGCTCGTGCGCCTGCAGGTGGCATCCAGAGCCCGGATTCGCAGCTAGCCTGGAAAGGCAGCGTGTTCCCCAACCTCGCCCAGCTGGTTCGATACCGCGGACTCATCCAGAGTCTGGTCGCCCGCGAGCTGAAGGCACGTTACCGCGGCTCGGTCCTCGGCTTCTTCTGGTCCTTCGTCAACCCGCTCCTCCTGCTGCTGGTCTACACCTTCGTCTTCTCCGTCGTCCTCCCGGGCGGGGCGCCGCCGGACGTCCGGCCGTACTCGGTGTTCCTGTTCGCCGGCCTCCTGCCGTGGACCTGGTTCTCGACGTCGCTCATCGAGGCGGCCAACAGCCTCATCGCCGGCGGGAACCTGATCAAGAAGGTGCTGTTCCCGGCCGAAGTACTGCCCACGGTCAGCGTGCTGGCGAACCTGGTGCACTTCTGCCTCGGGCTGCCGATCCTGGCGCTGTTCATCATCTACTACCGGATTCCGCTCAGCCTGACCGAGCTCGCCTGGTTCCCGATCGTCATCCTGGTGCAGCTGACGCTGACACTCGGGCTGGCGTATCTGGTGGCCGCGCTGACCGTGCACTTCCGCGACATCAAGGACATCCTCGTCAACCTGCTGACGCTCTGGTTCTTTACGACGCCGATCATCTACTCGATGAACGACGCACCGAAGGGGGCGCGGCGGTTCCTGAACCTGAACCCGTTCACCCACCTGGCGATCTCGTACCAGGAGATCCTGTTCTACCGGGGGCCGTACGGCCACTGGAAGTGGCTGCTGGCGCTCTGGGCCGCGTCGATCCTGGTCTTCCTGTTCGGGTACTTCGTCTTCGACCGCCTGCGTGACTCGTTCGCGGAGGAGGTCTGAGATGGCCGCGCCCCAGGTGACGCCGTCACCCGCCGTCGAGGTCATCGACGTCTCGAAGATCTACCGGCGCTACTCGCGCCGCCACCAGCTGACGACGCTGAAGAGCGCGCTGCTGTCGCGCAACACGATCCGCGACCTGCGTCCCGACGAGACGTTCCCCGCCGTGCAGCACGTCTCGTTCACCGTGCCGAAGGGGTCGACCTACGGGATCGTCGGGCGCAACGGATCGGGCAAGAGCACGATGCTGAAGCTGGTGGCGGGCATCACCAAGCCGACCACCGGCACGGTGAAGGTGCACGGCCGGATCTCGGCGCTGATCGAGCTCGGCGCCGGCTTCCACCCCGAGATCTCCGGCCGCGAGAACGTCTTCATCAACGGCATCATGCTCGGGCTGTCGAAGGCGGAGATCGCCAGGCGCTTCGACGAAATCGTCGAGTTCGCCGAGCTCGAGGACTTCATCGACGCGCCGGTGAAGACCTACTCGTCCGGGATGTACATCCGCCTCGGCTTCGCCGTGGCGGTGCACGTGGATCCCGACATCCTGCTCGTCGACGAAGTGCTGGCGGTGGGTGACGAAGGCTTCACCCACAAGTGCCTCGACAAGTTCGCGGAGTACAAACGGCGCGGCAAGACGATCCTGCTCGTCACCCACTCGCTCGGCCTGGTGCAGCGCTTCTGCGACGAGGCGGTCTGGCTGGACGAGGGGCAGGTGCGCGCCACCGGCGACCCGAAGCGCGTCATCGACACCTACGTGATCGACGTCGCCCGCACGGAGGAGGTCTCGCTCGCCTCGGACGATGCGCGCGCGCAGGAGCGGGTGGCGGAGGCGCAGGCGGCAGGGCCGGCGGCACGGCCCGAACCGGGGGCGGAACCGGGCGAGCCCTCCGGCGCCGCTGTCGTCGGCGAGTCCGAGGCGACCGAAATCCGGAACGGGTTCGCGGCCGACGCCGGACGGTGGGGCTCGCGCGAGGTCGAGATTATCGACGTCACGCTGACCGGCAGCTCGGGCGGCGTGGGGCACGTGTTCCAGGCCGGCGAGCCGGTGGAGATCCGGCTGGCGGTGCGCGCCCCGAAGCCGGTGGACGACTTCGTGTTCGGGATCAGCATCTTCAACACGGAAGGGGTCTGCTGCTACGGGACGAACACCGACATCGAGGAACTCGAGGCCGACGAGTTCCACGGCGACGCCGAGGTCACCTTCGCCATCAGCAGTCTCGATCTGGTCGAGGGGACGTACAAGCTGGACGTGGCGGCGCACAAGCGCGACGGCTATCCCTACGACTACCATCGCCTCCTGTACACCTTCCGCGTGAAGTCGCGCCACAAGGACGTGGGCATCTACCGCCCGCGGCACGAGTGGCGCTTCTCGCCGGCGATCCACTTCAAGCCGCCGAAGACGCCGAAGGACTGAGAAGCGGCTCATGGAGCAGCCAGGACGACGATGCCGGTGATGACGGCGACGGAGACCGCCGCGCTCGTCGCCCGCCTGCGAGCGGGTGCCTCCAGTCGGGATTCGGGATTAGGGGTTGGGGATTCGGGAGGGATTCGGGACTCGCGGGATTCGGGGCTCGAACCCCGAATCCCCAATCCCAAATCCCAAACCCCCGTGATCGTCATGACCAACGGCGTCTACGATCTCCTGCACCCCGGGCACGTGCGGTACCTGCAGGCGGCGCGGGCGGAGGGGGATTTCCTGATCGTGGGGGTCAACACCGATCGGTCGGTGCGGGCGATCAAGGGGCCGGAGCGGCCGATCCTGCCGGAGCAGGAACGGGCGGAGCTCATCGCGGCTCTGGCCTGCGTGGACGCCGTGGTCCTGTTCGACGAGGAGACCCCGGCGGCGGTCATCGAGGCGATCCAGCCCGACGTGCTGGTGAAGGGGGCCGACTGGGCCCCCGATCGCATCGTCGGCCGCGACACCGTCACGCGGCGCGGCGGCCGGGTCGTCCGGATTCCGGTCGAAGAAGGGCATTCGACGACTGCGCTGATCGAGAGAATGCGGGGCCTCGGGACTCGGCGCTCGGGACTCGGCAGCTGAGTGAGCAGGTCGAGAAGCCACGAGTCCCGAATCCCGAGCAGCGAGCCCCGCGTCAGGCATTTCTCCCGTGGCCACCACCTCCTCCCTGAACCTGCGTGCGCTCCTGAAGACGGCCATCGGCCGGACGGGGATGGATCTGCCCGCGGCCGCGGTGTCCGGGCTGTCCGGCCCGGCCCGTTCGTTCTACGTGGCGGCCGCGGCCCAGCAGCAGGCGGACGGGTTCGTCGTGCTCGTGCTGCCGTCGGACGCGGAGATTGCGGACGCCCTCGGCGACATCCGGTTCTTCTTCGCCGCGCTCGAGGGGGCCTCGGCGGGCGAAGTCGAGCGCGCGGTCCTGCCATTCCCCTCGCACGAAATCGATCCCTATCGAGGCCTTGCCCCGCACCTCGGCGTGACGTCCGCGCGCGCGCGCGCCCTGCACGCGATCGTGACCGGTGACGCACGCATTCTCGTCACCTCCGGCGCGGCGCTGCTGCCGCGCGTCAGTCCGCCCGATCGACTGATGGCGGCGTCGATAGAGCTCGAGCCCGGACTGGAACTCGCGCCGACCGATCTCGCCGATCTGCTCGTCGACGCCGGCTTCACGCGGGAAGACCCGGTCGATCAGCACGGGGAGTTCTCGATCCGTGGCGGCATCGTGGACCTCTTCCCTGCGGGAGAGGCCAGGCCGGTGCGCCTGGAGTTCGTCGGCGACACGATCGAGTCACTGCGCGAGTACGACCCCGGGACGCAGCGGTCGATCGCCGAACGCGACGCGGTGCAGGTGGTGCCGCTCCGGGACCGCTTCGGCGACGGGCCACCGGCGGGCCTGGCGGCCGCGCGCGGGCTGGGGGCGTCACTGTTCGACTACGTCCGTCAGGCGCGGCAGGCGCGCCCGATCGTGGCCGAGCGTGACGAGGTCGAGGCGCAGGTCGACGCGACGCTCGAGAGCGCCCGGCGGAGCTACGACGATGCGCAGGCGCGCGGCGAGGAGGTAGCGGCACCGGCCGAGCTCTTCGTCGAGCCGGCCGAGGTGCACGACTGGCTCGAGCACGCCGTCCGGCTGGAACTGCTCGAGATGGCGGGCTCCGGGTCGCGCCACATCGCCTGTCAGCCGGCCGTCGAGACGCGCGGGCAGATCGGGAGCTGGATCGCCGAGGTCCGGCGCCGGCGCGACGCGGGCGACACGGTGCTGTTCGTGGCAGGGACCGCCGGGCGGGCCGAGCGGATCGTGGAGCTGCTGAAGGACTACGAACTGCTCGGCGTGCCGATCGAGCAGAGCGAAGGGGCGCAGTTCGCGTCCGTCCTCGTGGCGACCGGCCAGTTGTCGCACGGGTTCCGGCTGCCCGGAGCCGGCCTGCAGATCTACGCCGAATCGGACGTCTTCGAAGAGGAACGGCGCGCACCGGAAGGCCGGCGCTCGGCGGCCCGCGCGTTCCTCTCGGACCTGCGCGACCTGAAGGTCGGCGACTACGTCGTCCACGTCGATCACGGCATCGGCGTCTTCGTGGGGTTGAAGCAGATTGCCGTCGGCGCCGGCGGGCAGGAATTCCTCGAGCTGCGCTACGCCGGCGACGACAAGCTGTTCGTGCCCGTCGATCGGCTCGATCTCGTCCAGAAGTACACCGGGGCGTCCAAGCCGCCGGTCGACCGGCTCGGCACGGCGTCGTGGGAGAAGGCCAAGACGCGCGTCAAGAAGGCGATGCGCGACATGGCCGAGGAGCTCTTGAAGCTCTATGCGGCCCGCAAGGCCGTGGCCGGGCACGCCTTCCCGCCCGACACGCGCTGGCAGCAGGAGTTCGAGGACGCCTTCCCGTACGAGCTGACGCCCGACCAGAAGACGGCCGTCGCCGACATCAAGCGCGACATGGAGACGCCGTCGCCGATGGACCGGCTGCTGTGCGGCGACGTGGGTTACGGCAAGACCGAAGTTGCCATGCGCGCGGCGTTCAAGGCGGTGATGGACGGCCGGCAGGTGGCGGTGCTGGCGCCGACGACCGTCCTGGCGTTCCAGCACCAGAAGACCCTGAGCGAGCGCTTCGCCGGCTTCCCGGTCCGGATCGACATGGTGAGCCGCTTCCGGAGCAAGGCCGAGCAGAAGGCGACGCTCGAGAACCTCGCGCTCGGCAAGGTCGACATCATCGTCGGCACGCACCGGCTGCTGTCGAAGGACGTGCAGTTCCGCGACCTCGGCCTCCTGGTGGTCGACGAGGAGCAGCGGTTCGGCGTCGCGCACAAGGAGAAGCTGAAGCAGCTGCGGCGGAAGGTCGACGTGCTGACGATGACGGCGACGCCGATCCCGCGGACGCTGAACATGTCGCTGGTCGGCATCCGCGACATGTCGATCATCGAGACGCCGCCCAAGGACCGCCTGTCGATCCAGACGCACGTCGTGAAGTTCGACCCGACCGTGATCGCGCAGGCCATCCGGCAGGAGATGGCGCGGGGCGGGCAGGTGTACTTCGTGCACAACCGCGTCGAGTCGATCTTCTCGATTGCCGACCTGATCCACCGGCTGGTCCCCGAGGCGAAGCTGGCGGTCGGGCACGGCCAGATGAGCGAGGATGCGCTGGAGCGGGCGATGCTCGACTTCATCGCCCGCAAGTACGACGTGCTGCTGGCGACGACCATTATCGAGAACGGCCTGGACATCCCGAACGTGAACACGATCATCGTGAACCGCGCCGATCGCTACGGACTGTCGCAGCTCTACCAGCTGCGCGGCCGCGTCGGCCGTTCGGACCGGCCGGCGTACGCCTACCTGCTGATTCCGCCGGAGGACTCGCTGTCGCCGGTGGCGAAGAAGCGGCTGGCTGCCATCAAGGAGTTCAGCGACCTCGGCAGCGGCTTCCGGGTGGCGGCGCTCGATCTCGAGATCCGCGGCGCCGGCAACCTGCTCGGCGGCGAGCAGAGCGGGCACATCGAGACGGTCGGTTTCGAGATGTACATGAAGCTGCTCGAAGAGACCGTCCGGCAGCTGAAGGGCGAGGAGCTGGAGGAGGAGACACGGGCCACGGTGAACCTGCAGGTCGATCTGCGGATCGACGAGCGGTACATCGCCGACATGAACCAGCGGCTGATGGTGTACCGGCAGGTCGCGGGCGCCCGCACGGAAGCGGACCTCGGCCGGATCCTGGACGGCATCCGCGACCGGTACGGGCCGCTGCCCGATTCGGTGCTGAACCTGGCCGATTACGCCCGTCTCCGGATCCTCGCCGAGCACCTGGGCGTGGAGAGCATCGAGCGCGAAGGGCAGACCGTCGTGCTGAAGTTCCGGCCGAAGGCTCGGGTGGATGCCACGCGGCTGATCGCGCTCGTGCGCCGGCGGCCCGACCTGACGCTGGCGCCGCCGGCGACGCTGAAGCTGCGGCTGGACGGGGGTGCGCAGCCGGGATTTGGGGTTCGGGATTCGGGATTGGGGGCAGCCAGGCACCGTGTCGAGCCGTTGCCAGGGCCCGGGGGCCGGCCGAATCCCCACTCCCCAGTCCCCAATCCCAGGAAGCGGCGGGCCGAGCGGAGCGAAGGGCCGCCGGGATCCTGGTGGACCACCCGGGCGCGGGAAGGCGAGGTGCGGCCCGGGTTCACCAAGGATGAGATCCTGAAACGGGCCCCCGACAATCCCCGGACCTCGGGCGTCTTCTCCCGTGTGGGCGATTTGTTGAGGGAGCTCGGCGATCGCGGGTAGAATAGGGAAATACTTGGAAGTGCTTGTAGGCTATAGGGGTTAGGCGGTAGGCGACAGCACGGATCACGCAGGGGCTGATCCGGCTGCTCGGCTCCCGGTCGTCGTCCCCGCGAACGCGGGGACCCAGGACGGGCAGACAGGCCGCACTGGATTCCCGCTTCCGCGGGAATGACGAGGCTGGAAGGAAGATCATGGACACGCACGTTGCTTCGCGCGGAACGGCATTCCGGGGCCGGCTGGTCGGCGTGGTGGCCGCGATGGCCATCGCCATCCTCGGTGTGGTGAGCCTGAAGGCTGAGGTCCTGCAGGCGATCATCGTCAAGGTGAACGGCGACATCCTCACCAAGACCGACCTCGAGGCCCGGCAGATGGCCACCCTGCGCCAGCGGGGCGAACAGGTCGATCCGAATGACGAGGCGGCGCTGAAGAAGGCGCTGGCCGACATCACGCCGCAGCTGCTGGTGCAGTCGGTCGACGAGATGCTGCTCGTGCAGCGCGGGCAGGAGCTCGGCTACCGGCTGGGCGACGATCAGTTCAACGCGATCGTCGACAATATCAAGAAAGAGAACCACATCGACACCGAGGCGCAGTGGGAGCAGGCGCTGAAGCAGGAGAACGTGACGATGGCCGAGCTGCGCGCGCAGCTCGAGAAGCAGCTGTTGATCGCCCGGGTCGAGCAGAACGAGATCTTCGACCGCGTGGCGGTGTCGGACGACGAGGCGAAGGCGTACTACGACTCGCACCTGGCGGAGTTCACGACGCCGCCGCAGGTCACGCTCCGCGAGATCCTGGTCGCCGTGCCGTCGAGCGGCGGGTCGGTGAACGTGGCGGCCGACGACGCGGCGCGCGCCAGGGCCGAGGCGCTGCGCCAGCGCGTGCTGGCCGGCACGGCCTCGTTCGAAACGCTGGCCGGCTCGGAGTCCGACGCGCCGTCGAAGGCGAACGCCGGATTGATCGGCCCGATCCCCGTCTCCGATCTGTCCGCGGGCATCCAGACGCTGCTGAAGGGGATGAAGCCGGGCGACGTCTCCGACGTGCTCCGCACGGATCGCGGCTACCAGCTCCTGCAGCTGGTCTCGATGACGCCGGCAAAGGTCACCCCCTTCGACCAGGCGCGCGCGCAGATCAGCAGCCGCGTCTTCACCAAGAAGCGGCAGGACGCCTTCGTGAAGTACCTCGAGAAGCTCCGATCGCAGGCGATCATCGAGTGGAAGAACGACGCGATGAAGCAGGCCTACGATCAGGGGTTGAAAGAGGGCGACAAGGCGCTGGTCAGCCAGGCGACCGCGGGCGAGTGACGTCGCCTTCCGGTGAGCTGAATCGAATGAGCCCGGGGGATGCGGGGCAGAGCCCCAACAGCGCAACGGCGCGCACGGCGCGCCCGCGACCGGAGCAGAGCGAGCCGGATCGCGAGCGTAGTGAAGGGAGCCGGGGTCTGGGGCCGAGCCCCAGCTGCAATTGGTACGCGATCTGGACGCGGTCGCGCCACGAGCAGGTGGTCCGCGAGCAGCTCGAACGGAAGCACGTCGAGGCGTTCCTCCCGACCATCACCCGCTGGAGCCGCTGGAAGGACCGGCGGAAGAAGGTCGCCTGGCCGCTCTTCCCCGGCTACTGTTTCGCGCGGTTCGACCCGGCCGACGCCCTGACCGTGCTGAAGTGCACCGGGGTGGTCAACATCGTCTCGTTCGAGGGGCACCTGGCGGCGATTCCCGACCAGGAGGTCGAGGGGATCCGGACGCTGGTCACGAGCGAGCTGCAGTACGATCCGTGCCCGCTCGTGCACGAAGGCATGATGGTCGAGGTCGTCCACGGCCCGCTCACCGGTGTCGTCGGGCGCCTGATGCGGAAGGACGCCCACCGGGCGCGCCTGGTGCTGTCGGTCGATCTGATCGGCCAGGCCGTCAGTGTGGAAGTGGACGCCAGCGACGTCCGCGCTTACTGACGCTGCGTCGACGTCGCGGGATTGGGGATTGGGGGTTCGGGATTAGGCTTGGCTTCATCGCCACCGCCCCCGAATCCCGAATCCCCAACCCCGAACCCCTGACAACAATCAGATGAAGATCGCCTCCCTCTCCCTCTCCTCCCCTCTGGCCATCGCGCCGATGGCCGGCATGACCGACACGGCATTCCGCCGCCTGGTGAAGCGCCACGGCGGGTGCGGGCTGGTCGTGTCCGAGATGGTGAGCTCGGAAGGGCTCGTCCGCGGCATCGACCGGACGCTCGAGTACGCCGAGTACACCGAGGAAGAACGGCCGGTCTCGATCCAGATCTTCGGCGGCGACCCGGAGAGGATGGCCGAGGCGGCGCAGATCGTCGAGGGCATGGGCGCCGACATCGTCGACGTGAACATGGGCTGCCCGGTGCCGAAGATCGCGAAGCACAACGCGGGCTGCAGCCTGATGCGGGAGCCCGGGCACGCGGCCGGGATCATCGGTGCCATGGTGAAGGCCGTGAAGATTCCGGTCACGGTGAAGATGCGGGCCGGGTGGAACGAACAGGAGATCAACGCGCCCAGGCTCGCCCGGATGATGGAAGATGTCGGTGCCGCGGCGATCGCCGTCCACGGGCGGACCGCGGCGCAGTCCTACTCGGGCAGCGCCGACTGGGATCTCGTGCGGCGGATCGCCGGAGAGGTGGACATCCCCGTCTTCGGCAGCGGGGACTGTGTGGAGCCGGAGCAGGTCGTCGAACGGCTCCGCAGCGGCGTCGACGGTGTCCTGGTCGGACGGGGCGTGCTGCGGAATCCGTGGATCCTGGCGCAGGCCGCCGACCTGGCGGCCGGCCGTCCGCCCAGGCTGGTGACGATGGCGCAGCGCGGGCAGTTCCTGCTCGACTACATCGAGCTGCTGCTGCACGAGCGGGTGCACGAGGCCGAGGGGTTCCGCCACTCCGCTCCGTCGGCCGGGTCGTCGGACGGCTATCGCAAGTCGCACGATCGCTGGGTGATCAACAAGCTGCGCGCGCTGGGGTCGTGGTACACCAAGGGGCTCGACAACGGATCGCATCTGCGGATGGCGATCAACGGCGCAGAGTCCCTGGACGAGCTGCGGGGGATTATCCAGGCCTTCTTCTTCGCGCCCGTGCTGGCAGGGGCGGGGACGCCCGGTGAGGCAGTCGAGCCCGTCTGACGCCGGCCGGCGCGGGCCGCTGCGTGGATTTCTCATGCGGATTCTGCGAAGATTGTGCCTCCCGATCGTGGTGGTGCTGCTGGCCGCGTGCTCCGCCGCGCCGCCCCCTGAACACAAGAACATCAGCGCGACCTACGACCCGAAAACCGGCAAGCTGACGCTGCTGAAGTACGACTCGAACGGCGACGGCAAGGTCGACACCTGGGCCTACATGGACGGGTCGAAGGTGCTGCGGATCGAGATCGACCGGAACGAGGACGGCAAGATCGACCGCTGGGAGTACTACAGCCCCGATCAGAAGCTGGTCGAGGTCGCGACCTCCCAGTCGAATACGGGCAAGCCGGACACGTGGACGTACTTCGCGCCCGACGGCCTCGTCCAACGGGTCGAGATTTCGACCCACGACAACGGGAAGGTCGATCGCTGGGAGTACTACGACAAGGGACAGCTGGTCCGGGTCGAGCTCGACACGAACGGCGACGGGCACATCGATCAATGGGTCACCTATCAGAGCGGACACGTGACGAGCGTCAGCTTCGACACGCAGCACCGGGGTACGCCGGACCGGCGGCTGGTCTACGGCCCCGACGGGAAGCTGCAGCACGTCGAGGTCGATCCCACCGGCAAGGGGCAGTGGCAGATCGCGCCGGGCACCGCCGGACCCGGCGGGCGGTGATCGCCGCGCCTGGAACGCCGGGCGCCCGTCCGGCGAGGTGCACGGCCTCTCCGATCGGATGGCTGCGGGCCGTGCTGATTGTCGCCGCCGTGACGGCGGCAACGGCGTCGCCGGCGGGTGCGCAGACGTCGTCCGACCCGGTCGCCACCGCGAAGGCGCACCTGGGCCCGCTCGCCATGACGCCGAGGGTCACGGTCTCGAATCTGGGCGTCGACACCAACGTCTTCAACACCGTCGACAACCCGCAGCAGGACTTCACCGTCACGATGACGCCGTCGACCCAGGTGTGGATGCACCTCGGCCGCGCGCTGCTGTCCGGGAACTTCGGCACGGGGATCGTCTACTACCGGAAGTTCAAGAGCCAGCGCGGCATCGAGACGACCGACAGCCTGCGCCTGGATCTGCCCCTGAACCGGCTGCGCACGTACGCCATGGACTCGTACGCGAACGCCCGCCAGCGGCCGAACAGTGAAATCGACGCCAGGGCGCGGTATACGACGAACACCGTGACCGCCGGCGTGGACCTGGTGTTGCTCGGCCAGATGAGCGTCGGGGCGTACGGCCGTCTGGACGAGACCCGCTACGCCAGGGGAGAGCTGTTCTACGGCGCGGATCTCGGACAGCTGCTGAACCGTCGCGGCAACACCGTCGGCGTCAGGATCCGCGACCCCCTCACGCCCTTCACCACGATCACCCTCAGCGGAGAGGCCTCGCAGGACCGGTTCGCCTCGTCCCCCGAGCGGAACTCGGACAGCACGACGGGCTCGTTCGGGATCGAGTTCACCCCCCAGGCGCTCATCAGCGGGGCCGCCAGCGTCGGCTACCAGCGGTTCCGCCCGCTCGGCCCGGGCGTCCCGGGTTATCGAGGCGTGACGGCGAGCGTGGGCCTGAACTATGTCCTGCTCGGCGTGACGAAGTTCGGTGTCCAGGTCAACCGCAACGTGCAGTATTCGTTCGACGTGAACGCGCCGTACTACGTCGACACGGGCGTGACGGTCTCGATTGCCCAGCGGTTGTTCGGCCCGGTCGATCTCCTGGCGCGCGCCGCGAACGAGCAGCTCGCCTATCGGAATCTGACGGTCGGGAGCACGTCGCCGCTGGGGCGGGTGGACACCGTCCGCACCTACGGCGGCGGCATCGGCTACCGCCTCGGCAACGACTTCACGGTTGGCGTGAACGCCAATCTGGTGCGCCGGATCTCGGCGGTCGATCTCAGGAGATACCAGGGGCTCCAGGTCGGCATGAACGTGACGTACGGCGGGTCCTGATCCGGGGACCGCAGGCGCGAGCATGAACCGAGAGCGCTCGATTGTTCTGACCGGCGGGACCGGCTTCCTCGGCCGGCACGTGACGGCGGCGCTGCAGCAGCGGGGCTGGTCGGGAGTCGCCGCACTCGGGCGTGCCGATTACGACCTGCGCGACGCGCGGCAGATTCAACGCATGTACGACGATCTCCGCCCGGAGATCGTCGTCCACGCCGCCGGCATCGTCGGCGGCATCGGCGCGAACCGCGCGCGGCCCGGCGAGTTCTTCTACGACAACGCGATCATGGGGATCCAGCTGATCGAGCTGGGGCGGCGGGCGGGCGTGCAGAAGTTCGTCTGCCTGGGCACCGTCTGCGCGTATCCGAAGTTCTGCCCGGTCCCCTTCCGCGAGGACGATCTCTGGAACGGTTACCCGGAGGAGACGAACGCGCCATACGGCCTCGCGAAGAAGGCGCTGCTCGTGCAGCTGCAGGCCTACCGCCAGCAGTACGGCTTCAACGGCATCTACCTCCTGCCGGTCAACCTGTACGGACCGGGCGACAACTTCGACCCGGCGAGCTCGCACGTCATTCCCGCGTTGATCCGCCGCTTCCTCGAGGCGGCCCGCCGCAGCGATCCGGAGGTCGTCGTCTGGGGCACGGGCAAGGCGACCCGCGAGTTCCTCTACGTGGAAGACGCGGCCGAGGGGATTGCGCTGGCGATCGAGAGGTACGACGGGCCCGAGCCGGTCAATCTGGGATCGGGGATGGAGATTTCGATCGCCGAGCTGGCGACGACGATCGCGGAGCTGGTGGGATACCGGGGCCGGATCGCGTGGGATACGTCCGCGCCGGACGGTCAGCCACGCCGGCTGCTCGACACGTCACGCGCCGAGGCGGCCTTCGGCTTCCGCGCCAGGACGCCGTTCCGGGAGGGCCTTCGCCGGACCATCGAGTGGTACCTGGCGCCTCCTGCCTAGCGGTTCCCCAGCTGATAGTTGTGCGCGACGATCATCGCGTACGCCGAGTTCAACCCCACCATCAGCACGATCGCCGCAGCCGGATTCCGCTTCCACAATTTCTCGGCGACGAAGATCGTTCCGGCCGCCGCCCCCATCTTCACCGCGAGCAGCGCTCCGGAATTCGAGGCCAGGCCGCCCAGCAGCGGGTTCGCCTCGGTCGCGCCTCTGTTGATGGCGGTGAGGGTGGAGTGCGCATCGAGCCCCTGCAGGACGGCGAAGGTGGCGTAGAGCGGCACCAGCGCGCCGGGCCGATGCAGGGTCGCGCGAGAACGTGCCAGCGCCAGCGGCGCCGCCCCGGTCATCGGGATCGCGATCACGGGCCCGGGTGTTGCAGGCTCCGCGCTGGCCGCCGGCTGGCCGGACCCGCTCGATGCCGGCGCCTCAGCCGCATAGAGCGCGGTGGCCGACAGGACGAGGAACAGCGCGATGAGCAGGAAGATCGACGGTGCCCGCCGCGACGCCGGTGCGTGAGACGACATGACGACCCTTTCCGGCCCGCCACCGGGCCTGTCGGTGCCGCACCCCCTTCATCAACGGCTGTGCCAGCCGGCGGGCGGTGCCGCAAGTGGTCCGGCGATCGAGGGTTGGCGTCTCGTCGGCGCCGATGGCAAAAGCTTGAGCCCGTGAGCGGTTGCGGCACGGTGTGCGCGTGCGGGGGCGACTCCGCCCGCGGCTGGTGCGGCGGCGCGCTGAGGTGCCGATTAGGGGGAAGACGGGAGAGGAATATCTTCTCGGGGACTTGGGGGATGCCTGTCGCAAGGGGCAACGGGCCATGGGCCATGAGTATTGAGGGAAGTCAGTGCCAGCGCCAGTGATGCCGACTCGCGCGAACGTGCCGCAGGTCAATCCGGGGCCGCTCTGTCTCGACGCGGGTGAGTTCCGGCACCGGCTCGACTTCCTGAAGGCCCAGGCCCGGGCCATCCGGCGGTGGACCGTGGCGGCGGCCGGCCATGCGCCGGCGCCCGCGGCCGCACCCCTGGCCAGCGTCGACCTGCTCACGGCCCTCTACTTTCACACGCTGCGCGTCAATCCGGTGCTGCCGTCCTGGATCGAGCGCGACCGCTTCATCCTCGGCAAGGGCGACGTCACGCCTGCGCTGTACGCCACGCTGGCGGCCCGGGGCTTCCTTCGCACAGATGCGCTCCGGTCGGACCAGCAGAACAGCACTGCGCTGGCGGCCCGCGCGACGACCGCCGTTGCGGGCGTCGAGCTGTCGACCGGATGGTCGGGCCTCGGGCTCTCGGTTGCCGTCGGCATGGCGATGGCGGCCCAGCGGTATCAGACTGAGTATCGCGCGCTGGTCATGCTGTCGCGCCAGGACGGCCAGGCGGGTGCCACCTGGGAGGCGGCCTCGGTCGCGGCCCGCCTCGATCTGGACAACCTGATCGTCGTCGTCGAGGACACGCGTCTCGCCGACGGAGCCGCGCGGCCCATCAGCCACGGCATCGCGACAGACGCGCAGTGGCGCAGCTTCGGCTGGAACGTGCACGAAGTCGACGGCCACGACCTGGGCGCCATCTGCGGCGGACTCGATCACCTGAACCTGCACGCCGGTCGCCCCGGTGTCCTGATCGCGCGGACGCTGAGCGGCAAGGGGGTGTCGTTCATGGAAGGCCGGGCCGACTGGTGCGACCGCGTGCCGTCCGCTGATGACGTGGCGGCTGCCGTCCAGGAGTTGAGCTAGTGCGCACGGCCTTCTTCCAGGCGCTGTCCGAGGCCGCGGCCGCGGATCCGGATCTCGTGCTGCTCGCCGGCCCCGAAGTGGAGCCGATGGTGAAGCTGTACGGCACCGCGTTCGTCGATCGCCTCTACGCCATCGGGGGATCGGGCGCCAGCCTGATCGGCGCCGCCATCGGAATGGCGATGAACGATCACCGCGTCTTCGTCTATCTGCCCACGCCGCAGGAGATGATGGCGGCCGTCGAGCTGCTGCGTGAGGAAGTCGGGCCCGCGCGGCTGCCCGTGGTCGTGGCGGCAGCCGGGGCCACCTGTGCGCCAGGGCCCGTCGCGGGCACCACGCCCGCCATCGACGACGTGGCGGTGATGTGCGCCGTGCCCGGCATGACCGTCGTCGCGCCGGGTGATCTGGCGGAGACACAGGATGCCGTCAAGGCGCTCGCCGCGCAGGGAACACCGGCGTACTTGCGGCTGGTCGACTCGGCGGAGGCGATCGAGACCGGCAACCCGGCCACGTTCGCCCTTGGCCGTGCGCGCCGTCTGCGGGAAGGGGCTGATGCGACGATCTTCGGCTGCGGTGCCATTCTGGCGGATGCGCTGGCGGCGGCTGAGACGCTGAGCGAGGCTGGCGTGCAGGTGCGAGTGGTCGAGATGGCGACCATTCAGCCGATCGATGCCGAGGAAATCCGCCGGGCGTGCGTCGAGACCCGTGCGCTGCTGACGGTCGAAGAGCACGGCGTGGCCGGGGGGCTGGGCGCCGCGGTCGCCGAGGTGCTGGCGACCATGCCGGCCCACCCGCCGCTGAAGGTGCTGGGATTTCGAAAGGGACGGCCCCCGATGACCGGGACCCGCGAGCATCTGCTGGCTGACGAAGGGCTCGATGCGGCGGGGATCGCGCGCGAGACTGGTGCGCTCCTCGAGGCAAGCCGTGCCCGATGATCAGTGACTGTTGATCGAACGATCGTCGGCCGGTGAGGTCTTGAAGACCTGATCCAGCGCCGGAACGTCCCGTCCTTCCGCCTGTGTTTCCCGGGGCCAGCCCGCCGGGCCCGGGACCTCGAGTGTCCCTGGATCCAGCCCGGGCCGCGTCAGAGCCCGGTTCGCCGCTTCGATTTCTTCGCGACTGAAATAGGGCCCCACGTCGGCCCGCCACCCCCGCCAGGCACAGCGATGGCAGCGAAACGGTGCCTTGCCGGTGATCTCACGCCGCCAGCGTTCAAAGGCTGACCGTGTCTTCGATCTATAGACCTTTGTGGACCCACATTTCGGACATGTGAGCACTTTAGCGGACTCCTTGACTATGGTCAGTGATTCTATCAAGAATTGGGGCGGTGGCAAGCCGGAAACTGCGGACACCGCTCGCCGGCCGACTCGACGCCTGCAGTGGACCCTCCCGCCGCCGCGAAACCCATTGACGGAAGTCTGAACGGGGGTTAGAAGACAGTACGAATGTCGCTTCGAATCGCATTCGACCTCGACGGCGTCCTCGCCGACATGCAGTCGGCCCTGCGGCGCGAGGCCGAGACGCTCTTCGGCTCGCGCCCGCGGGTGCCCGAGGCCCGTCCGGCTCCCGAAGGCGAGGACGAGACCGTGGCCGAAGAGCCGGAGGGACGCGTCGCAGCCGAGACCGAGCCCTCGGTGCAGCGGTTGCTGCTGACGGCGCGTCAGCGGCGCCGGCTGTGGGCGCACGTCGAGGCGATCGACGGGTTCTGGGAGTCGCTCGGCGAACTCGAGCCCGGCTCCGTCTCCCGTCTGGCGACCATTGCGCTGGAGCGGCGCTGGGAGGTGATCTTCCTCACGCAGCGTCCGGAGACGGCCGGGGCGACCGCGCAGGTGCAGTCACAGCGCTGGCTCGAGCGCCATGGATTTCCGCTCCCCAGTGTCTTCGTCGTGATGGGCTCGCGCGGCCGGATCGCCGAGGCGCTCGATCTCGATCTCGTCGTCGACGATCGTGCGGAGAACTGCCTGGAGGTGGCGGTCGATTCGAGGGCGCGTCCCGTGCTCGTCTGGCGCGACCGCAGCGGACCGGTGCCTCCCGATGTCACGCAGCTCGGTGTGGTCGTCGTCGATTCCGTGCGGCAGTGCCTCGATTCGCTGCAGGCGCTGCCACGCGCCGAGAGCCGACGCTCGCTGTTCGATCGATTGAAGGGGCTGTTCTCGATCTGATCCAGTCCGGGAGCAGGGCTTGGGGATTCGGGCGTGCGGCTCAGCGCGATCGGTCGTCGTCGATCATCCTACCCAGAAGATCCTCCAGACCGTCGAGGTCGCTCATCTCGTAGTCGTAGACCCACGACACTGCCGCCGACGCTCGGAACCGCGCGCCGAGATCCTGGTGCGCGGGATGGTCGAGGTATGCCTGAAGCGCGTTGAGATCGTCGAATTCGAGCACGGCCCCGATGGTGAGATCGTGTGTCGTGACCGCCTCGTAGGCCGCACCGTGCGTGCGGCGGATGCCGAGGCGCACGCGCCGGATGGCGGGAATCGACGCGAACGCCTCCCTGAGCGCGTCGACGAACGCGCGCCGATCGGTGGCCGACAGATCGGGCTTCGGCTGGAACAGGACGATGTGCGCGATCATGGCCGTGGTCCGGATCAGGCCGCGCTGTGGCCGGCGCAGTGCAGCACGCCGAGATACCGGCTCCACGGCCCGACAGCCTCACGGTACTGATAAGCAAGAATCCTGGACAGCTGGTGCAGGTGCGTCAGGTCGTGCGCGGCCCACGTTGCCAGCAGCTGCGAGAGGGTGACCGGACCGAAGGCCGGATGACGCCCGCGCCGATCGAAATCGGCCGGCTGCAGATTCAGTGCGCGGAGGTCGTCGAGGTTCCTCGCGCGCAAGGTGGCGAATTCGTCCAGCAGCTGATTGAGCGACTTGCCCTGACTCTCGCGCACCTGTCCCAGGCGATCGAAGGGATCGAACGTGCGGCCCTCGCCGGACTCCAGCACGATCCGCGCGCGCGTCATCCAGTCGGCCCGTTCGCCGTACGCCAGATGGCCGACCACGTCGAAGGCCGTCCAGGTTCCCTCGCCTTCGTTCCGCAGCGTCCAGGCGTCCGGCAGGTCGCGCAGCAGCCCGTCGAGTGTCGCAGGTGTGCGGCTGAGCAGAGCAACCGTCTGCTGCAGGTCGTGTGACATCGTTCCTCCGGAGTCTACGTCTTGCGTCCGCCGCCTGGCGGCTTGCCCGACCGCCCGCGAGGCGGCCTGCCGCCGGGGCGCCACGGGCCCCGCGCACTACCGGATCCGCCAGGACCCTCGCGGTCGCGCCGGCGATCGTCTTCGCCGGCTGGTCCCTCCGCCCGTTCACCAGGCGGCCGGCCAGGCCGTTCCTGCCACGGCTTGCGCGGCCCGGGTCTGCCACCACTTGGCTTACCCTGCCAGGGTTTGCGTCCTGTGGGCGGACCACCGGCTTCGCCCTGCCACGGCTTGCGCGGCCCGGGTTTGCCGCCACCGGGCTTACCCTGCCAGGGTTTGCGTTCGGCGCCCGGTTTGCCCTGCCAGGGTTTGCGTCCTGTGGGCGGACCACCGGCTTCGCCCTGCCACGGCTTGCGCGGCCCGGGTTTGCCGCCACCGGGCTTACCCTGCCAGGGTTTGCGTTCGGCGCCCGGTTTGCCCTGCCAGGGTTTTCGTTCGGTGGGCGGACCACCGGCTTCGCCCTGCCACGGCTTGCGCGGCCCGGGTCTGCCGCCACCGGGCTTGCCCTGCCAGGGTTTGCGTTCGGCGGGCGGCTTACCCTGCCAGGGTTTGCGTCCTGTGGGCGGACCACCGGCTTCGCCCTGCCACGGCTTGCGCGGCCCGGGTTTGCCGCCCGGCTTGCCCTGCCAGGGTTTGCGTCCGGCGGGCGGACCACCGCTCCAGGGGCGCCGTCCCGGCGGGCCGCCCACCTTCGGCTGGAACGTCCGCTCCCGCTGTTCCTCGCGCCGCTCTCTCGGCGGGGCTTCATCGCCGCGTGGCGCGCCGGTCTCCGGCCTCGGCCGGGCCGGGCCGGCTTCCGGCCGATGCGGCGGACGCGGCTTCTTCTTGAACCGATCGCGCGGGTCCTTGTGCGCGCCGCCTGGCCGCCAGTCGCGCGAGCGCTTCTCGACGACGCGTGCGTGCCGGGCGGCCTGCGCCTCGGCGGGCGAGGCCCACAGCCGGTTGTCGGCGAACCACTTCATCTCCGCGGTGGGGTTCGCGCGCAGCAGCTGCTTCAGCGTCGGCAGCAGTTCGGCCTGCTCCCGCGCCCGAAACGCCGTCGGCGTGCCGTCGATCAGGATCGTCCAGTAGGCGTAGCGTGGGGGCATGGAGCTGCAATCCTGGTAGGCGGTGGGCCATAGGCGGTGGGCGATAGTGCAACCAGGACATGTCCCCTGGGTTGCCGGATAGGCCACGCCGGGTGCCGGACCGCACGAACCACCTGCGTTACACGAGAGTCTCACCACGGCACGGCGCCTGCAATGGAGCGTGCCATGGCCAGAATTCAATCATACCGCCAGCTCACGGTCTGGCAGCGGGCAATGAATCTGGTCGAGGAATGCTACCGAATTTCCGCTCGCCTGCCTGCATGCGAGCGCTTCGGCCTCGTGCAGCAGGTCAGGCGGGCAGCCGTCTCGATTCCGTCGAACATTGCGGAAGGCTTCAACAGGCGGTCACGTGCCGCGTACTTGAACCATCTGTCGATTGCCGTGGGATCGCAGGCTGAACTTGCCACGCAGCTTGAACTCGTTGGCCGTCTGAGCCTGCGACCGGTGGAGGAAACGGTTGCAGCGCAGGATCTGGCAGCGGAAGTCGGTCGCCTCCTGCACGGCCTGATCCGCGCGCTCGAAGCGACCGGACCGTGATCACACCTTCAGCCCGATCGCCTACCGCCCATAGCCCGTCGCCATCGATTGCCCGTCAGTCTCCCCGCTCCAGCCGCTTCAACTTCTCGACCAGCGTCGTCCGTTTGAGATTCAGGAGGCGGGCGGCGCGGCCCTTGTTGCCGCGGGTCTTCTCCAGCGATCGGCGGATCAGCTCGCGTTCGATGGCGCGCACGTACCCGTCGAAGTCGATCCCTTCGTCGGGAAACGGCACGTCGGGGACTGGCGGCGGCAGTGCGGCCTGCTGGACCTCGGCGGGGAGGTCGCCGGCCTCGATCTGCGACCGGCCGAGGCTGAGGGCGACGGCACGCTCGATCGCGTTCTCCATCTGTCGCACATTGCCCGGCCAGGCGTAGGCCATGAGGCAGCGCATCGCCTCCTGCGCGATCGTCATCTGCGGTCCGGCGGGCGCGCTGCCGTTGCCGCTGGCGCCCGCGCCGCGGAGCTCGGCGGCGTACTTGTCGAGGAAGTGACGCGCCAGCAGCGGAATGTCGTCGCGACGGTCGCGCAGCGGCGGCAGCGCGACGGGAATGACGTTCAGCCGGTAGAAGAGGTCCTCGCGGAACGTCCCCTCGGCCACCATGCGGCCGAGGTCGCTGTTGGTGGCGGCAATCACGCGCACGTCCACCTTCACGGTCGTGGGGTCGCCGATGCGCTCGAACTCGCGCTCCTGCAGCACCCGCAGCAGCCGCATCTGCACGGCGAGGCTCATGTTGCCCACCTCGTCGAGGAACAGGGTGCCGCGATTCGCCTGCTCGATCCGCCCCTGGCGGCTGCCGACGGCGCCGGTGAACGCGCCGCGGACGTGGCCGAAGAGCTCGGCTTCGAGCAGCGACTCGGGCAGCGCGCCGCAGTTGATGGCCACGAAACGGTGGAGCCGACGGGGACTGTTGTGGTGGATGGCGCGCGCGACCAGTTCCTTGCCGGTGCCGGTCTCGCCGGTGATCAGGATCGTGCTGTTGGTCGCCGCGACGGTCTCGAGCAGCTGGAACAGATCGCTCATCACCCGGCTGCGGCCGATGATCCCCTCGAACCGGTACCGCGCCTCCAGCTGCGAACGCAGGTACGCGTTCTCCGACTTCAGCCGCCGCTGCTCCAGCGCCGAGGTCAGTACGTGCAGCAGCTCGTCGAACTGGAACGGCTTGGTGACGAAGTCGGCGGCGCCGCGCTTGATCACTTCGACGGCATCCTTCACGGTGCCGTAGCCGGTGATGACGATGCCGATGACGTCGGGATAGCGCTCGAGGGCCGCTGCCAGGACGCCAGTCCCGTCGAGGCCTGGCAGCCGCAGGTCGGTGAGGACGATGTCGAACGCGAAGTCCGCCAGCCGGGCCACGGCTTCTTCGCCGGTTGCGGCCTGTTCGACCACGTAGCCGTGGTCGGCCAGCTGTTCCGCGACGGCCGTTCTGAGAGGCGCCTCGTCTTCTACGAGCAGCAGATGTTTCGCGGTATCAGCCATTTAGTCGGGCGCCGGCATTTTGACGGTCCCGGGGCGTTCCGTCAAGGGGGGGCGGCTCCACTCCCGAATCTGTAATCCCGCCTACAGCCCGCGGGCCGTGATACCGATACCAACTCCCGGAGGCACGAAGGCCGTGGAACGGAAAACGATTTCGATCATGAAGGCGTGTGAGATGGTCGGCGTCAGCCGGCGCACGATCTACAACTGGCTGGCGAGCGGCAAGCTCGAGTACGTCAGGACGGCCGGCGGGTCGGTCCGGATCTTCGCCGACACCTTGTGGCGCGATCCGCAGCAGACGGCACGTCCCGCTGACGTCACGTGGCAGTCGTCCTCGCGTCCGCACCAGGCCTGACCGTGAAACTGGACCAGCTGGTACCGGCCGAATCCGGTACGCCTGCGAGGGGGCGACAGATGGACGAGCCTCCCGATCTCAGTCTGCTCTTCCACCGGCTCAACAATCAGCTCGGCATCATTCTCGCGCACGCCGAGCTCCTCGAATCGAAGGCCACGAGCGACGCGGGCCGTTCGCGGGCCGGCCAGGTCGTCTCGAGCGCCCTCGGCGCGATGGCGACCGTGAAGGAGATCCGGCGGCAGCTGGCCGCTGACGTCGAGTGACGCCGGGCGTCCGCCCGGCGCATCCTTGCCCGCCGATCGCACCCCACCGCCACAGAAAAGCCGCTTCCCTCTCTCAGATCTGTAATCAGGCTCGTCACAGAATTGGCACTCCGGCCGAGTGAATTGCCAATTATTTGACTAATCGAGCCCCCTTTCCTGCCGTTGCACGCCCTCGCGCGTCGCGGCAACGCCTGGCACTGAATTAGCCAAGCCATTGATTTCAATAGCTTTATCTCGATCGATAAAGTGAGAACTGCCGAGCCATGCGCCGGAACGACCATTTGGTATCCGCATTGCCAACGCTTACGGCGCAGCCGGAGCCATCGAGTCGCGAACGGCTCCGCAGGAACCCCGGGGATCGCGGCCGCGGGCCCGGTCCCCAGACACGGCCAGCAGGGAGTCAGTGATGCAGGTGCAGCCCGTTTCCGCCGCCGAGAACGATCGCATCGTCGCCGGCCTGCCGTTCGTCGAGGCGCTGGCGCGTCGCATGGCGGCGTCGATGCCCCATTCGATCGACATCGGCGATCTCGTGCAGGACGGCATGATCGGTCTGATCGACGCGGCCCATCGCTTCGACGAGGGGCGCGGGATCAAGTTCGAGACGTTTGCGGAGCGTCGCGTCCGCGGCGCGATGATCGACGCGCTGCGCCGGGACGCCTGGCCGCGCGGCGTCCGCCGCCAGCGCCGCGAGCTGGAAGCGGCGCGCGAGGCGCTGCGCAAGGAGCTGGGCTGCGAGCCGTCGCTCGCCGATCTGGCCGCGCGCGTCGGGTCCGACGAGAAGCGGCTCGGCCGGACGATCGTCCGGATCAACACCATCGAATCGACGTCGCCGCTGGCCGCGCCGGACAAGCTGGTGGAATCGTCGCTGCCGGCGGCGCTGGCGCCGTCGGAGCCGGACGCGCCCGATCAGGCCTACGAGAAGACGGAGACGCGCGAGCGGGTGCGTGCCGCCATCGAGGCGCTCCCCTGGCGCGAACGCAAGGTCATCGGCCTCTACTACTACGGCGACGTGACGATGAAGCAGATCGGATCGGCGATCGGCGTGAACGAATCGCGGGTGTCGCAGCTGCACGCCCGGGCGATCCGCCGCCTGCGCGACGCGCTCGGCCGGGACTTCGGGCCGGAGGATGTCAGCGCCGTCCGTTCGGCGCTGCTCGAGTTCACGCGCCGGCCACAGCCGGCCAAGGCCGTGCTCGCCGCCCCGGCCGTGGAGACCGGCGCGGGTGTGGTGCTGTCGTACGCCGCGCGGCACCGCCCGCGCGTCCGGCGCGGCGCCGGCACCGGCGGGGGGACCCGCACGCGGATGGCGGTAGCCCGGTAGGGGGGACCTGCGGCGCCGCGCGCGGGCCGCAGGCGCTACTCTTCGGCGACTTCCGTGACGGCCCGCAACAGCTCTCCCAGCCGGAACGGCTTGGCCAGCCAGCGGCAGCCGCTTTCCTCGAGGAACCGCTCGGCGTCGGTGCCGATCACGTCGCCCGTGACGAAGATCACGCGCGAGGTGATCGCCGGCGCCCTGTCGACGAGAGCGCGGAAGAAGGCCATGCCGTCGACCCGCGGCATCTTCAGATCGCAGATCACCACGTCGTACGCCCGCTCCGCGACCTTCGCCAGCGCCTGGGCCCCGTCACCGGCCCGATCCACGACATAGCCCGCGTCACTCAGCGCGTCGGCCACGGCGGCGGCCAGCGCCGGTTCGTCCTCGACGACGAGGACGGCGGCGCCCTTCACGGCCGGGGCTGCGGCTGGTTGGCTCCGCGGACCTGCCGACGCCGGCGTGCGCACGCCGCTGACCGGCAGTTCCACCAGGAACGACGTCCCGACGCCCGGATCGGATCGCAGCGAAATCCGCCCGCCGTGCTCCTCGACGATCGCGTACGCGACCGTCAGTCCCAGCCCGGTCCCCTTGCCGACCTCCTTCGTCGTGAAGAACGGATCGAAGATCTTCGGCTGCAGGTCCTCGGGAATGCCGGGGCCGTCGTCGCCGATCTCGAGTACGACGGCCTCGGAGGCGGCGTCGTGCCAGGTCCGGACCACGAGCGTGCCGCGGCCGCTCGCCGAGAGCATGGCCTGTTCCGCGTTGATGACCAGGTTCAGCAGCACCTGCTGGATCTGGTGGCCGTCGGCGAAGACCTGCGGCAGTCCCGCGGCCAGCGCCTCGATCACGGCGATGTTCGCGACGCGCTGTTCGTAGGCGCGGAGTGCCAGCGTCTCGCGAACGACCTGGTTGAGGTCCACCATCGACCGCGTCGACTGGCGCTTGCGTGCGAAGGTCAGCAGGTTGCGGACGATGCGCGCGGCGCGCTGCGACTCGTGCAGGATGTTGTCGAGGCCGCGCCGCGCGACGTCGTCCGCCGAGCGGGCAGCCAGGCGCTCGGCCCACGTGAGGATCGTGGCGAGCGGGTTGTTCAGCTCGTGCGCGACGCCAGAAATCGTCTGCCCCAGTGCCGCCATCTTCTCGGCCTGCAGCAGTTGCTGGTAGAGGTCGCGGGTCTGGTCCTCCAGGCGCTTCCGCTCGCTGACGTCGCGCACGAGCGCCTCGATCCGGACGGCGCCGTCGGGACCCGGCGGCGCCGCCTGCGCGGTCACTTCCACCCAGAAAGGCGTCTGGCCGGCGCGGCGCAGCCGCATCAGGTAGTCGGTGACGGCACCGCCGGCCGCCAGCCGTTCGAGGAACGACAGTCGGGCCTGGGGATCGACGAACCGATCGGGATCGAACGGGCGGATCTCGGTGTCGGGAACGGCGGCAGCGTAGCCGAAGATCAGCTTCAGGTGGGGATTGGCCGCGAGGGTGGCGCTGCCGTCAGGACCGACGACACCGATGTAGACCCCCTCGTGAACGGCCTCGAACAGGCGGGCGAACGCTTCCTTCTTCAATCGGGGTTCCGCCCCGTCCCCCGGTTCGCTGCGTTGCGCTCGCACTGCGGCTCGCTCCACTCCGTTCGCGGGCTCGCCCTCACTGCTCCTTGGACGGCACCGGCGGCGTGGGCGTCCGGTTCGTGTAGAGCTTGTCGTACTTCGCCTCGATGGCCGCCCGGATGTCCTTCACCGACGCCCCCGAATCGTACATCTGCATCGCGTCACGCGCGACGTCCAGACAGATGCCTCAAGTGAGGGCGTGGGTCTCCCACTCGGCGACGTGCCCCTGCGCGTCGCGGTGGGCGACGAAGCAGTCCTCGTTGTCCGTGTGCCCCATGAGATTACAGCCGCAGTAGCACGGGACGTACTTCAGGACTTCAGGATGCTGCGCGGCGAACAGGTAGACGGCCCGCACGACCTCGGGCGGGCGCGGGATGGCATAGTCGCCAACCGGCAGCGGCGGCAGATCTGCCGGCCAGGGCGTGGAGGCCGGCGCGCCCGCGGCCGCGCTCTGAGGGGCCGCGGGCGTCGTGGCCTCTGGCGCCGCCGTGACTGGCGCCGGC